>JACCWK010000143.1 GCA_013697655.1 Nitrosospira sp.
AGTTGCGCGAGGCCGCGAACGATCATATGGCGATGCTGGAGCAAAACCCTGAGCGCGTTATTGGCTACTTCCAGGATCGCCGGGTTCGCTATGCGGCTTAATACTTCACAGGGCCGAAGCAATAGTATGAATTGAGCCATCTGACGCACGAGTGTCTCTTCCCTGATATCTCAGACCAGGCTGCACGTTCGCGCATTGCCTAGTTGTGCTCACACTGCTAAAGTCCGCTGGTTCGCCGGTGCTTCACCCTCACTCACGCAAAGAAAAATTATGAACAGCCGCAAGCTATATTCGCGCCTGATTAAGTATATCGCGCCTTATTGGGAGGTGCTGATATTCGCATTCATAGGCATGATGGTGATGGCGGCAACTGCACCGATGCTAGCGGCGTTGATGGAATGGATGGTGGACGGTGCTCTTGTCAGCAAAGACATGGAAGTGATGCAACTTGTTTTGCTGGGGATTATTGTATTGTTCATTGTGCGGGGCGCGGCAGGTTATGTCAGCACTTACGCCATCAGCTGGATAGGCAGCAAATTGGTGGTGGATCTGCGGGTGGAAATGTTTGATAAATTATTGACATTGCCCGCCCGCATTTATGCGGACCAGTCCAGTGGCAGACTCATGTCCAGATTTAGATCCGACATCGATCAGCTTGCTCGCGCCTTCACCGCCGTAGTAACTGTAATGGTAAAGGACACGCTGACGGTTATTGGACTGCTGGGATGGATACTCTATCTTAACTGGAAACTTTCAGTTCTGGCATTGGTAGTGGCATCGGTGATCGTGCTGATCATACGATGGGTCAATGAGCGGCTACAAAAAATGGGACGGGAGGGAGGTCAAAAGGTGGATGACATCGCTCAGGTGTTAAAAGAATCGATCGAAAACCACAAACTCGTCAAGCTTTACGGCGGCGAGCAGTACGAAAACCAGCGGATGAGGGAGCTGGTGAGCCGCGCGCACAGTTTCACCATGAAGCAGGTTGCCATTGCAGCTTTCGCAGTTCCGCTGGTACAGATGATAACCGCCGTTGCGCTGGCTATCATATTATATTATGCGACGCAGCAAGTTTCAGTCGATGAAATCACGGCAGGCAGTTTCGTTTCCCTGATACTGTCCATGCTGATGCTGAGTCTACCGCTAAAGCGCGTTGCCGGCGTTAATGCGCGGCTGCAACACGGTTTGGCTGCCGCAGAAAGCATATTTTCACTATTGGATGAGGAGACGGAATCGAATCCAGGAACTATTGCTATCGAGCGTGTAAGGGGAGAATTGCGATTCGAGCAGGTCAGCTTTAAGTACGGTACTCAATCAGGCCGTTCACACTTCGAATCTAGCACCGAGGCAAGCCCTGCAGAAAGCCTCGACGCAGGTTTCACGCTGAGAGATATCACCCTGACCATACAACCAGGAGAAACTGTCGCGCTGGTGGGGTTTTCCGGGTGCGGCAAGGCCGCTCTGACTGATCTGGTGCCACGCTTCTTTCATCCTACCGAAGGAAGAATTCTGCTTGATGGCCATGATCTCGCAAGTCTCACGTTAACAAGCCTGCGTGCAAATATCGTGTTGGTGTCTCAGGATATGGCGCTATTCAATGACACCATAGCAGCTAACATCGCTTATGGTGCAATGGGCCGCGCAACAGAAGGGAGGATCACCGCCGCGGCGCAAGCCGCCCATGCAATGGAATTCATCCGCGAAATGTCTCATGGCCTGCAAACTCTGGTAGGAGAGCAGGGCGTCAGCCTGACCGGTGGACAGCGGCTGCGCATCGCTATCGCCCGCGCATTGCTGAGAAATTCGCCTGTTCTGATTCTGGATGAAACCTATCAGACGCTGGACTTCGAGTCCTCGCAGCATGTGCGAATGGCGTTGGAAGCCGTGATGCAAGGGCGTACTACGCTTGTTATCACGCAGCGCTTATCCACTTTGGAGAAGGCCAGTCGAGTCGCCATGCTGCAAAAGGGACGCATCGCCGAAATCGGCAGCCATGGGGAGCTGCTTGCAAAAGGAGGTGCCTACGCCAGTCTGATCCAGACTTTATGGAATTCAGCGGGTCATGATCGCGATGGCCCACGTTAGCGCCGACTGATCTTGGTATTTTCATATCCACGCTCCAATGGTAATGCGAGTGAGTTCCAGAACTGACGAACCTTGGAAACCAAAATCCTGAATAGGTCCTTCTTTGATTCCTACCCGCAAACACGGCAATTTAGGGATCCCTAATTGGTTTCCTCGTGGCTTGATTCTTTGCTTGAGTATTCCGGCACCCATTTTTTCAATTCCTGTTTGACTTCCGTATCGCTTAATACCGGCTTTTCATTTAGCCACGTCACGAGTTGCGCCAGCCACTGTTTGTCTACCTGGCGAGCCTGGGCTATACGTAATTTGGAATGAGGTGTAGGCAACGTATTCTCGTCGTCCGCCAATAATTCTTCATGGAGTTTTTCTCCTGGACGCAGCCCATTGTAGACAATCCTGATATCTTCCTCGCTAAGGCCGGAGAGGCGAATCAGATCTTTTGCAAGATCGGCGATCTTAACCGGCTCGCCCATATCCAATACAAAAATTTCTCCACCGCTTTCTTTTCCTCCCATTAATCCCGCTTGCAGTACCAGTTGCGCGGCTTCAGGTATAGACATGAAATAGCGGGTAATCTCGGAATGCGTGACGGTGATTGGCCCCCCCTTTGCAATTTGTTCACGGAATTTTGGAATCACGCTGCCTGCGCTACCCAGAACGTTGCCGAAACGCACCATGACAAAATAGGTTTCCTGATCTTTATCGCCTGAATTATTTTTTTCGAACGGGGACACAGATTGCTGCAACGCCTGGCACACCATTTCCGCCAGCCGCTTGCTGGCACCCATGACATTGGTAGGATTGACCGCTTTATCCGTGGAGATCAGGACGAATTTTTCTACCCCGTGCCTGATTGCCGTCTGTGCCAGAATATAAGTTCCCCATACATTATTGAGCACGGCTTGCCAGGCATTCTCCTGCTCCATCAATGGAACATGCTTGTAAGCAGCTGCATGAAAAACGACAGCCACTTGAAATTGGGAAAATACCTGATCCAATCGAGCCTGGTCTTTGATATCGCCTATTGCGAATACCATAGTCATTTCCGGGAAACTGCCTTTGAGTTCCTGCTCCATGTTGTAAAGCGCGAATTCGTTCAACTCGAATAGAACCAGGCGGGCCGGCGTAAATTTGGCGATCTGTCGACATAACTCAGACCCGATCGAGCCGCCTGCGCCCGTGACCATTACAGTTTGCCCGGCTAACAAGCCATGCAGACCCTCGTTATCAAGCACCACTGGATCTCGTCCCAGCAAGTCGTCCAGTTCGATGGTGCGAATTTGCGAGACGGTGATTTTCCCGCTGATCAGGTCATCATAAGAGGGAACGATTAAGGCCTTTACGCCAGCGGCCGAACACATTTCCAGCGCGCGTCGCCGGTCACGGTGAAGGCGGTCGGGATGACGGCGATCGAGTTGAGAGCGGTGAGCGTTGCGGCGCTCGGAGGCGGTAGCCGTCATGGCAATAATGGCGTTAGCGACTCCCAGTTTTTCCGCTATGGCAGGCAGATCATTGATTCGACCCAGCACCTTGAAACCATGCAGCATCAAGCCAAGCTTTGTCGGATCATCATCAAGTAATCCCACCACTCGCCATTGCACACTGCGAGCAAGCTCTTTCACCAAGCCAACTGCGGCATCACCCGCCCCTAACACCAGGACGAGATTACCCTCCAGTTCTTTTAGTCCATACAGCAGATGCTCTTTCCACAACCGGTATGCGAGGCGGCTCCCTCCCATGATAAACAGAAGCAGAATGGGAGCCAGCAGGAGCACGGTACGCGGTGTGCCGGCTAGTATTTGCAACATGAATAACGCCAGCGGCACCGCTGCCGCAGATGTCAACACGGCAAGCAGAATGCGCCTCAAATCAGGCAAACTCGCATAATGCCAGAGCCCGCAATATAGACCAAACCATAGGAACGCTGCGGCATGAATCGGAACCACCCACGGCAGAATTTCTTTCAACGATGCCAGATAGACAGCGGGTATTTCGAAATTGAAACGGAATAAATAAGCGAGCGCCCACGCCGCAATGGCTGCGGCGATGTCATGAACGAAAGCGATTACAGTGCGTATGTGGAGTTTGGGTAAAGGCATCCTATCAGTCGCCAGGCCGGCGCTCCAAGTACCGCTCAGATACAAGCATCATAATCAAATAAAAAGCTCCCCATGCCGTGCCGACTCCAAGCTGAACAGCGGTATCTTGCCGTATTGCCCATACTGCGCTGATGCCCGCAGCAAACATCAGGATATAACCGAGGAGTGCGGTGTTGCGATGACCGAAACCGCTTTGAACGATGCGTTGGTAGTAATGATCGCGATGCGCTTGCCAGATTTTTTCCCCGTGCAGGGTACGTTTTACGAGCGTAACAGAAGCATCGGCAATAAATGGCGAAAATACCAGGATCGGTAACCACAACGGCCACAAGCCATTGGTCCAGCCTGTCACACCCAGCGCCGCCGCCAGGAATCCCAGAGGGATCGCGCCGGCATCCCCCATGAAGATTCTTGCAGGATGAAAATTGAATAATAGAAAAGCTGCGGCGGCAGCGGCGATACAGAAGTTTATCATGGCAAATAACTCGTTCCCGGCCAGCCATGCCGTCATACCGTAACAGCTGAAACCCACGAGCGTCATACCGCCAGCCAACCCATCCGAGCCATCCATAAAATTATAAAGATTGATCATCCAGATGGTGGAGATGGCGATTATGGCAGCGATCATCCAACCGTGTGCCTCCAATAAAAGCGCTACCGAAAACCAGACAGCGACCAGGCCATGTATCAGCAGTCGTCCCAAAGCAGGTAAACCAGAAATATCGTCGGCGAACGATATCAGCGCCAGCAGAGCAACGCCCAACCACACGGAAAGTGGCAGTGTGCCGGGAAGAAATGCCCACGATATTAATACACCCAATACTATAGCGAGCCCTCCAGTGCGGGGAACGGATACAGTGTGTAGAGAGCGAGGATTAGGATGATCCAGTACCCGGAGAACGTTGCCCCTGATCAACCACCAAATCGAGGTAAACGTTATCGTAAACGCGATTAATGGCGCGCCAGCAGCTGAAAGGGAGAGGCCAGCAATCATGGTAGTGGATTATAGCTGCCGGGAATATTATGGGGCGATTTCCGCAATGATGCGAATGCTGTGTATTTGCGAGACAAGGGTAAGCCTTATTTTCCAAAAATCGCTGAAGTATTTTTGCATAATGGTTAGCACTAACATCGGGGGTACTCTGCATTACGTTCTTTCGCAGCTCGGTTGGAGAGGCTTTTTTGCCGTCAGGCTGGCGGTTTTTTTAGTAAAAATCTGGCATGGTTGCTGACGAAAGGTGTAAGGTTTGTAAGTAACTCTAAGTCTGGCAGAGTTTGTAAGCATTTCATATTAATGCTGTCCCGCTGTCTTAAATAATCTCACTGCGAATGCAGGTTTTTTACAAGTATCCCTTCGAAATCGGATTCTATAATAGAGCTAGCTGTGAAAAGGATATCGCTTAATACGCAGATTCTATTCGGTGTGCTGGCTGGCATCCTGCTGGGGCTGGTGTTTTCCGGGCTTGGGAGAGAATCAGTTGTGGCGCAAAACGGCTTGTATATCGCCGGGCTGATGGGCACATTGTTCATCGATTTATTGAAAATGGTGCTGATTCCACTGGTATTTACTTCCATCGCAGTTGGGGTTGCCAATTTGCGTGCTCACCGGCAGATGCATAGCGTATGGAAGGCAACGCTAGGGTTTTTTATACTTTCCATGGCAATTGCGATGATGCTGGGGCTGACTGCCGCCAATCTCTTTCGGCCAGGCGAGGGCCTCCAGCTTGCGATGTTTCAGGACGCAATGCAGGGTTTTCAAGCCAAGCAGATGTCCCTGCCCGAATTCTTTGCCCAGTTCCTGCATTCATTGTTTCAGAATCCCATAGGCGCTTTGGCTAAGGGTGACATCCTGGCAGTGGTGGTATTTGCATTGTTGCTGGGAATTGCTTTGGTGGTGGGCGGCGAGCGCTATGCCAATATCATCATCTTGTTGCAAGAACTGCTGGAGCTTGTGCTGATGCTGGTGGGCTGGATTATGCGTCTGGCACCACTTGGCATCATGGCCCTCCTGCTGCAGCTGGTTGCCACGCAGGATACGGCCCTCCTCGCCACGTTGATAAAGTTTATCGTAGTGGTGGTGGGCACCACGCTGCTGCATGGCGTTGTGGTACTGCCGCTGATTCTTTATCTGGTTACGGGTATGACGCCGCTTAAATTCTGGCGCGGTGCACGTGAAGCACTCGTGACGGCTTTTGCCACCAGTTCCAGTTCTGCGACTTTGCCGGTTACATTGCGCTGCGTAGAACAGCATTTGCATGTTAAACGCGATATTGCCGGCTTCGTTGTACCGCTGGGCGCCACCCTGAACATGGACGGTACCGCTTTATATGAGGCAGCCGCGGCTCTGTTTGTCGCCAATCTGGCAGGTATCGAACTTAATCTCATGCAGCAGATGATTGTGTTTTTTACCGCCATGCTCGGTGCAATGGGCGCGCCAGGCATCCCGAGCGCAGGCATGGTGACCATGGTGATGGTGTTGCAATCGGTTGGTCTGCCCGCTGAGGCCATTGCCATTCTATTGCCTATCGATCGCCTGATGGATGCATTCCGCACGGCGGTCAATGTCGAAGGGGATATGGTGGGTAGCCTGGTGGTACAGAAGTGGGTGAGGAATGAACATAATGATATCAGCGATTCCGATATCGGCGATTCCTAGGAGTACGCTCACGCCGCCATCGATACAAAACGGCAAATAGCATCAGTAAAAAATTAACGCCCAAAGTCACTACGCATCATCTTTGAAAGTACCTCTCCCCGTGCACACTTAAACTGCGTAACGAAAACGCTGCTGCACTGTCGAACTCTTCTTCCCGCCGATATCTTCTGGATCGTTTTGACATAAGAAATGTCAGGGCGATAACGTTACCAGTCAAAACGGTAATACATTCTATTTCGCGGAAGCTGTTTTTGTCGGAGACATGTAGGTGTGACATATTGCCGCGCGGCAATATGTCACATTCCCAGGCCGATTTTTTCTCTCTACAATTCAATCCACCTAATCGTTTTAACAATGGAAATCAGGGAGATAACGTGTTTGCCAAACTGAGAGAAAGCACACTGTTCAGATCATTAGAGAAATAGTCAAATGTTGTGTATGGCAGCTTAATCAGGCGGCAATTCGTTGATGATTTTCTGTTTTCGTGATGACCCCGTTTTTAAACAGGACGCCAGCAATGACTTTGGCGATTAATTCAGATCC
>JACCWK010000144.1 GCA_013697655.1 Nitrosospira sp.
AGTTGCGCGAGGCCGCGAACGATCATATGGCGATGCTGGAGCAAAACCCTGAGCGCGTTATTGGCTACTTCCAGGATCGCCGGGTTCGCTATGCGGCTTAATACTTCACAGGGCCGAAGCAATAGTAGATTGATTTCATCTGCTATATATCACACACTATTTTCATCTGCCTCACCCGCTCAAAAAAACACACCGCAGCCGCAGCCGCCGCGTTCAATGATTCGGTGCCGTCGAGCATGGGAATGCTGACTTGCTCGCTGCTTGCTTGCAGCACCGCATTGGGCAGCCCCGCCCCTTCGTTGCCGAACACGAACGCGATTGGGCCAGTTAACTGGGTCTGATAAAGACTCATTTTCGCGTTCAGTGTGGTAGCGATGACCTTGCCTTTGAATGCCTGTGCCACTTCCACTAAATCAGATCGTTCGTGTATGCGCAGCAGGAAATGCGCACCCATGGCAGCACGCAGTACCTTGGGCGACCAGGCATCGGCACAGCCATCGGAGAGATAGCCGTCACTTGCGCCTGCGGCAGCGGCGGAGCGGAGTATCGAACCAAGATTGCCGGGGTCCTGTATCGCTTCCAGCAGCACGCAAAAAGATTCCCCCCTTTCGCTCTTGGGCAAAGGAATGGTCGTAGCCGAAGGAATAAGTATCAACGCCATGATGCCAGTGGGTGTTTTGACTGGGGCAACCTCGCGGAACAAAACATCGCTCAGCACAAATACACCCATGTCTGTTTCGCTTCCCTGCTTTACCAGCAGGCATTTTATCTCTTCGTTATCACGCCCCGCCTCGCTCAGGATTAGATTCTTTGGCCACCCCAGCGCAAGACTGTACGCATTGATCAAATGAACGCCGTCGAGCAGCGTCAGGCCAGCCAGCCTCCGTTGACGGGCCGATTTTTCCAGCTTGACGAGTTGTTTGAAGAACGGATTATCGCGAGAGGTGATGACTTTCATCGGATTCTATTGCGAATTTTATCAACGAACCGATACGGGAGCATCTGGCTTGACTGCATCTGTGCCCGTCCCCTGCGCGAATAACTCCATCGGAATCGTCTGGTATTTAACTTCAAGGATTTCCAGTTCTTCAGTCCCACCCGGCGCGTGCAGCGTCACAACCTCGCCTTCCCGCGCCTTGATGAAGGCTCGCGCCATCGGTGAAATCCAGCTGATATAGCCCCGGGATGTGTCAATCTCATCAACGCCAACGATGGAAACCGTTTTCTCCTCATCTGTCTGATTCGCGAATGTAACGGTTGCACCGAAAAAGACCTGCGTTTCATCTTCCCGCGGCGCAGCGGGATCCACGACTTCGGCCAAATCAATCCGCTTGGTAAGAAAACGAATGCGCCGGTCGATTTCACGCAAGCGTTTTTTGCCATAGATATAATCGCCGTTCTCCGAACGGTCGCCATTCCCGGCAGCCCACGATACCGTAGCCGTCACCTGGGGACGCTCCCTGTTCATCAACCAGAGAAACTCGTCCATCAGGCGCGCATGGCCACCCGGGGTAATGTAGTTTCTACTTCCCGTGGGGAGAGGATTGACAGCTTCTTCTTCGTCAAAATCGTCAACCGGCTCCGTTTCTTTGGTAAATGCCTTATTCATGTGCTGAACACTTTCTCTCAAGTAGAATGATGGACCTGATCCAGCCACTCAATATATATGACCACCAACGCATCTGATTGGCATCATCTCTCTGCCGCGCCGCATCGCGGCATGTTCCTGGCAGGGGCGCTGCAAGGGATGCTGACGCTATTGTGGTGGGTGTTCGATCTCACCGGGCGCTACGGCATTGCGGGCGCCGCCCCGGCATGGAGCATAGCCCCGATCTGGGCCCATGCTTTTTTGATGATCTATGGCTTCTTCTCATTCTTTATTCTGGGTTTCCTGTTCACCACTTTTCCCAACTGGATGAACGGAGAAAAAATTCAACCACGGCACTATATCGCCTCCAGCGTGCTGATGGCGACGGGCATTGCGCTTTTTTATCTCGGTCTGGTGGCCGGTAAACTGATCGCGGCCGCAGGCGTTGCAACCCTGCTGGCGGGATTCAGTATAGCGGTTTATGCGCTGCTATGCGTCCTGTTCAAAGCAGAGAACCAGGATAGGCGTCACGCAATCGCAGCCAGCGTGGCGCTGGTATCCGGCTGGATGGGAATAGCTGCGTATTTGTTGTGGTTGATCACGGATAATGCGGCGCTGCTGGATTTTTCCCGCAGCGCCGGCATCTGGTTTTTTTTGCTGCCGATTGTCATGACGGTCAGCCATCGCATGATCCCGTTTTTCTCCAGCCGGGTGCTGGAGAATTATGTCCTGGTAAGACCGTACTGGATACTCTGGCTGATGCTTGCCTGTTCCGTGGGGCACGGCAAATTGCTGCTATGGGAGGCGGCATTCCCCTACCTATGGATGTTTGACCTGCCATTGGCCGCTAGCGCCATATATTTATCTTTTACCTGGGGATTATTGCGCAGCTTCCGCGTCCACCTCCTAGCGGTGCTGCATATCGCATTTGCCTGGCTGGGCGTGTCAATGCTGCTGTATGGCGCGCAGAGTCTGGTATTTTTTGCGAGTGGCGGAGAATCATTGATACTTGGCCTGGCACCATTGCACGCGCTTGCAATCGGGTATTTCGCCAGCATGGTGCTAAGCATGGCCTCGCGTGTCACGCTGGGACATTCAGGGCATCCGCTGGTTCTGGACAAACTTAGCTGGCTGCTGTTTATCGGGTTCCAGGCTGCGGCGTTGTTCCGGATACTTCCTGACCTCCTGCCTGCTGCTGCCAGTCTGGCTCCGGGCGCATATCTGCTGGCGGGAATATCATGGCTGATCTGCTTCACCCTCTGGGCAGCCCGCTATGCTCCGCTTTACTGGCGCGCACGCGCAGACGGCAAGCCGGGCTGACATTACTACTAACGATATGACGCGTAAAAGGAGTGGGGCGAAAAACGACTAGATTAGTGTCGGGCAAGGCGCAAGGAGGCGCATAGTATTCCTATGCAACGACGTGCAACACTGCATGGCGCTAATCTAGTCGTTTTTTTTTTTTTTGCAACATCCGCTGCGCTTCAAGAGTGGCGCCGAGTAACCCCGCTTTCGGGTTCATCACCACATGCACGGGGATTTCACCCATCAGTGCGGAAAA
Source organism: Nitrosospira sp. (assembly GCA_013697655.1). Classification (GTDB taxonomy): domain Bacteria; phylum Pseudomonadota; class Gammaproteobacteria; order Burkholderiales; family Nitrosomonadaceae; genus Nitrosospira. The sequence goes on from JACCWK010000144.1 coordinate 3,150, forward strand.
TCGCCCCTTGTCACAGAATGCTTTCATGAAACCGCCTTCCCGTAATTTTTCGATGATTTTGGGCGCAATACCGCCGGCCACATACACGCCGCCACGGCTCAACCCCGCCAATGCAAGATTACCGGCATAAGCGCCATAAATATCAACAAATAAATTCATCGCTTTCACTGCAATGGGATGCTTGTGTTTGAAAGCGAGATCAGACACCTGAGCCGCGCCATCCTCTCCCGGATATACCTGTACCAGCCCCGCAACTTTGCTCGAATCGGCCCCATGGGAATCGGAAAGAAAATTGAAAATATTCGTCAACCCCGGCCCGGACAGCACCCGCTCGACCGATACATGGCCGAATTTCTTTCGTAAATATTGGAGCAACTGATCTTGCAACTCATCCGCTGGAGCAAAATCCGTATGTCCAGCCTCGCTGGACAGCGGTATATAGCGGTCTCGGTGCCATACCAGCCAAGCGCCGCCCATGCCGGTGCCCGCGCCAACCGCAACGCGCATCTCACCTGCATACGGTCTCCCCGCCTGCAACGTTACCAGATCGCTTGTGGGGAGGATCTCAACGCTCAATGCCACTGCCGCAAAATCATTTATGAGCTTAACGGACGGAATAGAAAATTCCCTTGCGATATCCGCAGCGTTCATCAGCCACGGCAAGTTCGTGAGACTGGCACCCTGCTCTGTAATCGGACCGGCCACCGCGAAACAGGCAGCCGCAGGATTTTGGCCCATGCCGGCGATCTTGGGCTCATCCAGAAAATCCCTGAGTACATCGGAAAAACTCGGGTAGTCGCGGCTGGAGTACAGGCGTTCGTAGTGCTCCTGTATATGGCCATCTTTTAACTCCGCATGGAGTAGGATCTTGGTGCCGCCGATGTCGGCGCTGATAACATAGCCGGTCATGATTTGTCCCACCGCCGTGCCGAATCCTGGCGATAAAAAAGCGCCAATTGTTCATACACGGCTGGAAAGTTCAGTTTTACCACTAATGGCATCTCAAAAAACGCCTCGCTCATTACAGCGAAGAACTCGGCGGGATTCTCGGCCGCATACGGGTCGATAACCGGAGTTTCATCCGTATCTATACTCAGGCAAAAAACCGCATAGGCTTTACCGAATGCTTCGCTCCACGCTTGCTGACTCATGTCAGCATGCAAAGGGGGAAAACCATTGGTATCGCCATTCAACATGTCAAGTTTATGGGCGAACTCATGTATGACTACATTGTATCCGATGCCCGTGTCCGCAGCGGCGGCGTCTTCCCAGGACAGAATCACCGGGCCGCCAAGCCAGGACTCACCCGAAACCGACTCTCGCGCGCGATGCACCACGCCATTCTCGTCAACGTATTCGTAATCGCGAATGAATTCACCGGGATATACAATAATTTCGACCCATCCATCGTAGTAATCAAGATCAAGGTTCAGAATTAGAATACATGCCTGCGCTGCGATCATCACATGCATTTCGCCGGTGATTATTAGCCCATGCGCTCCGCTTATTTGTTTGGCGTGGAGGAACAATATGACACATTCACGCAAGCGCTTAAGCTCGATCGGGGTCAGGCCGCGCAGAAACCGCAGTCGCGCCACCGCATCTCGCCAAAGATCGTCGGGGATGGACTCATTTTCAAGTACCCGATGACGATACCAGGTTTTGAAGTTCCAGGACATTAAGGGACCCCTGCAGTCCCATCACGCGGGCCCGACAGTGGTTGTGGGGGATGGGATGCCCGAAAGGCGAGGAGGTGAAAGGTGCGATCACAAAGCCAAGTTCCATGCGGGTTGCGGTGGAATCGAACACTCACCGTATTGCGATCCGTGGGATCGCCATTACCGCAGAAGCGCAAGCTACGCTCCTGCATCGCGCGCCTTGTAATCATTCTGATTTTGCCACTCAGTTGCCAACCAAGCGCTCCACGGAGGGCTTGCTCAGAGGTTCTTTAAGCTTCAGAATCAGTCCTCGCCGGATTCCAGCGCGTCGTTGCTTTTCAATTCCGGAACATCCAGGTCGACCGCGTCGATGCGGGCAAAGCGCTGACTGATTTTACGACTGGAAATATGAACGTCTTCTACATCCTGGTTAGCCTGACGGATATGATCGGCAAGTTTCTTCATGCGCTCGTCAAAGCGCACAAAATCTCTGCCAAGCCTGGAAAGCTCGTGCTTGATGATGTGCACCTGCTCGCGAGTTTCAATATCTTTTAATACCGCGCGTGCAGTATTCAGCACCGCCATCAGCGTGGTGGGCGAAACTATCCAGACTTGCTTCTGCATGGCGTAATCCACCACGTCGGAATGATAAGCATGGATTTCGGCGAAAACCGCCTCAGCCGGAAGGAACATCACCGCGCCGTCACACGTTTCGGGCGGCAGGATGTATTTGCTGGCAATATCATCCACATGTTTTTTTACGTCGGCCTTGAATTGTTTCTGTGCCAATGCCCGACTGGCGTCATCCGCGTGGCGGTCGAACATGCGATGGAAATTTTCCAGCGGGAATTTTGAATCGACCGCGACCATGCCCGTCGGCGGAGGCAAGCGCAACACGCAGTCGACGCGACTGCCGTTGGAAAGCGTGTGTTGCATCGTGAATGCAGAGGCAGGTAAAACATTGCGCACCAATGCCTCCAGTTGCACCTCACCGAATGCGCCGCGCGAACGTTTGTCGCCTAGAAGCTCCTGCAAGCTCACCATGTTGGTGGTAAGACTGTCTATTTTTTTTTGTGCTTCGTCGATGGTCGCAAGCCGCGTCATAACGCTTGTAAATGTTTCGTTGGTTTTTTTGAATCCTTCGTCCAGACGTTCGGTGACATGGCCGCTGATCTGATCCAACCGCATTTCCACCGTTCCACGTAACTGCTCGGAAGTTTTACCGAGCGCCTCGGATAGTCTGTCACCCTGCTTTGATAATCCCTCATGCAGGTCCTTGAGCATGTCACGGTGCTTATCCTCCATCACCCTTGCTTGTTGCGCCAACAGCTCACGTACCATTGTCGACAGCATGCCAAGCCTGATCACCAGAAATGCCATGGTTACAAGCAGTACGGCAGCGGCAGTAATAATTAATGGAGTACCGGACATCATGTTGTAAAGTATACCGGAGAATGCGGCGGAATTCTTAGACGTGAATCGCTCAAAAAAACATCATTTGCGGCGAAGGTCATATCTGATCGTAAGACCGCTGAGCGATCACTGTTTCATTTCCTGGGGAGATATGTAGATGAGTAAAGGCGTTTGCGTGGTTGTCGGTGTCGGTCCGGGTAACGGCGCTGCAATTGGTGCCCAGTTTGCGGCGAATGGCTATCGGGTGGCGCTTTGCGCCCGTAACAAAGAGAGGCTGAATGAAATTGCGGGGAAGATCAAGGGTTCCAGAGCATTTTCCTATGACGTCAAGGATACGGAAGCCTCGCCCGAAGTATTCGCTCAAATCCGACAGCAAGTCGGCCCGGTAAATGTACTGATATACAATGCTGGTGCAGGAGCCTTTGCCAATATCGACGACGCTACACTGGAAAACTTTCAGGACGCCTGGGAAATCAATTGCAGGGGGCTGTTTCACACCGTAAAGGCAGTGCTTCCCGATATGCGAGCCGCGGGAAGCGGCAATATTGTCATTATTGGTGCTACCGCCTCGATTAAAGGAGGCGCCAACTTCGCCCCTTTTGCGTCTGCAAAAGCGGGACAGCGGGGCCTGGCGCAGTCATTGGCAAGATACCTCGGACCTGAAAAGATTCACGTCAGTTACGTGATTCTCGACGGGATCGTTAACTTGCAGCGAACCCGCCAGCAAATGCCAGGCAAGCCAGATGAATTCTTTATGGAACCCTCTCAGATAGCGGAAACTGTTTACTTCCTCACGCAACAACCGTCACAAGCCTGGACCTTTGAACTTGATCTGCGGCCTTTTCCAGAGAAATGGTAATAGCTCCTCCCTTGATCGCGGAAGAAAGCTCGTCCTGAATGTCACCTCATTGGGGCGGTACCGAATTGCATGCTAGTGTAGTGAGTCATTCTGTTTGGAACTTAAGTGGCGATTGGCTCGAATGACTTTTTGCAGGATGTCATTGGCCTTGGCAGTCCAGACAAAAGGCTTGGGGGATTGGTTATGCATGGCGATGTA
>JACCWK010000145.1 GCA_013697655.1 Nitrosospira sp.
TTTTCTTCTCCTGCTGTCAGTACAATCTCCGGGGCAGTTCGCATCGGTGTCCTCCTGTCATACGTTCTAATACCTGGACAGCAGGGGTGATTATTAGTTCTGTTAATTACGGCGTACTACACTAGAAACAGATCCTCGACACCTTTTTTGGCCTTGCCCGGGTCAATGCGATAGCTGATGGCCTCAGCTGTAACGGGCGGCTGGCCTTTGAAACAATCGACGACTGTCTGCATTGCTGCCGTTTGATAAGCCTGTTGTTTGAATTTCAGTTTCATTCTGCGTCTTCCCCTGCATCAGGATTCAAGGCGCCCAGCTCTTGCTCAATTTCGGCCACCGTTGGCAGCTGTGAGCGAACATTCAAGGGAATTTCTTTGGTGATGAATGAGCTGACACCCATCGGTTTGTTGATATCGCGCAGGGCGTATTCGACATCCAGCTTGTCTTTGTCTTTACACAAAATCAGGCCGATAGTAGGCTGATCATCGTCAGCGCGAAGCTGATCATCCACCGCAGACAAGTAAAAATTGAGCTTGCCGATATATTCCGGTTTGAACTCACCGGCTTTGAGCTCAACCACCACATAGCACTTGAGCCGGGCGTGATAGAAAAGCAGATCCAGAAAATAGTCCTTGCCGTTTACTTCTAACTGGTATTGCCTTCCCAAAAACGCAAAGCCCTTGCCAAGCTCCAACAAAAACCGGGTGATTTGCGCCACCAACTGGTTTTCAATATCTCGCTCGACCGCCTGTGGTGCCAGCATCAAAAAATCGAACACATAGGGGTCTTTCAGGCTTTGCTGTACCAGTTCGGATTGTGGTGCGGGCAACGTTTTTGCGAAGTTGCCAACAGCTTTGCCTGCGCGGGCGTGAAACTGCTGCTCAATCTGCCATTCCAGCATCGTGCGGCTCCAGCCATTTTCAGCGCAGGCCTGTGCATACAATAAAGCGGTATCCACCGTTTTGACCTTGGCCAGCAGGGTGCGGACATGGCCCCAGGGCATTTGTCCCACAGGCTGTGGGACAACTTCAAATGCGGGGCTGAAAAAGGCATAAAACTGCCGCATGGCAAACAGGCTGGTACGAGAAAACCCTTTCATGCCGGGGTATGTGGCTTGCAGATCACGCGCCATTTGCTCGACCACGGCCGCACCCCAGCCTTGCTCGCTCTGCCATTGCACCAACCGGCGCCCAATATCCCAGTACAGAGCCAGCAGCTCGGCATTCACCGCCAGTACAGCACGTACCTGGGCCGCCTGAATGCGCTGCTTGATGTCCGCCAGGGCTAGTCGGTAGCCGTCGTTGCTTGTGATTTCACTCATCGCCAGCTCCTCAGATGCACTTGACTTCGGTGCCGGGCGACAGCAACTTGAAAATCTGCTCGACGTTGATCTTGACGGCACTGTCCTTGAACCCGGCATCGCGGAATACTGCACGCAGTGGCTGTTTGCTTAGTCAACTCCTTTACGAAAGCCTCATCAATGCTGCCGCTCTTGTCGAAGCATGCTGCCAGTGCGTTGCCATCCACAAAAAACACGTCATGGCCCACAATGGCCTTCTTGGTGATAGGCAACGCCAAATTAACCCCCCAGTCAAGCATTACCTGGAACAGTAAATCTTCGGAGGTGCGGTCGGTGCGAACGTTATCTACTTGACTTGAGAGAAGGTCTTGAGAAATAGTATCAGGGTTATAGAACGCTTCAGCCATGTTGGACGAGTCGACTTTCAGTACACGGAAACCAATATCTTTGTGCCAGTTTTCTCGGCATTGCTCAGACAAAACCTTCTTCCCTGCGCGTCGAATGCGCTCCTTACTTAATTCGGCGATGTTTGCATAACCTGCCTTGAACGCCTCAGAGTCTATGTCGCACGGCTCTGGTATTTGAGTCAAAATAAACTTCCGATTGCCGCCATCTTCAGAATTTAGCTCCATAACTGCGTGGGCAGTAGTAGCTGAACCCGCAAAAAAATCCATGACTATGGAATTCTCTCCTGACGCCATTATTGCTTCGGCCCTGTGAAGTATTAAGCCGCATAGCGAACCCGGCGATCCTGGAAGTAGCCAATAACGCGCTCAGGGTTTTGCTCCAGCATCGCCATATGATCGTTCGCGGCCTCGCGCAACT
>JACCWK010000100.1 GCA_013697655.1 Nitrosospira sp.
GTCAGGAGCACTATCCCGGTACTCAGCTATTCCCTTCGGTCAGGCCACGCCAGGCAACCGACCAGACAGTTAAGGTCGCCGGAGGCGTTTGAACAGCAGAATCTGCGATTGAGCCACTTCAATGGCGCAGTTGCCTTACTGCATTTATACCCTTTGGAGAACATTCATGATGGAGCTACGTCGCGCCGAAGAGCGCGGTCATGCCGAACACGGTTGGCTGGATTCCTGGCACAGCTTTTCCTTCGCGGACTACTATGACCCAGCGCACACACAGTTTCGTGTATTGCGCGTCATCAATGAAGACCGGGTGGAACCGAGCCAGGGTTTCGGCATGCACAGTCACCGGGATATGGAAATCATTAGCTATGTGCTGGAAGGAACGCTCGCGCATAAAGACAGTATGGGGAACGGGTCTGTCATTCATCCCGGGAGTATACAGCGCATGACTGCGGGCACCGGCGTGCAGCATAACGAGTTCAACGGTTCTTCGAGCGCCCAAGTCCACTTTCTTCAAATCTGGTTTATGCCTAATGTAACTGGAATTCCACCTGGATATGAGGAAAAGTATTTTGACGACGCGGAAAAACGCGGCACCTTACGGCTCGTCGCCTCGCCGGATGGTGCCGAAGGTTCCGTAAGGATTCATGCGGATGCGAAAATGTTTGCCGGCCTGTTGGACGCTGCCGAGAGAGTCGAGCGGACGATTGCCAAGGATTGCCTCGTCTACATCCATGTTGCGCGTGGCAGCGTGTCGCTTAACGGCACTCGTCTTCATGAAGGTGATGCGGCAATGCTTACCGACGAGAGCCTACTGGTTCTCGATCAGGGGGAGAAAGCCGAGGTGCTTGTTTTCGAGCTGAAATAAAAGCGGCCTTCTGTGGAAGACCGCTTTGCTCTATTTATGAGTAAAAAAATATCTTCTTGAGTTAGATGGATAACTCAGCCATTTTTGCTCATGCTGCGGCGCCGTATGACTGCACCCATCAGCCCCAAGCCGGCCAGCAGCATAGCGTAGGACTCCGGTTCAGGCACCATGCTTACTCCCCCCGCAGAGGCAGAAAAATTGATCCCAAGCGATCCACTTCCAGGGCCACTCGCAAAAATGCCGAAAACTAGGTTCCCCGACTGGGATTGAGGGGATTGACCATAATAATAGGAATTCAGGGAGAATGAGGCATTGGACTGAGAGTCGAAGTTTCCGTTTCCCTCGTAGCCGTAGAAGTAGGCATGGCCATTGATAGAGGCTGAGGTAGAGTCATAATAGTTATATGGATCTCCCCCGGTTATGTTTAAGGTGTAAGGAACTGTTACAGTAAGCACGCCGGGGCCATCGAAAGAGAAATTTTCCGTTCGATTCCCTGAAGATGATGCGCCTGAAGTGTTCCAATATGAGTCGTCAGTATTCACTGCTTGGGCATTTCCGGAGAAGGTTGACAAGGAAGCAGACGTATTGGCGTGCGTGGTTCCTGCATCGGCGTTGGTGGATTGATTGGATGTCCAGTCGTAGGCCGATTTTGAATTATTCTCGCTTTGATCGCTGGGAACGGACGCGGACGAGTTCAAAGACGTAAATTGATTGGAAAATGTCACTGCAGGTACTATACCATTCACCCCGGAAACTGAGATTTGGAACTGGCTCCAATCGATAGAAACGGTAGCGGTAGTATCTGCTGCTACCGATATTTGGCTCGTTACAGCGCCGATTGAGCAAACAATTACTATCAGACTGCGTTTGATCGTATTCATATCACCCCCTCTAATATTGAAGAGAAACCATGATTGCTTCATCGCAATTCAGCGAAATTGCTGAATCTGAAATATAAGCGGGATAATTTCGATTATCGGTCATGCAGCGAACGGACAGGAACGATAAACAGGCGAACTCATTCGAGCGCGCTTATCTATTTTTTATTACAGGAGCGTTTCGTAACGGGGCCATAAAATTTCTAGATTTTGGGCAATCGCATAGGCAGGTAGCGGAGAGTATAAGGCGGCGAGTGCAAGAAATACTGCGCCTTGATTTGCATTTAAAGTTATCTTGTGCTGATCGGTATCAAGCGCGGGCTCAATGGTGCCGGCATAAAACCCGTCCACTCTCAGGCGCCTGCTATCCCAGTATTCATAATCTCATCGCCTATGCGGAGCTTAGCAACACCGGCTTACCTTTCCGCCGTATCTTGCTTCCTGGCGCTCCCGGAAAAATTCCCGGTACGCCATGACCGGCTGATCTGGATGTTTATCCTGCATGTGCGTAAGGTAGGTACTGTATTCGGGCACACCGACCATCAGCCGCAGGCTTTGCCCCAGATACCGTGCTGCCCTTCTGATTCTGGTAATTCTATTTAACATGGCTCTCTATCCTTTACGTTCCGGGCGCTGTTTCAACAGGCAACAATTCGAACGGCGCCTCGTTGGCGGTAGGCCTGCCTGTGCCGCGTGCGCGCAAAACCGTCAGGATACCAAACACCAGCATGCTGATCAGCACCAGCATAAACAGGGCTGCCAGCGAAGCATTCACATAATCGTTGATAATCACCTGCTGCATCTGCGCGATGGATTTGGCCGGGGCCAGCATCTGGCTGTTCGCAACTGCCTCCTTGTATTTGTCGGCATGCGCCAGAAAACCGATGCGCGGATTCGCGTCGAATATCTTCTGCCAGGCAGCGGTGAGCGTGCAGATCATCACCCAAGTGGCGGGTACGATCGTGACCCAGGCAAAACGGTCGTGCTTCATCTTGAACAGCACGCAGGTACAGAGAATTAGCGCGATACCGGCCAGCATCTGATTGGATATGCCGAATAAAGGCCACAGGGTATTAATACCCCCCAGCGGATCGATAACGCCCTGATACAGGAAATAGCCCCAGCCGGAGACACAGATCCCGGTCGCGATCAGGCTGGCGATCATCGAATCGGTGCGTTTCATCGACGGGATGAAGGTCCCAAGCAAGTCCTGCAGCATGAAGCGCCCGGCGCGGGTGCCGGCATCGACCGCCGTCAGGATGAACAGCGCCTCGAAAAGAATGGCGAAGTGATACCAGAACGCCATCATGGCTTGTCCACCAATCACATCGGACAATATCTGCGCCATGCCCACCGCCAGCGTCGGAGCGCCGCCAGTACGGGAAATAATGGTGTGCTCGCCCACATCCTTTGCAGTCTGCGTGATCATCTCGGGGGTGACGTAGAAGCCCCATTGCGAGATTGCCTGCGTAGCCGACTCCGCTGTGGTGCCAATGATAGCGGCCGGGCTATTCATGGCGAAATACACTCCAGGTTCGATGGTGGAGGCGGCAATGAGGGCCATAATGGCGACAAATGATTCCATCAGCATGGCCCCGTAGCCGATGAAACGCGCATCGCCTTCGTTTCGGATCATCTTGGGCGTGGTGCCGGACGATATGAGCGAATGAAAGCCCGATACCGCCCCACAGGCGATGGTAATGAACAAAAACGGGAACAGGCTGCCCGACCATACCGGGCCGGAACCATCCACGAATTGCGTGAAGGCTGGCATCTTCAGCTCGGGCGAAATGAAGATCACGCCAATGGCAAGCCCGACTATGGTGCCGATCTTGAGGAAAGTGGATAGATAGTCGCGCGGTGCGAGCAAGAGCCAGACCGGCAGCACCGAAGCGATGAAGCCATAGCCGATCAGCAACCAGGTCAGTTGCTCCCCCGTCAGGGTAAACAGTCCGGCCATAGCGGGAATTTCCTGCACATATTGTCCGCCTACAATAGACAGCATCAGTAGCACAAAGCCGATCAGCGAGACTTCCCCAATAGCGCCCGGGCGGATGTAGCGGGCATAAACCCCCATGAACAAGGCAATCGGAATGGTGGCGGCCACCGTGAAGGTGCCCCAGGGCGATTCGGCCAGCGCTTTGACTACGATCAGCGCAAGTACCGCCAGCAGGATCAGCATGATGAAGAAGGTGCCGAACAGGGCGATTATGCCGGGTATCTGCCCTAATTCAGACTTGATCAGATCGCCCAGCGAACGGCCGTCGCGCCGCGTCGAAATGAATAGCACAATGAAATCCTGTACTGCGCCCGCGAATACCACGCCCGCCAGAAGCCACAACATCCCAGGCATGTAACCCATCTGCGCAGCCAGTATTGGTCCAACCAGGGGACCGGCTCCAGCGATCGCGGCAAAATGATGCCCGAATAACACATACTTGTTGGTCGGCACGTAATCCAGGCCATCGTTGAACTTATAGGCTGGCGTCATGCGTGTCGGGTCCAGCCTCAGCACCCTGCTGGAAATAAACCGGCTGTAAAAGCGGTAAGCGATAGTGTAGACGCAGACCGTGGCGATCACGATCCAGATGGCGCCGATGGATTCACCGTGATGCAACGCGATAAAAGCGAACGCGAATGCGCCGACGCCAGCAAGTGCGAACCAGCCAAGTTTGATGATCAGACTACTCATTGTCTTGCTCCGGGGGAGAAATACTGCTGCGATGGATCTGAAATTGAGCCCGCCGTTGTAATATCAAAGCAGAGCCAGACGCATAAAAACTATGCGTTAACGTCACGCATTCGCCAGCACCGAATTATAGTTAAACTGAAGCCATAAAATTGAGGAATTCATGGCGGTCGCCCGGGGCATATGAGAATTGATTGAAGCAGTTTTGCTTACTCGCAAGGGATAGTTCAGCGAAATGGGCGGCTGAGGTAGCGGGATCCGGAAAGTCCAAAACGCCAGGGCACATCCTTCGCTTTTGAAATGCCGATGCGCGGTCCTGCCAGGATAGGTACTTGTTTGATGGCGGGCACAAGCTGAAATGGGAATGAGTCGATTTGCATGCCGCTGTGCTCATCCGTGATGCCGAGCGCCTGGCAGACACGTCCAGGCCCGGAACACAGCAGCCGTGCGTTGTCGAGCCCGCGTCGTGCGCGCATGATATCCAGTCCTTCAAGCGGTTCAAGCGCGCGAATAAGAACCCCTGCTCCAAGTCCATCCGTACGGCAAACGAAATTGAGGCACCAGTGTATCCCGTAGGAACGATAGATATAAGCTCGGCAGGGTGGGCCAAACATCACTCTGTTACGCCTGGACGGGCCGCTAAAGCTATGTGACGCAGGGTCTTCGTGGTCGTAGGCTTCCGTCTCGACAATCTGGCCTCCCACCCCATTAACAAGCAAAGTTGTGCCTATCAAGGAACGAGCCACGTCAACGGAAGAGCCCGAAAAATCGATAAATTGCGAGATAACGTTCATGACAGCAATTTTATACAGGGCACTGCCAAAAGCCAAATTTGGGGCTCGCTTCCTGCTTACGGTGGGTAAATTGAAGCAACCGAGACTATGGTATCGACCATTCCAGAAATCCAAGTCGAGATCCCGATGAATTATCAAGTTATGGTACTACCCCCAGTCAATGATGCACTTCTGTAATCTGACGCTGTCTACATAGAACGTTTTACCGAGGTCAATATTTTTGATGCGCGTTTTTCAAGGAGTTTTGCCTGGGTCGGTTGATGTGTCTCACGGTATAGAGTGGCGAGGCTCTTAAGGCTTATGGCCACAGTCGGGTGATTCGGACCGAAGCTTTTTTCATTTATTCTGAGCGCACGTTTATAAAGGCGCTCGGCTTGGACATACTGCGTTTGCCGACTGTAAAGTTCGGCGAGATTATGCAAACTGGTGGCGATATCGGGGTGGTCCGGACTCAGGGTTTTTTCTGAAATCGCCAGTGCACGCTGCAGGAGCGGTTCGGCTTTGGCATACTGTCTCTGCGCGAGATGCAGCAATGCCAGGTTATTCAAATTCGTGGCAACATCGGGATGATCCGGACCCAGATTCTCCTCGTCAATTGCTAATGCACGGACGAGAAGCGATGCTGCCCTCTCATGCTGTCCCTGAACGCGGTGCACCTCCGCTAAATTATTCAGACAAATCGCGACATCGGTATGATTTGGACCTGAGATATTTTCCGTAATCGCCAGCGCGCGGTGAAGAAGATGCTCGGCTTGCGCATAGTTCTCCTGATCACGGTGAAGCGAGGCTAGGTAATGCAAGCTCGTGACAACGTCGGAATGAGCGGGACCCAAGGCTTTCTCGCAAATTGCCAATGTACGTGCGGCAAGCGCTGTAGCCAGCCGGAGGTGTCCCTGAGCCCGGTGCACCTCGGCCAAATTGTTCAGACTCGCAGCTAAATCGAGATCATACGTACCGAGCTTCTTCTCCCAAAATGATAGTGCTTCTTCAAGAAGCGCTTCGGCTTCGGCGTGGTTTCCTTCAGCATAATACAACACAGCAAGATTGTTCCTTGCTGCGGCCACTTTAGGATGATCCGATCCAAGTGCCTGCTCCGCCGCCTGAAGAGCCTTCCTGGCAGAGACGGCAGAGGGGGCATCGTTCTTTCGCTTATCCGGCTGCACTCTACCTCCACACGAGTCATCGCTGCTTAGCGCGTATTTAACTCGGGATTGGAAAGCGCGAATAGCTGTAATATCTTACAGGTGGTGGAGCGTTTTATTTTACCAATAGTGGCATGAGTTCCACCGAACCAGCAAGGTATGCAAATGGATATCCGTACAGTCTTACACAGGACATGAACCATAAAACATCCGCATCGGTATTGATGGTGGGGGCATCTTTGCTTTTTGCCACCATGAGCATGTGCGTCAAGTTTGCGTCAGCGGATTATAGCCCCGGTGAAATCGTATTCTACCGCGGTGTTGTTGGCGCGCTATTGATGGCGTCGTTGACCGGGGTGCGTGACGGAACGCTTCGTACCTGCCTGCCGGCGACGCATTTCTGGCGCAGGTTGACTGGGGTAAGTGCGCTGGGTCTCTGGTTTTACGCGATAGCGGAATTGCCGCTTGCGACTGCGGTGACGCTTAATTATATGTCATCGATCTGGATGGCGCTGTTTCTCATTGGCGGCTCGGCCTTGCTCGGCAGTAGCCGTGTAGAAGCTCGCCTGGTATATACGGTGATCGCAGGTTTCATCGGTGTGATTTGCATACTTCAGCCCACTGAGGTAGGCTGAAAATAATGGACACCAAGGTTTTGTTAAACTTGAAACGGGGGTGCCAAATGAAGCAGAGAATACCAAGAGCGATTTACAACAAGGAATTTCGTGAACAGGCGGTCAAGCAAGTAACGGAAGATGGGTTGAATGCCAATGAAGCGGCGCGACGTTTATCATTGCCGCCTTCGACGCTGGCGAATTGGGTAAAGGTGGCGAAGGCGGGCAAATTGGGCGAGATTGGCAAGACGCAACGCCCGCTGACAGAGATTGAGCTGGAGCTAGTGTAGTACGCCGTAATTAACAGAACTAATAATCACCCCTGCTGTCCAGGTATTAGAACGTATGACAGGAGGACACCGATGCGAACTGCCCCGGAGATTGTACTGACAGCAGGAGAAGAAAA
>JACCWK010000101.1 GCA_013697655.1 Nitrosospira sp.
AAATAAGGTTGTGGCGTAAATCCGCCGCCACAGCCGCGCACTGAATCGAATCCATAATTCGATGCGTTAGAAAGCAGACACTCTATTTGCTACCAAACCGGACAATTCTATTTGTTGCTAACACAGATCGATGATTCTAAATGCCACAAACGACAACTCTTGACTACTAACGGTTTCAAGACTTAATGGGCTTAAACCATTATAATCTCTACTATTTTGCCTTGGGTATTCCATGCTCACTGTTTTGTCGGTATTTCCTCAATATCTGTTGCCTAAACAGGCAATCACCGAGTTGGCAGGTAAATTTGCTAAAGCTAACGCCGGCAGGCTTACTACTTTTACCATTCGGCGCTTTATCAAGCATTACGCGGTAGATATGAACGAAGCCGTTAATTCTGATATCCATAGCTATCGAACCTTTAATGATTTTTTTACCCGCGCGCTTCTGACAGAGAGACGACCGTTAGCCCATGCGGATTATATTTGTCCAGTCGATGGCGTTATTAGCCAGTTGGGTGTCATTCGAAGTAATCAAATAATTCAGGCTAAAGGACGTGATTACTCCACTACTGCGTTGCTGGGTGGGGACAACGAGTTAGCGGAAGAATTTTATGATGGTAACTTCGCAACCTTATACCTGAGTCCCAAGGACTATCACAGGGTGCACATGCCATGTAACGGGCGATTGACACGCATGGTCTACATTCCAGGCAGCTTGTTTTCGGTAAATCCAGGTACGGTGCGCGGAGTACCTGGCCTTTTTGCACGCAACGAACGTGTGGTCTGTGTATTTGAATCAACAGCCGGTCCGTTGGTATTGGTACTGGTAGGCGCCACTATAGTAGGCAGCATATCCACTGTATGGCACGGGGTAGTGAATTCGCGGCGTTCAGGGCGTGTTCGCGAGTGGCATTACGATTCGCAAGCCCTGATATTTGAAAAAGGCGACGAAATGGGCCGTTTTTTACTAGGCTCAACGGTGGTAATGCTATTTCCCAAGAACAGAATGCTGTTCAATCAGCAGTGGGTTCCCGGCCGGGCTGTCCGCTTCGGTGAAACGATGGGCATGAAAATCGAAGGAAATGATTAAATCCAGGAAGTGAATTCTTATTTACTCTGGCAGGTCCGCTATCTGCCCGGCACATCCGCGGTATCCCCAGGCAGCTCCTACTATTTCAGCAGCATATCCGGGCTATGATCAGGCGCTCATTAACATTGTTGCCGTACGGGTGTCAAAATCGGGAGGATAAGGGGTTTCATTAGCAAGTTCCTGTCCTACTCGCAATAATATCTCACGAAATTCCTTGCCGACTTCCGGATGTTTCAAGCCATATGCAACCGTGGCCTCCAGGAAACCTGCTTTACTGCCGCAGTCATAGTGCTTACCCTGGTAACGGTAAGTCATCACAGGCTCAAGTTTAAGAAGATGAGAAATTCCATCCGTAAGCTGAATCTCTCCCCCTATGCCTGGGTTCAAATTTGCGATGCATTCAAAAATCTCTGCTGAAAGAATATAACGGCCCACAATAGCCATCGTCGATGGAGCTGCTTCAGGAGAAGGTTTTTCCACCAGGCTGCGAATCCTCGCACTAAAGCTTTCGGCATCCTGGCCGAAGGCATCCACGATACCATAGCGATGAGTATCCTTACGGGATACCTGGCGGACAGCCACAAGGCTGTGGGGTACCCGTTCATATTGAGAAATCATCTGATGCAACACAGGGGGCTGGCCATCGATCAAATCGTCCGGAAGCAGTACTGCAAACGGTTCGTTACCAATCAGATGCTTCGCACAAAGAATGGCATGCCCCAATCCTCTGGGCTCTTCCTGACGAACAAAACTGAAATGAATGCCGCTGTGTTCGAGCTGCCGCAACGTTTTCAATGATGCGTGTTTTCCCTGTGAGGCTAATTCACTTTCCAGTTCCACGGACCGGTGCAAGTGGTCTTCAATGCAACGCTTACTGCGATGAGTAACAAAGATTATCTCTTCGATACCTGCTGCTGCTGCTTCATCCACCGCATATTGAATCAGTGGACGATCTACTATGGGCAGCATCTCTTTAGCTATTGCTTTAGTCGCGGGCAGAAAACGGGTGCCCAGCCCCGCGACAGGAAATATTGCCTTACGTATGGCCTTTTTGGGTTTGCGAAGGGGTGTGCCATTAAGCGAAAGAGCTTCTTTTCGGTTTACCGTTGCAGTTGCGGTGGAAATACTCATAAATTTGTCTCCTTAAGAACTTCGCCTTACATTGATAACCAGGTCGTTTATTTCAATTCAGCTCGTTTGCATGCAGGTTACGGGCCTAAATTAAAGTTGCCGCAGATATGCTACGAGATCGGATTTCTCCTCGTCCGTAAGCTTGAGCGTTAATACCAGATTGAAGAATTCCACGGTATCTTCAAGAGTCAGGAGGCGACCGTCGTGCAGATAAGGCGGGCTATCCTTAATTCCACGCAACGTAAAGGTCTTGATCGCTCCGTCGCCGGGTTCATTGAGAAAACGTTCGAGTTTCAAATCATGCATTTGGTGGTCTAGAAAAGCGGGGGGCTTATGGCAGCTTGAACACTGGCCTTTTCCAAAGAAAACTTTTGCCCCACGGAGTTCCTTTTCCGTGGCTTTAGCCGGATCCAGCCGCCCTTCACTATCCAGCTTGGGCGCGGGCGGAAAATCCAGAATATTCTGAAGTTGCGCCATATGGCTTACGTGAATCCGATCAAGAATAGGAAAGCCCTTTTTCATGGCATGGATCGGATCACCGTTAAAATAAGCCGTCCGGAATTCAAATTCCGTGAAGTCCTCTACCGACCGCAAGCTACGCTTGGAACCGTGGATCTGCTGATTGTACATTCCGCGCAGGCTGACTGTGTCGAGCCGAAAACGCCGCTCCTGGGGCCTGATATCGGGGCTAAGGTGAAACTGCCCGGTGGTATGACCATTCACATGGCAATCGAAACAAGTTACGCCCAAGCTCGGTTGAGCGCTTTTGCGATCATCCGTGGGATTAAACTCCTCCTGTGGAAGCGGAGTCAGCAATATCTGAAGACCGTTAAGCTGTACGGGCGTCAGAATATCCTTGAATAACCGATAAAAATTATTGATGGATACCACCTCTCCGCGCGAGACGTCACCCAACTCAGGCCGATTCTGAAGAAAAATCGCGGGGGGAAATTCCGGTAGAAACGCTTCAGGCAAATCAAATTCGATATCGAATCGCTCCAGGCGGGGGAACATATTGGTTTGAACTGGGGGAAAAACCTGGCCGCCCGTAACTTGTTTGGGGTGAGGCAAAGCAGGATAAGGAAACAGATTCTTGCTCTTTATTTCTGATGGAAACATGCTTGCCAATTTTTGCCAGCTCGTGCCGGCCGGCAAATGCGCCGTTGGACCGATGGCCAAGGGTTTGCCGCGCGTCATTTTAGCTTCCCGGTCAAGCCGGGGAGTCAAGTCATAACGCCGCAACAACAATTCCCGCTGCGTTTTCATTACCCCAGCACGATCGGCTATGTCGGCTTTCATAGCATCTTCGAATGTTTGCATCGGCCGTTTTGCATTCAGCGGGTCACGATAAAAATCAAACCCCAGTATCTTGCCTTTATCCGCTTGATTATCAAAAGCAGGAGAAGAAGGCTTTGCATTCGGTGCGCCAAAAACATCCGAACGGTCATGTTCGGTTTTCTTCTGTTCGGGTCGCGTAATGGATGCATCACGGACAGTTTGGGCGTTGAGGACGGCATCAGGCGATTGGCCACTTGATCCGCGCGCTTCAGTATTGCTTAGGCCTACAGCACTAGCCATCCCTGCGCATAAGCTGGCGAAACCCAAACTCAACATTAGGAACCTTACTTTTTTCATTTTTTTCATGATGGATCTCCCATTAGCTAACGGCGGCTATCCGCTGTATATAACTCCGCAATAGCCTTTTCTCTTTCTACATTGGTTGGAACTTCGATCGAGAATTCAGCCTGCGCGGTAAGAAACGATTTTCCGTTTTTGTGGATAAACGGTCTGTACGAAAGCGCACACACAGATCTATCGCGGGTTTATAGCCTGCTGCGACAGATTATTAGGAGAGAACTCCTCAAGCTTTATTCATGCGCGGGAAGACAAACCACAAACCTATAAATACTCCGCCAATAGCTGCCACAATCAAGGAAGCATGGGGTCCGCCGACGATTATTCCAGCAATGAGGTAAAAATGCAGGCAGAGTCCCAGTGCCAATGGCCACATGCCTAAAAGCAATAAGCGACTAGCGACTAGCGAGACGAATAAATTTTTCCGATACTTCTTTCGACCCCATCTGTCGATGAAAAGCGGCTGGGGTCATCACAAAAGCAATGGCAATCGCAGTCAGCGACAAGGCAAACAGATGAATTTTCTGCTGAAAAGGATCGACTATTTCGGAAAAGCCGGAATTAAATACTGCTATGAGCTGGAAACCGAATAACGCCTGAATGCCGGGCAACACCATTCGGCATTCATCCAGCAGAAATTCTGCCGATCTTGATAACGGAAGTTCTTCTTTCTGGCCATCAGGCAGGGCGGCAATTGGCATCTTCGAAAAGGCTGGCTAAGTTTAAATAGCGTAAGCAAACCATTAAAACAATCAGAAATGCATCACATTTGGCTAAATGAATTTGAGTTCTACCCAGTTCCTGAAATATCGCCGACTCACAATGGCTGATATTTTAAACATGCGGGAGCCATCAGGACTGTACGGCGACACACATAAAGATCGGAAAGAAAACCGATGTATGCAAGCGTGCGATGAATGTATGAGAGCAGATGGAGGAAACGACAAGAAGGCCAACAAATCTCACTGGTGCAATCGGCCCACCCGCTAGGAAAATAAACTGGACCGTGGCTGTTTACTGGCTAGGGCTTGTCTAGCCCGGCATGGATCTGCCGTCATTGAGGGCGATCCAGCCGCGAATAATGCGGTAAACGACCCAGATACCCGCACTCACGGCTACGATATAGGCCAGCACGATACCAATCACTGTGATAAACAGCATTGCTGCAATAGCTAGTGTAGTACGCCGTAATTAACAGAACTAATAATCACCCCTGCTGTCCAGGTATTAGAACGTATGACAGGAGGACACCGATGCGAACTGCCCCGGAGATTGTACTGACAGCAGGAGAAGAAAA
>JACCWK010000104.1 GCA_013697655.1 Nitrosospira sp.
ATGGTGGTATTTTGGCAAGCTCTACTGCACCGCCTTCTTCTATGTCAAAGGTCCACGGGGCCGAGTCACCATGAAGAACGACGTTACCGCGTACGGCGAAGAAGGGTTTCCAGAGGGGATCAAATAAACATTGTAAAAACCAAACCTTATGGGCTTCAATATGAGTTGCTCGTAAGGGACTCCCTGCGCATATCGCACCATCTCAGCGGTACGACATGCAGCGGTTGAATAAAATCCACGGCTGAATGGCACGAGAGGAGTAATCGATGATAATCAAGCAGGTAATACAGGCAGGCGTATCGGCTCTTACCCTCGCCGCAGCGCTTTATTGCGGCGCAGCAGGAGCACATGGAAAGGTAGCCATGGAAGAGGACACGTGCATGCGTCGGCTCGGTGACAACAGCATGGTGCATCTAAGTGCCTACCAGCCACAGTATGAGCCGAGTGACCAATACTGTACGGAAATACCCAAGGAAGGCGATACCTATCTGGTGGTGGACCTTGTAGATCAGGCATTGCGTGACATCCCGGTAGGGATACGCGTGGTGCGGGGGACCAGCGAAGTAGAAGATGAAACGGTGACTTACTTGCGTCCGAGCTATCACCCCGACGGCGTAATCAGGGGGGAGACCACTCTGGACAAGGGATTGTATACGGTGTTTATTACTGGAGAGGCGGTGCCGCCCGTGCATTATCAGTATCCATTGCGCGTGAAGATGATCAACTATACGAATATCTTTCGTGCTGCGATAGGCCCGTTGATAGCACTGCTCATCCTGACCCTGTTCGGATACAAGCTCATGAAATCGAAGCGGGTGCAGAATTGGCGCGCTTCAAGACGCTCATAGGACCGGCGACAATAGCGCGGGCATGGCGCAATACTAGGAGACTAGCAGCCTGTCCTCAAACGGCATGGGGTACACGTTCTGTTTACAAGAAAGCACAAGAAAGCACAAGAAAGGCTGCAATGAGCAAGAAAGCCAACGGGGAAAAAGAAGCCGACCCGCTACCCGAGATATCCAAAAAAGACTACGACGATACGCTGTACAAACTTCAGGTTGAGCTTGTAAAGCTGCAGCGGCACTTCATCAAGTGCGGTGACAAGATTCTGATCATATTCGAGGGCCGGGACGCAGCGGGGAAAGACGGCACCATCAAGCGCATCACGGCGCACCTGAGCCCGCGTGAAACGCGAGTCGTAGCTCTTGGCAAGCCCTCGGACCGAGACCGCAGCTCATGGTATTTCCAGCGGTATACTCCCTATCTGCCCGCTGCTCAGGAACTGGTGTTATTCAACCGAAGCTGGTACAACAGGGCTGGGGTTGAACGGGTAATGGGGTTTTGTACGGACGCGGAGTATCAGGAATTCATTAGTTCGGTGCCGGAATTCGAGCATATGCTGGTCCATTCAGGCATTAAACTTCTAAAATACTACCTCGATATCAGCAAATCTGAACAGGAAAAACGGCTGGAGGATCGCAAGAAGGACCCGCTTGCGCAATGGAAAATAAGCGCGCTTGACGAGTACGCGATCAAGAAATGGAAAGAATACAGCCTCGCACGCGACAAAATGCTCGCACATACTCACAGCCTAAGTACTCCCTGGACTGTCGTCCACGCGGATAATAAGGAGCTGGCGCGCATCAATATTATCAAGGATCTTCTCAGCCGGCTTGACTACAAGGACAAGGACGAGCGGCTGGTCATGCCGGATAAACGCGTTGTGACATCATTCGATACCTCATTTATTGAAGAAGGTCTATTGGCATCTTGACAGTTACCCAATAAATTTCCACGAGGCGCAGTGACGGCAACCCCGGGATTTGTCCAGGGCAGCCTGATGCGACGCAAGATCAAAGAAACAGAACGCTACGGGGCGCTCCGTTTACGCCAATGCCGGAGGTCTCTGCCATCCAGCGGCATCTCCTCTGTGCTGCCTGCACCACAACCCCTTCGGATAGCTCCAAGTGCAACTTGTGGATGTTCAAACGCAGCAAATATACGTATCCGGCGAAAAGTACAAAGATGAAACAGGCATTGTTTTTTCAGAGGCAGGCATTTATTGTCGCTATGATGGTATGTAATTCGTGGTCGCTTGTTTGGGCTCATGAATCCCGCGCCCATATTCACGGTCGTGCCGCCGTGGAAATCGCAATCGACGGCGCCGAGGTGCAAATTAACCTGAACAGTCCCCAGGATACCGTATTGGGATTCGAGCGTGCCCCCGAAATGAAAAGGAACGCCAGGCTGTCAAAGCCATGGCGTTAAAATTAAATCGGCCTGATAGCCTTTTCGTTTTTACGCCAGGGGCTCAGTGTCGGGTGGCATCGGTCAATTTGAGATCGCCCGTGCTTTCCGCGGACTTGCTGGCGCCCGCCTCTGATTCCGGCAAAAGCGTTGATGGGATTACCACCAAAGATGGCGGTGCGGTAAAAACCGTTCCCAGAGGTACGCATGCGGAACTGGAAGCCACATGGCATTTCCACTGCGCCGTGCCCCAAGCCTTGCAAGGGCTGGAGGTGCGGCTGTTCGAACTATTTCCTGATCTGCAACGGCTTGATGCGTTTATAGCAGGCCCAAAAGGGCAATTCAGCGCAAAGCTTTCACCTGAAGCGACTCGATTGAAGTGGTAGCTGAAGTGGCACATTCCAGCACGAGTCCATTTGCAATCGATATTCGGAATCTTGTTTTTCAATGGCCCGGAGAGCATGGCTTTCGTCTGTCAATCCCGCAATTTCTGGTGAGGCGAGGAGAACGCGTTTTCCTGCAAGGTGCAAGCGGTAGCGGCAAGAGCACTCTGTTAAGTTTGCTCGGCGGCGTGCTGCTGCCGCAGCCGTGCCACATGCGCGTGCTCGATACCGACCTGACTATGCTTACATCCAGTGCTCGCGACCGGTTCCGTGTGGATCATATAGGTTTCCTGTTCCAGCAGTTTAATCTGGTGCCTTATCTGTCCATGCGCGAAAATGTACTCCTGCCTTGCCGTTTCTCGAAGCGGAGGCGGCAGCGGGCTCTGCAATCGGCTGGGTCTGCTGCGTCGCTCGAACAGTCGGCGGACCGGTTGCTGGCTCAGCTAGGACTGGATATGACGTTAGCACGACAACCGGTAACGGCGCTGTCGGTTGGCCAACAGCAGCGTGTGGCAGCCGCGCGGGCGCTGATCGGGCACCCCGAGCTGATTATTGCCGATGAGCCAACTTCGTCACTGGATGCAGGCAGGCAGGTAGAATTTCTCGACATACTGTTGGGACGTTGCGACGATGAGAATGTGACGCTGATTTTCGTCAGCCATGACCAGCGCCTGGGCTCCCATTTTAGCCGCACAGTCGATCTGGATAAACTGTACGGAGTCGCTCCGGGCTCAGCCTGAATCGCTGCTGTTCGTGCTTCAGCCAATGCGTGGAGCATTGCGACATGCTTGGCGTAGATGGCGGTCAGCATTGAGTTTCCAGCGATGCTGATATGAAAGGTTTCACGATTCGTATTGGGGTGCTGATGTTGGGTGGGGGCGTGTAACATTTCAGTCGAACTTATGCTGTATGCTATATCGACAAGCTACCGTATTGATAAATGATGGCCCTCTAAACCAAATCGAATGGAGAGAAAAATGTTTAAATCTCATGATCTTAAAATACTGGGTGTGGCCACCGTGTTGGGTGCGTTAATCAGCACTGCCGGAGTGGCGGGTGCTGAGACAAAGATAAAAATTGACGGCTCCAGCACGATGTATCCCATTACCGACGCGGGGGCGAAAACTTTCCAGACAGATCAAAACGGTGCAGTCAAAGTAACGGTCGGTGTCTCCGGTACCGGTGGCGGATTTACGAAGTTCTGTCGTGGTGAAATAGATATCGTTAATGCTTCGCGCCCTATTCACAGAAAGGAAACGAAGGCCTGCGATAAGGCTGGCGTGGAATATATTGAATTGCCAATGGCTTTCGATGCATTGACAGTGGTGGTGAATCCGAAGAACGACTGGAGCAAGAGCATGACTGTCGCGGAATTGAAGAAAATGTGGGAACCCGCCGCTCAGGGTAAAATCACCAAATGGAGTCAAGTGAACCCGGCATGGCCTGATGAAACGTTCAAGCTCTACTCTGCCGGCCCAGAATCCGGCACTTTCGATTACTTTACGCAGGCTATCGTCGGCAAGGCGAAATCCAGCCGTGACGATATTACAAAATCCGAGGACCATAACATTCTCATACGGGGCGTGGCGAGCGACAAGAACGCGCTCGGGTTTATTGGTTTCGGATCGTATGCGGAAAACAAGGAGAAAGTCAGAGTTGTCGCCATAGATAATGAAATAAACGGTGCAGTCATTCCTTCTGTCGAAACGGTGGAGGACGGAACTTATCAGCCTTTGTCCCGCCCCATTTTTATCTATGTGAATGCGAAAGCGGCAGAAACACCAGAAGTTAAGGAGTTTATTGCGTTTTATATGAAAAATGCATCTTCCTTGGTGAAAGGAGCCCAATATTTCCCGCTACCGCTCAGAGCTTATGCCGCCAATATGGAATTCATCAAGACGAAGAGGCTGGGAACGGTATTCGATGGTTTTGTGCCAGGGGGCCTCACAATCGACGATCTCCTTCGGCGAGAAGCGCGTCTTTATGACAATTAACAACAGGCATACCGCCCCGATCCAATGGGCGCGCACGCAGATGACGAGCATGTCGCGCTGATATTTGTCGGTGACAGCGCCCAGCCTAATATTTCAGCCCACGATAGTCTTGAATGAACTGAGCGAAGCTGTGGGGAGGATAGTGTGAAAGCCCTGTTATCCCTTGCGTTTGCCAGTGCGTGGAACCGGCGTGCCACGTTGGGTTTGATGGCAGTCAGCATTGCGCTTTCTGTCGTATTGCTTTTGGGTGTCGAGCAATTGCGCACGCAGGCACGCGAAAGTTTTTCTCAATCCATATCTGGAACCGATCTGGTGGTGGGTGCGCGTACCAGCCCGATCCAACTCATGCTTTATGCCGTATTTCGCCTCGGCGACGCAACACACAATATCCGATGGTCAAGCTTTCAGGCGATGGCAGAGCACCCGGCGGTGGCATGGGCGATCCCGATTTCGCTGGGTGACTCGCACCGCGGTTTTGCAGTCATAGGAACCACCGCCGCTTATTTTGAGCATTTTCGTTACGGTGACCGGCGGCCGCTGGCTTTTGCGACGGGTAAACCCTTTGCGGATATTTTCGATGCGGCTATTGGGGCTGAGGTCGCCGAGCGGCTTGGTTACCGTGTGGGGGATCGCATCGTGCTCAACCACGGGGCTAAGGATCTCGGACTTGCCGAGCATGCGGACAAGCCCTTTAAGGTGAGCGGCATTCTCCAACGAACGGGGCTCCCGGTGGATCGCAGCGTGCATGTGAGTCTTGAGGCTGTCGAAGCGATTCATCTCGACTGGCAGGGTGGCGCACCGATGCCTGGCCTATCCATTCCGGCGGAATATGTGCGTAAGTTCGATCTGGCGCCAAAAGAAATTACGGCTGCTCTTATCGGGTTAAAAAGCCGTGCAGGAGTTTTCCAGATGCAGCGGTTCATCAACCAATACAAAGACGAGCCATTACTGTCGGTACTTCCCGGTGTGGCGCTGGACGAACTCTGGTCTGTCGTGAGTATTGCCGAAAAGTCGCTATTGGCCATTTCCGCGTTGGTGGTCGCCGTCGGCATGAGTGGCTTGGTGGCTGTGGTACTGGCCGCCCTGGGCGAGCGCAGGCGGGAATTGGCTATTCTCCGCTCGGTAGGTGCGGGCCCACGGGTCGTTTTCATGCTGCTGGCCATTGAGGGGTTGATGGTGGTCATGGCTGGCGCGCTGCTCGGCGTGCTCGGGTTGATCGTACTCAATCTGTTTGCCGCCCCAATTCTGGAAGCGCACCTTGGTATTTCTTTCACACCGGGTATGCTTTCGGCAGATGCATGGCAACTTCTGTTACTCGTCATGACAACGGGTTTTCTGGTAAGCCTTGTACCCGGTTATCGCGCTTACCGGCTGTCACTTGCCGATGGCTTGACGCCAAGGTTGTAAGGATGAATATGAGTGTTGAAATGAATATAACCACTTTCCGGTACTTCCACCTTTCTTGGCTCCTTCTCATTATTATTTGTTGGTTGGCCTTGGTAGCGCCCATTGCGGCAGCCGATAATAAGAATTATCAGATTGGAGATAAATTGTCGACACCGGCGCCAGCTAAAGCGAAAAGCAAGCCCATGCCGTCGGCAACCGCTACAGTCGCCTATAAGGAAAAGACCTGGGATGACCTGATGCCAAAGAGCTGGGATCCCATGGCGTCCTTGAAAGGGCTGAACCTGGATAAACTTAAAGACAGCGACCCGCGTGCCATCGAAGCGCTGGAAAAAATACGCGAGGCCTGGAATAACGCGCCGGTTGAGCCGGCGCTAAATGGAGTACGCATCCGGATTCCGGGATTTGTTATTCCCCTGGAAAAATCGGGGGATAAAGTAAGAGAATTTTTGCTTGTTCCCTATTTTGGCGCCTGCATCCATACGCCCCCGCCTCCTCCCAACCAGATTATTCACGTAAGGACCTCAAAATCCGTCCTCAACATGCGCACAATGGATGCCATGTGGGTCAGCGGTGTCATGCAAATCGGCAATGTTAATACCGAAATGGGCCAGGCGGGTTACCAGTTGAAAGCCGAATGGATCGCGCCCTATCCGTGATTTCTCATATCGATTCACTGGTCTATCAATCCATTACCCATCCAGCAGGCGCATAACCCAACGATACCCGTGCTGCCCGGCCCAAGCTTGGAGACCGGCAGCGCACGGGAGGTCATGCTCATCAGAGCATGGCCGTGTCCTGCCCTCCTCCATCTTCTTCTGTTTTCCGGCAAGGCGCTTATATATAAGCCAGTGCCACATATGCCAACAACATCAATACAGTTGAGCGAATGTGGATGAGTACAAAATGCTCTGTTGTCCATCGCCCAGGAACGGCCCGATAGTCTTAACACACTTTACACATAATAATATTGACAAAGTTTCGTGCACTCGGTAATCTATATGCACGTGCCGCGTTTCTCCTGCTCCCCTGCAAATTTTGTAGCGATGAGATTTCCGGCAATCCCCAATGAAAACAAAAAAATTAATAGCGATAATATTTGTGCTCGGTTTATTGGTTTCCTGCGCGCCCATGAGTCCTTATGAGGCTGTCCAGAGTCCCGTTCTACGTAAAGCTGCTCAGAGCGCCAGAACCCGCAGCGACCACGAAGCCTTGACGATATATTTTGAAACCCTGGCTCGGGACATGCAAGCCAAGGCGGAGGAGCAACGAAAATTGCTCGAGCATTATCAGGCAAAAAGTTATCTATATGGACGGCAAGCGCAAGATCAGCAATCGCATACGTGGGCGTTGATGCGCAAATACGAGCAGGCAGTGGAAGAAAGCCTGACCGCGGAGGCCTTACACCGGCGGAAGGCAGCGGAAGTTAGTTCTGTCAGGAACGATAACGCGGCCGCTAACGCAAAGTATAAGTCGCATGCGGATAACAAAGCAGACAACAACGAACGACTCAGGTGATAACTCGCGGCTGATCCTGGTGGTTTTTATCATTGGCATAAAGTTACCAACCTCGTGCAACAGGCTGTCTGCATTTATTTTTTAGTCGATCATTAATGCCAGCGCGGCTATGTGCAAGGAGGCAATATGGTACAAAAATGGTTCCCAATGATACTTCTTATCCTCTTTACGGTAATCAGCGTTGCTGCTTTAAGCAAGGTGGCCAGAGATATGGCTCAAAAAAGAACTATTCTGAGCGACCCGCTATGCAAGGTAGTCTGGAATAAGAAAAGGCCGTCCCAAATTCCAGAAACGAGAGTTCAGGCAGGGAAGCTGAAAATTGGCAGGAATGAGTTTTCAACAGTTTCAGTATTATCGCGTAGCTCATCGGGAAGGCCCCACGGTGGGCCTAAGTACGATAATACAGGCACGAGTCGATACGCCGGTGAAGTCCTAAGCCAACCAAGGGGGGAGGCATTGAGCTTCTACCGGCGATGACAGGCTAGCGGTGATCGCTCCGACGGCATCGCTAGTGTAGTACGCCGTAATTAACAGAACTAATAATCACCCCTGCTGTCCAGGTATTAGAACGTATGACAGGAGGACACCGATGCGAACTGCCCCGGAGATTGTACTGACAGCAGGAGAAGAAAA
>JACCWK010000105.1 GCA_013697655.1 Nitrosospira sp.
TTTTCTTCTCCTGCTGTCAGTACAATCTCCGGGGCAGTTCGCATCGGTGTCCTCCTGTCATACGTTCTAATACCTGGACAGCAGGGGTGATTATTAGTTCTGTTAATTACGGCGTACTACACTAGCAACCAGTAGCCCCCTACAAGAAAAAGAGACATAGAAATGATGAGCCCCCCAATACTTCCTCCGTAAAAGCTCATCAATGTGAACAAGATTGCCATTCCGAAAATAACTATCTGATATATATAGGGAAGTTATAAATAATATCCTTTCGGTCTAATCGAAACCGGAATCAGCTCGTATCCTGTCGTGGATATATTTTCTTCCGTACTCATCTTTTTTCTCCTCTCTTCAGTCGCCTCTGGCGTCAGGGCTAGGCGTGCAGCGCAACCGCAGCAGAACGTTTGATTCATTATTAACCTTGCGGCAAGCGCAGCGCGTCAGGCCAAAGCCAATGCCGTTAAAAGCCGGTGGATAACAGTGGGAATCGTCGAGGCGATTGTCCACGAAGCAACGCTGAGCGGACAACCCATTTATCCACGGGCGAACGCGCGGATCCCGCCCTATGACTCACTTCCTGCTGCTGCCCAACGCAGCCTTAAGTTTCGCTCCTTTGATGGCCTCATAATCGAAAAGGTATTTCGCAACCCCACGGCTGCCCCCAGAAGAGGTTTTTTATAATAGCTCTTTCTAACCATACCTATTGACAATAATTCTCATTCGCATATTATGCGTAGCAGAAATGTAAATATTTGTCTGCGGACTTATTGCAAGTCCACCTGTTAGTACCTGAAGCAAACATTAAACCGGTACACCCGGTTTTCCCGCCAGCAGTCGGATGTTTCCATCCGGCAAAGCCAGCTGCCCATGAAGCCTTTTGAAAGAAAGGCTTCAGAATCACCCGCCAGCCAGTTCTCATATTCAAGCCAGCACAATCAAAGCGACGCAAGCGCATGCCGGTCGTGCACTGCATTGTACGTTACAGGTACATGCCCGGTTACGTAGAGCGTATGTGGCTATTTAATTCATTCATCCTGGAGGATTTTACATGAAATTTAAAACGATAAGTTTAATTGCCGGTCTGCTGCTTGCAGGCCCAGCCCTCGCCGATATCGCCAATGGGCCTGATCCTTACGCCGCGGGTTTTGGCTTCGATAAGCCCGATGACGCCACTGCTGCGTGGGGCGGTTGGACACGTGGCGATGCGGGCACTGCGTATGCGGAGTGGGACAATTTTCTGGGCGGCACTCCCGGTACGCCGTATTCCACTGTTTACGGTTCATCCGGCACGAGCAGCAGCACGTTGACCTGGAATGTCGGTACCTTTGCCACAAGCACGGGCAATCTGTACAGCTTCTCCGGTACCGAGATATTTGATCTCGATATCACGCCTTCCACCGCGTTTAGCGGCCCCGTCACCGTGGCGTTGCAGTTCGAGGCATGGGGTACGGCGATGGATTACAGCAGCATTCAACTGAATGGCATCACGCCTGCCAGCGGCGCCGTGACCTATACCGATCCCTCGTTTTCCAGTTCCATGGGCCCAGTCGAGCTGAACCAGTATCGCGCCGTGTGGACGCTGGATACGGCACCTACCAGTTTTCACATCGATCTGCAAAGCACTGGCCCGCACCAGAGCTTCGCACAGATTGCCGTGGATATCGCCGCTCCCATACCGGAACCCGGCGAATGGGCCATGCTGCTGGCTGGATTGGCGTTGATGGGCACGATTGTTCGGCGACGTAATGGCGGGAAAGCGCCCCAGGCATAGCGGAAGGTGATTGTGCGCGGCCAAGCCAGATGGTACATGAGCTTAAAATCTGCCTTCTGGCGGGCGCATTGCTGATGCCTGCATGCGCGGCATATGCCGAGACTGCCATCAAGCCCGTCTCAACTCCTCCTTTTCCATGCGGGGCACTCCATCTTGAAATACCGGTCGCTTCCGCGTCCCCGAAATCCACCCCCGATACCGGTTCTCAGCCGGTCTCGGGGCCTCCCTGCGCGCCTTCCGCACCGAACGAGGCAGCGGGCACGGAGAATGTTCTCCGCACGATCTCGGTGTCCGCTGTGCGGGTAGAACGGGATACGAAAAACGTACCGGTCACGCTGAACGTTATTTCCGCCGAAACGATCAGGGAGCAGATGGCCACGTCCATCAAGGACCTTATCCGGTATGAGCCCGGCATTTCGGTAGGCAACAATCCGTCCCGGTTCGGCATGAGCAGTTTCAACATCCGTGGGCTGGATGGCAATCGCATATTGATCCACATGGATGGCATCCGCCAGCCGGATAACTTTGTCATTGGCGGTTTCTCGAATGCCGGGCGCAACATGGTCGATGTCGGCATGCTCTCCGGCGTTGAAATTCAGCGAGGCGCCGGTTCTTCTTTGCAGGGATCGGAAGGGTTGGGCGGTGTCGTCTCGTTTCGCTCGCCCGAGCCAGAAGACTTCCTCAAAGGCCGTGCGTTTGCCGTGAGTCCCGAGACCATCTACCAGAGCGTAGACCGGTCGCTGGGCATTATCGGTACCGTCGCCGTCGGAAACGAGTATCTCAAGCTGATGTTGCGGGGCGTCCAGCGCAACGGCCACGAAACCGCCAACATGGGGACCGTGGGAGGGACAGGTATCAATCGCACCAAGCCCAATCCCCAGGATATCGATACCGTGAATGGGCTCGCCAAGCTGGTCTTCACCCCGGTCGCGAGCTATCGGGCAACATTTGCTGCGGAAGGATTTGAACGCGTCGTCGACACGGATATCCTGTCGCTCCCACGAGGTCTGACGGTAGGCATTACGGCAAAAGACACCTACGAGCGCAACCGTGTTTCGCTCGACCAGCGTATAGCCAATACGCCTCTGGGCACGATCAACCTCAAGCTCTACCAGCAGACAAGCAGGACGAGCCAGTATACGTTTGACGACCGCCTGCTGCGATTTGCCACCGGCACTCAAAATTTCCTGGTGGAGCGCCTGTTCAATTTCAAGCAGAGGCTCACGGGCGCAAAGCTGCAAAACGAATCAATATTTGAAATGTGGGGAGCTCACACCCTGACATGGGGTGGGGAAGCCTTTCGCACGGATACAAAGCAGGAACGGGACGGGATGGAAAGTAACCTCACGCTCGGCACGCAGTCTAAGCAGATTGGCCCGGATTTGCTGCCGACACGTGATTTTCCCCCGTCAAGCGCCACGCAGCTGGCAGCATTTTTCCAGGACGAATGGTGGCTGTCCGACCGGATCACGATAATCGCCGGCTTGCGCTACGACAATTATTTTCTCAATCCCCGACCGGATCCACTTTTCATTGCGCGCAACCCCGGCGTGGATGTCGCCGACGTCAGGCTGAGCGCATTCTCACCCAAGCTCTCCGGCATCCTGCACATGGGCTATGGTTTTTCATTCGTTGCCCAGTACTCGCAAGGGTTCCGGCCTCCGCCATACAACGACGTGAATATTGGTTTCACCAATTTGGGGGCGGCGTATACCACGGTCGCCAATCCCCATCTCAGGCCTGAAATAGTGCGTGGAGGAGAGTTATCGTTGCGTCATGCCAGCGACAGGGGCACCGCGTCCCTCACTGCCTACGATAATCGCTATGAGGATTTCATCGACTCCTCTCGCCCGCTTGTCTGTCCGGGCGATCCCCTGTGCGTGCCCGGATTGCAGACATTCCAGTCCCGTAATCTGCCAAAGGTCCGCATCTATGGCTTCGAAGGCAGGCTGGACCAGCAGCTATACCCCGGCTGGCGCTTGCGAGCCAGTTTCGCCTGGACCAAGGGGCGTGACCTCGAAACCGGTCTTCCGATTATCCAAGTCAACCCGGCCACGGGCGTACTGGGCTTATCCTATGAGCGAGGGCCGCTACGCATTGAATCGCTGGTGACGGCCGCAATGCGCAAGACCGCCAATGAATCAAGAGGAGCGGAAAGACTATTGCTGCCATCCGGCTATGCCGTGGTGGATCTGCTGGCCCACTGGAAATTCGCCCGAACCGGCAGGCTGTCCATAGGTGTGTTCAATCTGCTGGACGAGAAATACTGGCAGTGGGCCGATGTGCCGATCAGGGATATCCACACGGCCGACTCCGTCGGCGGGCCGGACCGCTATACGCGGCCGGGCCGTAACTTTTCCGCAAGCTTGAGCTATCAATTTTAAACCATGAGAAATTCCAGGGATCAAAACGATAAGCCATCGGTGCGGCTGCTATTGGCGGCCCTGTCGTGGCTTACCAATAGAACCTGTCACTGCGACCGGGCTACGCAGTTGGCCATTACCCGTCACATTCATATGCTCCTCCTGCACCCGGCATCCGACAACTTTGATATTCAGGCCGCGTTCTGCATGGCTGGCAAGGCAGGCATGGACGCGCACGGGCTCCTTGCACGTTTTTCCGCTATTGCGAAAAACCTCCACTGACCACGGGGCCTTGATGCAGATCTTTTCCCGCAAGGCGTTAACACCAAGGAAAACATGAATACTCATAGATACATATCCACGCTCAAATACTGTTATTGCTCGGCGCTGTTTGTACTGCTGGCAGCATCGCTCAAACCCGGCTTCGCTGAAGAGAACCTGAGCAGAAAAGAAAGGCTAACGGGTTTTCTGGTGGTGGCCGCAGACCGCGGTTTTGTCGGCAACGAAAAAATTATCGATGAGTTCGAGCTATTTGCCAAAGGACGCAACGCATCATTGATATTCGTTACCGATGAACGTACGCAAAAGTATCTCGGCGCAGGCGTTGACCGACTATTGAATAATGGGGCTGAGCGCATTGTGGTGATGCCTTTATTCATCTCCGGCGCGGACCCTCGTTATGTACTTGTCCGTCGGTTGCTGGAACGCAGCAAGGTTGCGGCATCGGTTTCCTATGTCCGCCCCTATGGGGAGAGCGTCATTGCGGTTGAGGATCTGGCCGATAAATTTCGCCAAATAACGCAGCCTGCGGATACCAGCCTCATAGTGGTGGGTTATGGTGCGGTCGATAATAGCAGCGAGCAGAAGATGCTGACGGATTGGCGGCGCATTGTTGAAAAGGCGGCCGACGGTTTTGGTTTCTCATCGATCAACGTACTGATGGGGCGTGATAAAAAGGATGAAGAAGGGGAGAGACTTGCCGACGGATTAAAGCAGAGAATGACCGATGCCGTAGGTGGCGGGGTCAAAACCGTCGTGGTGCCGTTTCATCTCGGTCCCAGGTTCGACGGCATGATGTCGTTCAACGCAAAGCTTAAACGGTTGTTGCCTAAGGGCGTCCAATTCATCCCCGACGGCAATATGGGTAGCCGGGCAGCCGATAACAAAGCCAATACCGATGAATACGCAACCTCCGTTTCCCTGGGACTGGCGATCTGGATGCAACGTGAGGCCAACCGCAGCCAGCCCCTTGCTGCCGAAGATGTCGGCGTTGTGTTCTTATCCCACGGCTCCGATTTTAACTGGAACGAGACCATGCGCGAGGCAGTGCAGCCTTTGATGAAGCGGTACAAAGTCGAGTTCGCCTTCTCGATGGCCGATCAGTCGACAATCGAACGCGCTATCCGAAAATTGGAGCAGCGGGGGGCAAAAGCTGCGATTATTGTACGTGTATTTGCCATGGAGGATAGTTTTCGCAAGCCCATAGAACGTATGGCCGGCCTGGATATTGAGGGCGCGGCACAGAACGAAGCAGGTATTGGTGCCTCGCATCATGATCATGGCCATGGAACCTCCTCCGTTCCCGCACCCCGTATTCGAACCAGCCTGCCGATTCAGACGGTCGGCGGACTGGGCTCCAGCCCGCTGTTCGCCGCCGCGTTGCTGGATCGTGCCCTTGCACTGTCAAAAAATCCAGCACGCGATACCGTTATCCTGGTCGCGCATGGTTCCGGCAGCGACCATCAGAACAGGCAATGGAAAAGTACGCTTGAGGAAATCGCAGAGCACATGCGCACGGGTAAGGGCAATCAGTTTCACACAATCAAGGTGGCGACGTGGCGCGAAGACTGGCCGGACAAGCGTGTGCCCTGGATCGAAAAAGTACGGCATATGTTCACTGACGCAAAAAAGGAAGGCGGGGGTGCGATTGTAATTCCGGCACGAACCACCGGCCAGGGGCCGGAAAGAGAATTTCTGGACGGGCTTGAATATGAACTGGGGAGCGGGTTTGCACCCCACCCGCTATTTGTAAGATGGGTGGATGAAAACGTCAAGACAGGGCTGGCGCGATTCGCCGAGACTCGCGCCGCCAGCATCAATGAGCATGCCTATTCCTCAAGCTCTGAAGCCGAGTTATGGTGGTGACCCTCCGGAAATACTCGGACGTTAACAACCGTATCTCTGCCAATGTACCGCCCAATGACGATGTTTTCAGGTTGATTTGATATGGCGATTCAGAGAAAGCGAGCGCTAGTCCGACTCGTTTTTTCACGAAGCCTTCTCTGAAGGATCGATAGCATCAATACGTGATCGGATTTCATCCATGAGCCTCTTCCCCTGGCCGGAGTCGAGGACCCGCAACGCCTCCCTTTCATTCCCGGACCGCTTAAGCTCAATGGTATGGCGTAACTCCGCCATCTTGCCCAGCATAAAGGGTTCAACTTTTCTTATGTTTTCCAGCTGATCGGGTCGATGCACAGCATAAAGCTTGAGACGCTCCACCAATAACGGAATATCTGATGCGGCGTCGTTATAATGTTCAAGATATTCTTCTTTTCCTGTGAGCAGAAATCCCCGTTTGCCGCTTTCCACGTCCTTGAGTTCAGAGAGCAATTCCGAACTCGTTCTGATTATGCCCTCGCTGATCTCCGTTTGCTGTTTAACGTAATCAGCAATCTGCAGATCCCTGTAGGACTGCAGTCCTACCGCACACACAATGAGCAGCGAAAACACAAATATGACAATTTCCCAGGATGAGGATATGCCTCGCAATCCAGACCGCATAGAGGCCGCACTAAAAGTGGCACGTATCGCCGACGAAGGCATTAGGCTAAGTTCTGGAGGCTATTTGACAAGGGATGGGGATGTGGATAGATGAGTGCCATTAGGCGCCAAAACAATGGCTTCGGATAGCTGTAGAATCTTACAGGATGCTCATTTTTTCGCACCGACAGGAAAACCACTGCACTGGTATGCGATTCATGTTTGGCCTTCTATCGCTGGTATTGCAGATATTTATCCCTTTTCCGCGATATGCGCCGATTCTGAAAATGCTGACCCTATCCCTTTTTGCTACGACGCAGGACAATCTCATCAGTTGGCGAAGGCATATTTTTCAACGCCGACGATATGAATCTGGGTCATTCCTGGTTTTGGGCGGCAACCACTCCAGCTTTACGTGGGGACCCGGCACAGGAGGAAGCATGTATCTGACGCCGGGATTGCGAACGGTTCGCTCGGCGGTCCGATCAGTGTTTCGTCGGTTTCGGCGATTCCGGAACCAGAAACCTACGCCATGCTGTTGGCAGGACTTGGCATGATAGGTGCAATGGTTCGTCGCAGGACTGCCTCAACCAATCGATAGAGTGTCGACAAAACGGGAGCTTCGACTCCCGTTTGCATTTCGTCGTATGTCCGGCGAGCAGCAAGCTATTCTGTCGCATGATGCGATTGATGCGCTTGTGATGGACAAAACTCCGTCTGCCCGGAATTCACCAGCTGCCGGATCTTTTCCTTCCGTTTTCTGAATCGACCCCTCCGGCAACACCTGATTTTGTTGGACTTCGGTCCAATGGACACTGCATGCCAAGAGTGTAGTATTTACACGGGGCACTACTTCCCTCCACAGCTAGTAAATGCCCGGCCCGGCCCGTCCAAGAAATTTATACGCGCTGGGCTTTTTTATTACCCGGGATGATCCTTATCGAACAGGAGGAACCCGGACTTTAATTTCTTTGCCCGGTACATGGCCGCATCCGCATTCGTCACCAGCTCGGGACCTGTGTCTCCATGATCCGGATATACGGCAATGCCGATGCTGGGTGCTACGGCGAGTGCCAGGCCATCAATCATCAGTGTTTCCGAAATCCGCTCAAAGACGCCCCCGCGATGCGCTGAATATTATTGATGCTGCGCGGATTGACCAGCAAATAAAGAAATTCGTCGCCACCGTAACGGCAAACCGTATCTTCGGTACGCGCCTGCTCATCCAGGCGTTGGGCTACGATCTGCAATACCTTGTCTCCTATGGTATGGCCGTATGTATCGTTAATATGCTTGAACCCATCCAGGTCGATGAACATCACGGCCAGCATCCAGTCATACCGGCGGGCAAGGCCAAGCGCCTGTGCAAGGTGGTCATCGAACAGCTCGCGGTTGGGAATGCCGGTAGCAATATCAACCAATGCACGCTGCCTTGCTTCCTCCGCTACGCCATGCGCAATAGCCAGGACGTTTTGCGTATTGATTAACGTATCCTGTGTTGCAAACAATTTCCGGCTGAGTTCATCGTGGTCGCGGTTGAGCTTGTCGTAATAATCAACTTCCTCCGCCAGTACCTCATTGGCCTCATGAAGATCGCTGGCGCACGCCTGCACCCTGTCCTCTACGCTTTCATTGTGCTCCAATGCTTTTTTTGCGTGCTGCAAGGTAATGCCCGCCGCCATCTCCTTCTTGACCGTTTCGTTGACGGTAGCAAGCTCAAGGGCACACGCCTCCATCTTTTCCTTCACCTGCTGATATCTTTCCAGTGCCTTCTTTAAAAAAGGAGGCTTATCAGTCCAAGGCTGTGAGTCTTTTTCCGGGATCATATGATGGGAGCAGAATTTTAAAATGAAATGGATCGCGAACCATCTCTCTTTCTCGGTACGCATGCAAAAGACACACTGGGATTCGAGCCAGGAATTTAAAAGACTGAGGTTCTTGCAAAATGGACAGGCTAAGCGGAATTATTTTCATCTGACGGATAAAAATTGAGTTGGGCGCTGCCATTGCTGGCAAGATGGAGGTTCCAAAGACTACATCAACGCCCAGGATGGATA
>JACCWK010000106.1 GCA_013697655.1 Nitrosospira sp.
GATGCGAAAATGACGACCGCTTTACTCGATCGTGTTACCCATCATTGCGACATCCTGGAAACAGGTAACGATTCTTACCGCTTTAAGCATCGCAAAAATCGCCCTCAGCAAATCGATAAAGTGGAAATAATTGGACGCTGATTAGTGGAAAGTATTGGACGCTGATTGACAGTTGTTCGACGACCGTATCACAGGATTCGCGCTGCTGGGCATGGGCTTGATCGCGATGGCGGGGATCGTTGCTGCGCGGCTGCGCCAGTCTATAACTTCCGCCAACCAAGATCGATAAGCCGCTCGGATAGAGAGCCACAGACAGGTGGCTCGCAGACTATGATCGGCGCGAAATCCCAGTCGTCACCTGTAATATTTAACAGCTTTCGGCATATTCTTTTATGCTGTCTAATGCGTTTTTCCGGAAAATTGCAGATATAAAAAGAACTTGTTACTAATCATAACTCATGGATACCTGCAACTTCATAAGCTGCTGGTATTTACCTGGCTGCGTAACTTCATGGAGCCTCACTTAAATTCCAATCCAAGAAAAAACTCATGACATTCATCCAGAAGCTCTCTAAATACGGCGTCGCGGCCGCTTTCTGGATTGCCCTCATAACTTTGTCTATTATCACGGTTGTCTCCTACACCGCCCATAATCAGGCTTATGATAACTGGCGCTGGGTAGAGCATACTCAGCAGGTGAGCCTTGAGATCGAGGAACTGACTTCTTTATATCTGAGTGCGAAGGTGACTTGGCGCAACTTTATTTCCGCCGGAAAAAATATCGATTTGGAGGCCTATGAAAGTGCGGTTAATGCAATACCTCTAAAAATAACATCTTTGCAGACCCTGGTTTCAGATCATCCGCAACAGCAGCAAAGAATTAAAACCCTATCCAATCTTCTGGATGGAGATATTGCTGTAATCGGGGCCACCGTGTCTCTAAAAGCTGGCGGCCGGTTCGTTGATCCTTCGGCGCCTTTTGCACCTGATCTGAATTGGCAGAAAATAAAGCATCTGGCAGACATAATTCAAAACGAAGAGAAAGAGCTTCTAACGCGGCGTTCGCTTGAATTGAAACAGAGTACAGCACGGCTTGTTCTTATAATAATCACGGGGAACGTTGCCGGCTTAGGCATCCTTACGCTCGCTTTTTACTTTTTGCAACGCGAAGTCGGGCAACGCAAGATCGCTCAGGATGCACTCACGGCGAGCGAACATCACTTCCGTTTGCTGGCTGAATCGGAACAGGCAGCCAACAAGGAGTTGGAAAGTTTCAGCTACTCGGTATCGCACGACCTGCGCTCTCCGTTACGCGCTATTAACGGTTTTGCGCGCATTCTGCATGAAGATTATGCCGATAAGCTGGACGATGAGGGCAGACGCTTGCTCAAGGTAATTCGTGACAACAGTAATAGGATGGGGATTCTGATTGACGACTTGCTGGAATTCTCACGGTTGGGACGCAAACCTTTGGCCGCGGTGAATGTGGACATGACCGCGCTGGTGCAGGGGGTCAACGATGAATTTCAAAACGAATGTCATGGTCGATCTGTACAGGTCATCATCCATCCTTTGCTACCGGCTTATGGCGACCCGTCGTTAATCCGCCAGATATGGGTCAATTTACTTTCCAACGCCCTTAAATTCACCTCTCATATTGACTCTGCGTTTATAGAAATTGGTATGCAGGAAGGTAATGGGACCATTATTTATTACGTTAAAGATAACGGAGCCGGTTTCGACATGCGCTACTATGACAAGCTATTCGGTATATTTCATCGATTGCATAGGGACAATGAATTTCCTGGAACGGGTGTTGGACTCGCCATTGTCCAACGGGTCATATTGCGGCACCACGGGAAAGTATGGGCCGAAGGAAAACCAAATCAAGGCGCAACTTTTTTCTTCGAACTTCCACAAGGATCCAAAGATGAGCGAGCTTGAAATGGTAGAGATTTTATTAGTTGAAGATAATTCCAGCGACGCTGAACTGACGGTTCGAGCACTCAAAAAAAGTAATCTTGCGAATCATTTAATCTGGCTGAAGGATGGGGCGGAAGCACTTGATTTTTTGTTCTGCAAGGAATCCCACGCAGGGCGCCTTAGCGGGCAGCCCAAGCTCATCATGCTCGATCTGAAAATGCCGAAGATAGACGGTATCGAAGTTTTACGTCGCGTAAAGGGAGACGAACACCTGAAGACCATACCTATCGTTGTTATGACATCGTCACGTGAAGAAAAAGATATCGTGGAAAGTTATAAGCTTGGTGTAAATAGCTACGTGGTAAAGCCGGTCGACTTTCAGCAGTTTCACGATGCCATCTCCAGTACCGGCTTATACTGGATGCTTATGAATAAAGTCCCGGAAAAATGAGTGAGGCTGGGGATTAACGGGTATGGGGAAGTAAGAAACTGGGCAGAAATGGCAAAGCCAAGAGCGAACCAGCGTTCCGTTCCTATTTTCCGGTAATCATCCTCCGCCAGTTCTTCTGGCAGCCTGCATTTGCCGTGGTGATCAAGGGAGACGCCAGCGAGGGACGCTTGGCATTCGTTCCCATAGGTTTTACCATCACAGCCGCATACAGGCCTGTATTCTTTAGTGCAAATCTTGGGTATCGCCTTGCATGATCCCTGTGCGTCAGTAGCCTTACATTGCCCGGCTCCGATTTCACAATACTGTGCTGCAGGACATAATATTCCCAGAATCCCGCCACAATCCAGTGGCACAATGGGCTCGATTTCCTTACAGCGTTCGACTAGTTCTACGTTGAGGAAAGTGCCTGCCTTGGGATGAACGGAGCGCAACTGGCCGATCAGATCATTGAATTTTTTGGGCGTTGGGCTAAAGCTTGTTTCTGCACATGCGGACAAGCCAGCCTCCATTGAGGCTGGTCCGCCCGCTCTTGGGTTGTATACGTAAAATATGTCGACAGTATTGGCGGCAATGGCATTGCCAATGATCTTGCGAACTAATCGT
The DNA here is from genome assembly GCA_013697655.1 of Nitrosospira sp. Taxonomy (GTDB): domain Bacteria; phylum Pseudomonadota; class Gammaproteobacteria; order Burkholderiales; family Nitrosomonadaceae; genus Nitrosospira. Next base: position 2,978 of record JACCWK010000106.1, read on the forward strand.
AGAGCTTTGTTGTCTACGCTGCCGCTGGTAGTGCCGACAATGATATTTATAGCACGGTTATCGTTGGCGCCTTGCCCAAAAGCAGATGAGGCGATAAGAAGGAAGGCTGGCCCGATCAGAAAAACATAAATTAACTGCTTCATTTTTTCCCAATCGAGCGAGCGACGAACCCGGAACCCGTCGCTACGCTCGCCACCAAGCAAAGAATATCTTAGTTCTGGCAATTCCATCTTGTCGTATTACATTAATTAATTCGGCCCGATAGACCCCCCCTGTTCCTGGCTCGGATTTACAGTTGGTTTTCCATCTTTACCTAAACGTACGTCCGGTACGTGTGGATCATTGCTTGGGGATGCCCCATCTTTAGCCCGTTCTCCCTTTTTCTTTTGATCTACAGACCCACCGCTATCTTTCCCGTCTTTGGCGGTGCCGGATGTAGCTCCACCGCTAGAAGTTGTGCCGCTACCTTGCCCAGTAGAACCGCCCTGTCCGGAAGTGCCATACTGTGCATGTGTTATTCCTGACATGCTAAAACCGAGCGTGCCTCCGAGTAGCAGTGCGATTGCCAGCGACCGGTTGGCGGATATAGAAGAAAATTTCATGGCCGTTCCTTTTATTGATCCAGCGATATTGCTGTGCTTGAAATACTACCCAGGTGTTTTTAACTCTTCAGTGCGGTAGCACACCGAGATTTTTTTCAGCGATAAATGATGGCTTATATAGTTGAAAAAACTGTTCCAAAGGATCTGCAATGAGTCAGATCATTCTCCGCGGGAGATCCCGCATCGTCACAGGTCATTGCCGGGTTTGGGTGCGAATCAGGGTTGGTCGAGGATACCAAATATAGGCTAGGGAAAATCCACTTCCGTGTTTAGGTCGATGCTGGTGCGAATTGTCGGTGACACACCCCATAGTATTGTAGCGAGGGCGGCTCCGATTTTATTTGCATTCTGGTTGGAGGGTCTTTGCAACCTCCATTGATATGCTGCCGGCGAAGGGAACGATCACATGCGTTCTTACCTTCGCCTCGCTGTTCATCCCCGTAGAGCCGTCATTATCCACTGCCGGCAAATGTGAGATTCAGCATTCCTCAATACCGGCCCTTGATTTTGGGGCCTGTACCGTCGGTTCCCTCACTATCGCCTTTATCGTCGTACCGTTCGGTGCCATCGGTGCTGTATCGTGAGTTATCGCTCGAACGTTGGCTGCTATCATAACGGTTTTTTTGGTCGTCTGATTTTGTGCCGTAGTCGGAACCGCTGCCTGATGTGCCCGATTGCGTGGTACCGCTAGGTTGTTGCGAGGTTCCGCTCTGGTCGTAACCCTGCGCGTGCGCCACTCCAATGGCGCTGAAAATCAATGCACTGGCTAATGCCAATGATTTTACCGATAAAATTGGAGAAAATTTCATGATTGTCCCTTTATTAATCCAGCGATATCGCTGTGCCAACAACAATACGTGGTGTTTCCCAACTGTTCAGTGCGCTACCACACGGATGAGATTCTAGTGTAGTACGCCGTAATTAACAGAACTAATAATCACCCCTGCTGTCCAGGTATTAGAACGTATGACAGGAGGACACCGATGCGAACTGCCCCGGAGATTGTACTGACAGCAGGAGAAGAAAA
>JACCWK010000151.1 GCA_013697655.1 Nitrosospira sp.
AGCGTCCCGGAACTCAATACCGCCATCAAGGAATACATCGCCATGCATAACCAATCCCCCAAGCCTTTTGTCTGGACTGCCAAGGCCAATGACATCCTGCAAAAAGTCATTCGAGCCAATCGCCACTTAAGTTCCAAACAGAATGACTCACTACACTAGTTAAATACCAAAGAAATTATTAAGTTCTCTCGCGAATCCCAACGTCAAAAATTATCTCCCGCTCACTTTCAAATAATGACGTGAGGAAAAAACCGCACCGTCTGGATTGAGGAAAAAACTTATATACTATTTCTCAGTTTTTACGGCTTTTATGCCCATCGTTTCTTCCATTTTCCGGAACTTAGAAAAAGCCTCGGTGGTACGATTTTTCAGCTTGGATAAACTTGCCTTAGTCAAACATTCCACCTTATACATATGATAGCCACACCTATCGCCATCATGCACAGCAACCTCATTCAACGTGTATGCCAAAGGTTTCGGGCCATGTCTGGTATTTGCTGTACAAAGACCTTGAGCGACTCCATGTGTACTGGTGCCACAATCATATACAGGTTGAATCTCACAATTAGAATGCTTCTCTCCTATACAGAAATACATGGGCGAGTCGGCAGATGCTTGACCAATCCATCCGTAAAGTCCAATAAAAATTACGGCATTACTTATACGCAGTACTTTTAAAAGTTTCCTGTTCACTTTTCCCTCCTAAGTTAATTAAGTTCACTATAAAAAATTCTTTTAAAAACGATTTAACTCACCTCAAATTGAGGCTTGATACCATCATAGTATAAAAGCTGATCGCAAACTATTCGTCAAACCAAATGGAGCGGGAACAGAAACCCCACTATTTCTGTTAGTACTAACGGTGATGGAAGCTTTTTGTAGTGAGCGGCTTTAATTTATCACCGAATGATCCGGTACATAGCCGCATAGTCGATGCAGGTCTGACAAGTTTATTTTTTACCTCTATATCCAATTCAGGGGGAGTACTTCAGCAATTCCGCTTACACCTACGTAACGTATATGAACAAGTTGTGCTGAAGTATTAAAGAAGCCCAGCATCATAGGCGGAAACAGGGGACCGCATGTGATGCGAGTGGCGGCCACGACCAATGCACTGGATAATGGCGCGGATATCGCCAAGGTGCAGGAATGGCTGGGACATGCAAATATTGCCACGACCCGCATCTATGATCACCGCAAGACACGGCCTGAAGATAGTCCGACTTTTAAGGTGAATTACTAAAAAATCAGCTAAATAGTATCCTGACTAAAGAATCTGCTATAACGCCTACAATGCTGAGGCCTAATTCTACTCAGGCTAACAAGCCACAGTTCCAGTGCCTCGCGCAGCATTGAGCTCTGCATTTTGGGCTATGCTTTCCGGTCCTCTTGCCATGGCATAAAAAAAGACGGCAAAATAACTTTTATCAACGATTGCGTTCTGGCGCAGGATTTCAGGCAACATCCGGGCATGTAGTTCTTGAAGGTTATACCAAGGCACTGCGGGATACATGTGATGCCCAATGTGGTAATTAATATTGTTCCAGAACCAAGAATTCATCTGGTTACTAATAATAGTGCGCGTGCCGGCCAGCTGCCCGGCATTCCAGGGTGTTCCATAATGCTCTGCCACAAAACGAACGCTATTGAAAAATCCAAAAAAGATGAGCGGCCAAAACCATATCGCAAAAACTTCAGATACCATTCCTTGACTGGAAGCCCAGTTAAAAACAGCCACCACAGCAACTATATGGAGTGCAATTTCGCCCCAGTGAATCAACGCCTTCCTACCTCTAAATTTCTGCAGGGGGAAAATAAAAATAAACTGGATCGCGGTGAGAAATACCCCAAACATGGCATACGCGTAAAAGAGGATATAGTCGGCGACTCCCCGTTTTCCCATGGTGAATGCATCCGGATCTTTTGGAGAACGGTTATGGCGATGATGCAGAAGGTGATCTTCCTTGAAGCAAATAAAGGAAATAAGCATGGGCACTATGGCAAAGGTGCCGAATGCCCAATTTTTCCACTTTGCTTTAAACAGCACACCGTGCGTGCAATCATGCATGAAAGTCATAATGCCCATCTGCATGTAGCCCATGGCAATGTAACAGAGCCAGGTGATGGTCCAATGAGGAGAGTTCCAGGCGATCGCGCCTAAACCAATCCACATTCCGTAAAATACAGGAATTTTGAGGTTGGGTTGCCACCGATGTCGGTAGAGCTTCTTTAGTTCTGTGGAATCAATAGAACTTGTCATAGATGGATTCGAATCCTATTTAAGAAACACGATTCATCCCATAGATCCAGTATTGGATTGGGAGTCGCGTGGGATAAAGTGATAGGAATATTTCCCCAATGAATCATGGGAGCATCATCGGAGCCGAAATAACATATTGAGTTTCTTAACTAATCCGAAAGCTGGAATGCATCAAAACCTATCCTGGCTTGATATGTACCGTATTCGGCATTCTCTCAGTATATGGGAGTGATAAGGATGTTCCAAGCAGAATTGCGGGAAATGTAGAGAACAAATAAACTGTCCGGGTCTGTAGCAAATGATCTGTCCGGTTTTATGCTATCCCGAAGGGGGGATAGCCATGAGACGGACGGAATGGTTACAGGAGACTCGGAAGATGAGATTTGA
>JACCWK010000119.1 GCA_013697655.1 Nitrosospira sp.
TAATGCTAAAACGTTATCTTTGCTCATGGCGTATTCCTCCTTCTTTTGAAGTTGATGATCTTGGTCGACCATCAAGAATACGCCACCCTCTCATCTCTCGTCATACACAAGTTTCGAGCATAGCTCCTCGGAGCAGAATCTGGGGTTAGGCGTTTTTATTCGCGCACTCGTTGGCTTAGACATAGAAACCGCCAACCAGGCATTTAGTGGATTTATTAGTGGCACGACAGCTACTCCAGATCAGATTGAGTTCATCGCTCTTGTAGTGCAATACTTAACTGAGAACGGCGTGATGGAGCCAGAAAGGCTGTACGAATCGCCGTTTACAGACATTAGCCCTCACGGACCGGACGCGCTTTTTTCATCTGACAATGTTGCAAAAATCATAGATGTTTTAACCCAGATCAAACATGCAGCGCTCTGCGAGCCGACCTGGAGCGAAACAGGATGAAGTATCTAGTGGCATGAGCAATGGCTAGAAGCCAGCAAGAAGAATTCTGCAACCAAAGTGCAACCACACCAGCCCGGCACCATAACTGAGAAAATCAGTGTCTACTAATTTCGAACCACAGAATTCTCAGATTAGTTCTGCACACTCGGAATATATAGGGAAGCGCTTCCCTAAGGGGCTGCAGCAATTACTTGCCGAAAAAAAGTTTCCAATGCACAGTTGCTTGACTATTGTCTGTTCGCACTCAGGCACTGCATAAAACACAGAAATGCATATTTAGCTTCTCGTTTATTAGACATGCTTGGCGATAGGTACCTCACCAAGAGGAAAATTGCCAGTTGGTTATTCACATTTGGGACATTCAAGATTCGGGCGGGAAGGTTCGTGTATAGCAAGCGATCTGACGTGCACAAAGAGAATTTGTCCGAATGCCTGAGAGGGCAAATGGTACCCCATTCTATTCTGATAAATTGGAACCGCTAAAAGCGAGCTTACTTACAATCCCCATGCTTGGAAAGAACAAGAAGAACCGTGGTGAATTTCAGGAAGGAAAACCGATAAGTCTAGCGAATCAGGTATTGCTATGCTGATTTAATTATTAGATGTTATTTGACCTTAGTTAGCAAACCCTTTTACTTTCAATCGCTCCGGCAAATTTTTCGATATTTCATCCCCTTATAGGAATTACACTCGCCAGAAGGAAATGTCATGCCGCTGGCACACCGGCCTGGCCATGCCCAGGTCGATTTGGGCGAAGCCGATGGCTATATCAGTGGCAAGCTGGTGCACTTTCACATTATTGGGTCTCGAGTTCGACTCTCGGTGTGGAATGCGAGCTTCACACCTCGGGCTTAAGCCCATCAAGGATCAGACCTACTGCTAATCATTCTTGAGTGGTACACGCTCTGAGGCTTCACGCATTGCTTCCTCCGCTTCATTCGGTCGCTGAGTAGCGCGGTAGACAATGGCCAGCTCGTTAAGCGTCCACGCTAAAGATGACTGGTAAGTAGAGGTGTTATCCTGTGCCAGCGCCCTGAAGATTTTCAGGGACTCCTGATATGCAGCTTCCGCTTTTTTTGGCCGCTGGGTATGCCGGTAGATGAGGCCCATATTGCCAAGCGTCCTGGCTACATAAAGCTGGTAAACCGCAGGATTCTCCGCTGCCAGCGCTCGGTAGATCGTCAGGGCCTCCTCAAATGCCTCCTCCGCTTCCTTGAGTCTCTCATTGTCGAAATAGAGGACACCCAAGTTGAAAAACACAGGCGCTACATACGACCGGAAAAACGCGCCATTCTGCTGCATCAGCACACCTTTATAGATCTTTAGTGCCTCCTGATAAGCTTCCTCCGCCTCCTTCTGTCGCTTGGTGTTGCCGTAGAGAATGCCTAGGTCGGTAAGTGCCATCGCTACAGAGGGCCGGTAAGCCGCAGGATTCTCCTGCGCCAACGCGCGATAAATCGTCAGCGCCTCCTGATAAGCTTCCTCCGCTTCCTTCAGTCGATGGGTACTTCTATAGAGAGTACCCAGATTCTTAAGCGGTTCCACTACTTGCGATCGGTAAGCCGCGGGATTCTCAAGGGCTAGCGCTCGACTAATCTTCAGCGCCTCCTGAAAAGCATCCTCTGCTTCCTTCAGTCGCTTGGTGTCGCGATAGAGGACTCCGAGGTTATTTAATATCATTGCCATACTTGGCCGATAAGCCGCGGGATTTTCTTGCATCAGTGCCCGATAAAGCGTCAGCGCCTCCTGATAGGCCTCCTCCGCTTCCTTCTGCCGCCTGATATTTATGAATAGGAAACCCAAATTGTTAAGCGTCTTTGCAACATCCGGTCGGTAAGCCGCGGGGTTTTCTTGCATCAGTGCCCTATAAAGCGTCAGCGCCTCCTTATAAGCCTCCTCCGCCTCCTTCGGCTGAGTGTTGGTATATAGATTGCCCAAATTGCTAAGGGTCCCTGCCATACCCGACCAGTGAGTCATCTGAGCCCGGTAGATCTTCAGCGCTTCCAGATAAGCCACCTCCGCCTCCTTCAGCCGCCCAGTGCTGTGGTAGAGGGCGCCCAGGTTATTGAGGATCAACGCCACATCCGGTTGGTAAACAGGATCCTCCTGCGCCTGAGCCCGCCGAATCTTCAGGGCTTCTTTATAGGCTTCCTCTGCCTCCTTTAACCGTTGAGTTTTGCTGTAGAGAGTACCCAGGTTGATAAGTATCGCCGCATCCTTCCAACGGTAGACAGCGGAATCTTCTTTCGCCAACGCCTGATGGATCGTCAGTACCTCCCGATAAGCTTCTTCCGCCTCCTTTATCCGCTGGGTGTCAGAGTAGAGAATGCCCAGATTATTGAGTGTGACCTCCACCTTCGGCCGGTAAGCCGCAGGATTCTCCTGCGCCAGCGCCCGGTAGCGCGACAACACACTCTCGTAAACCGGAATAGCCCGGGAAAATTGGTTCTGGAGGTGCAAAATGTTGGCGAACCTAAATGCTATCTCGGTATCATCAGGTTGTAGCGCATACGCCTTCTCCAAATGAGGCAGAGCGGCCTGAGGCCTGAAGCGCAGTAACTCAATCTCAGCCGCCGTGAAATGGCGTTTGGCAAATACTTTTTCCGTGTCAGCTTGTTCGCTAAGCATCTGCTGCATGAGTTTTGCCGCGCCTTCCAGGTCCAGGCGGGTTAGCGCTTCGCGTACTTGTTCGTCGCGAGGGTCGGAACCGTCAATGACTTTCCATTTGTCGAGCAATTCAAAGTAACGCGTTTTCCATTGCTGTGCTTCGGCAACCAGATCCACGTTAGGCCGAGTCTTGATCGTCTCAGCTATTTCGTTAATGCGCTTTAAGAGATTCGCATCTCTTTCCTCAGCCTTCTGTTCAGCTTTCACAAACCCCTTATCGACTTTCTGTCCTATTCTATTTACCGTTGCGTTTACGATTCCAAGCATTACATTGGTCGCCTTGACCAGAGAGGCCATCTGGATATTTGAAAGCTTCAAGTCCTTGCGCTGTCTGCGCAGCTCAGTGGTGATGCTAGCGAAGAATTCGGGTGGCAACCCGCAGGTAATTGTTGGCTTGAAGTCCCCCTTGACATCGACTTCGGAAAATACCGGAGAACAAGGACCAGTTGAGGTGGGCGAATTTTGTGCAGCCAGCACACCAGGCGTTACACCCAAGGCAATGATTATCAGCGTCCTGAATAGGTTCATTTTTCTTTTATATTTGGCTTGTCATAGGGTTGCACACTGCAATCGATGTTACTTTCCATGTTCCCCCCAACAGTTACCCCCGAGTACACAGGAGAGCAGGAGCTCTCCGATTTGGCAGGGCCCCCATGAACGGAGTCCGAAACAGTTGCGGGCGCCTTTGCCGCCTCCGCCTTTGCGGTATCGGCGTCAACTTTCTTGAAGGCGAGGAAGATGCCGCCAGCAACGCTTACGATGGCTAGAATCATGGCAGCCGTCGGCCACCAGGGCGGCATGCCCTTACGTACACTGAGTACTCCAAACACTAACGACAAAGCAAACCCTACAAGTCCCATCGGTTCCGTTATTACCTTAGTCCAGTCCATATGCGCCCCCAATATTAGCTCATCTTTCGATAGTGTACTAGTGTAGTGCGCCATTCTGTTTGGAACTTAAGCGGCGATTGGCGCGGATGACTTTTTGCAGGATGTCATTGGCCTTGGCAGTCCAGACAAAAGGTGCGGGGGATTGGTTATGCATGGCGATGTATTCCTTGATGGCGGTATTGAGTTCCGGGACGCTCCTGAACACGCCACGGCGCAGACGACCGGTGGTAATGTCGCGGAAGAAGCGCTCGACCCTGTTCAACCACGAAGCCGAGGTGGGCGTGAAGTGAACCGTGAAGCGAGGGTGTTTCTCCAGCCATTCTTTCACCTTGGGATGTTTGTGCGTGGCGTAGTTATCGCAGATCAGATGCAGCAACTTGTCTTTCGGG
>JACCWK010000153.1 GCA_013697655.1 Nitrosospira sp.
TGAGGTCGAAAACAGGGTTCCTGAACAAAACGAGTCAGGAAATTTAACAAAACTACTCTTCAGGTCTCCTGATTAGTAATAACAATGCCTACTCTCAGATCACCCGGGAGTTTTGCAAGAAGCTCATGTGGTAATCTTGAAATATTTTGTGCCCTAGGAAAGATAAAAACACTTAAAAAATGGCGCTGCTGAATCTTTCCCGTTGTTACTACTTTTGGCTCACGATTGTTGTCCCCATTTCGTTAATGCTGATGGCCTCATATGCCAGTGCCGACGCGGGAGATATGTTCAACGTGACTGCAGGCAGCACGCTGACGTACGATAGCAATCTTTTCCGGCGTTCGGATTCCTTGCCTCCAGTTCTTGCTTCTGATGGTAAACCTGCCAGGTCCGACCAGATTATTATCTCATCGGTTACATTCAATCTGAACAAACGTTATTCATTGCAGCGTTTCGAGGCCAGCGGTAGCCTCGTCGATAATCGCTACAACAATTTTGATTTTCTTAATTTTATTGCAAAAAATGGTTCAGCGGCCTGGAATTGGTCCCTCACTCCCTATCTTTACGGTAGGATAAGTGGCAGTCACACTGAAGCCCTCAACAATTTTGCTGCGCTCACGGGTTTCATCAATTCTACGAACCGCAACCTTCGCACCACTGACATCCTTCGTTTCGACGGAACGTTCGAAGTTGACAGGGCCTGGCATCTTGTCGGCGGTATTAATCAGACCATAACAAAAAACAGTCTGATTAATATCCAGGACTTTAACACCACAATTACATCAGTCGAAGGTGGGATTCGTTATGCCTTCCTCTCGGGCAGTTCGCTCACTTATAGGATCAGAAGCGGTCGGGGTGAATTCACCAATCGGCCGCAGCCGATTGTCAGTAGACTCTTCGATACGCGTTTTGATGAGCTGGAAAATGAAATGCGGCTCGTTTGGCCCGTTACCGCCAAGACTTCCATCGACACGCGCATTGGTTATTTGGACCGTAAACACGCACATTTTGCCCAGCGTGATTTTGCCGGATTTGTTGGTAACTTCAACTTCAACTGGGCTATTACCGACAGCACCCGCATCACAGCCAGCTGGGCGCGTGACCTTGCTAACTGGCAGACAGCAGGTGTTTTTATTCTTCCAGGCTTTGAACCTTTCTCCAGCAGTTATGCCATCGGCGATCAATTTTCCCTAGCACCGGTCTGGCAAATTACGGCCAAAACGGCGTTGCGCTTGCGCTATGACTATAACAGTCGTGATTTCCTGGGTGCTGTCTCCGCCGTTCCCGACAACCGCCATGATTCTCAACATATTGGTTTCATCGAACTGGATTGGCAACCTGCGCGTGCAGTTTTCCTCAGCACTTCGTTGCGAAGGGACGTTCGCACTTCTAACCTAAGGGGTTACGATTATGAGAGCACTTCTGTCAGCGCCACCGCGAGACTCAATTTCTGATGATCAAGCAGGTAAGCCTGTATAGTCAATAATACTCATATGGCTACGCTACGACTTATGCCATACTGAAGTTTGGATTAATATCAGGTGGAGATATCAGCGTTGCGGTAACGAACTGTCTCAGAGCGGTTTAATATTAGAACTTTAACCGTATTACTTCATACAGAAGAATATTTGCCGTGAAGTTTGATATCTTGCTGATTGCAGTGGAAATCATAAAAATATATTGAATAAAACCACATTGACCACTCTTCATATCTCGTGTATATGAGTTTTTTGTTCCGTGGTTTTTTATGTGATCGATTATAACTGGAAGAATCAAAGTACCATAAGCAACGGTCATGAAAATATAATATCGTAGGTCTAGAATAATTGATATTTTTATCGAGCCCGCTGAATAGCTTCGAAATTCGATTATATCGCCGATCAAAGTTGAATATTTGCCGGATTCTCTATTTAAATTTAAACATTGCGGCAACTATTTCGTTCAAGGCATATATGCAATCCATCTATAAAAAATTAATATTTCCAGCTTTATTTGCATCGTTTGCCTTGGGGCTTGGTGCTTGCGACCGCAAGGATGTCGAAAAGCCCGCTAGCCAGATAGCCGCCAAAGTAAATAATGGGGAAATCTCGGTTCACCAGATCAATTACATACTTACCCGTACAAACGTCGGTGCCAATACACCTGAAACGGCGCCAAAAATTCGTCGAGAAATTCTCGACAGGCTCGTTGATCAGGAACTTGCAGTCGAACAAGCTATCGAAAAGAAACTCGACCGTTCGCCAGATGTGCTGATGGCCATCGAAAACGCTCGCCGTGAAATCCTTGCTCGAGCCTTTGTTGAGCAAATCACCGCAGCGTTGGCCAAGCCGACTATCGATGAAGCAAAGAAATATTACACTGAACACCCCCAACTCTTTGCTGAGCGACGCATCTATAATATTCAGGAAATCGTGCTTCCCGCAGATGCCGGGGTTGCCGACGAGCTACGTGAAATGCTTAATTCTGGCAAGCCCATGGAAGATATCGCGAACTGGCTAAAGGGGAAAGACATAAAATTTGCAGGTGGCAGCGCTATGCGTCCAGCCGAACAGATTCCGCTTGAACTGCTACCCAAAATACACTCGCTCAAAGCTGGGCAAGGTTTGATTATGCAGGGTCCCCAATCCATCACTGTGATGAGACTTGCCGCATCCCAGTCGGTGCCGGTATCCGAGGATGTGGCGCTGCCGCGTATTCAACAGTTTCTCGCCAATCAACGCGGAGCAGAGGTTGCTAAGCAGGAATTTAAAGAGCTCAAGGCCAAAGCAAAAATTACCTATATGGGTGACTTTGCCGGTACCGGTGATGCTGCGGCATCGCAAGCAGCCACTGTTTCAACATCTCCCTTGGCTGTCGGCGGCCCGGACGCCAGCGCGCCAAGATCTGCCGCTGACATCGCTGTGGAAAAGGGTGTTGCTGGTTTGAAGTAAAACTGTTTAATTAATTAACCGAAATTCAAGGAAGGCATATAGCCATGACTCAAGCTCTGACTCGGACACTGACCTTTTTATTTGCCCTGTTAGCGATGAATGCTTTCGCGGAAGACAATCATGACTATCCATTAGGCCCAGGGGATGTTTTGCGTATTCAGGTTTTCCAGAACCCTGATCTCATGACAGAAACCCGTGTATCGGAGAAGGGCTCCATCACCTTCCCGCTGATCGGTGCTGTTGAAGTCGGAGGCCTTTCTATCGGCGCCGCGGAAAAGAAGATTGCCGCGGAGCTCAAGGATGGCGGATTCGTCCAACAACCACAGGTCAACATTAGTCTGCTGCAAATTCGTGGTAATCAAGTAAGTGTTCTCGGCCAGGTTAACCGGCCAGGGCGTTTTCCACTTGAAACTCTCAGTCGCGTCAGCGACATGCTTGCAGCTGCTGGGGGCGCTACACTGGGCGGCGATGACTTTGCCATCGTCACAGGCTTACGTAACGGCAACTCCTTCCGTAAGGTAATAGATATTCCGGCGCTTTACCTCGGCGACAAGTTGGATGAAGATATCTTGCTTGCCGGTGGGGACTCAATCTACATCCATCGTGCACCGGTCTTTTACATTTATGGTGAAGCTCAGCGCCCAGGCGCCTACCGAATTGAGCGCGGCATGACCGTCATGCAAGCCTTGGCTCAGGGCGGCGGGCCAACTCAGCGTGGTAGCGAATGGCGGCTGCGCCTACACCGAAAAAATGCGGAGGACGTGGTGAAGAAGATCTCGCCTGAAATGACGGATGCCGTACAGCCCAACGACATTATCTACGTGCGCGAAAGTATTTTCTGAGATTAGGTTATGACATTCCAACAATTCCTCCTAATCTTGCGCGCGCGTTACAAAGTAGTGCTCGGCATATTATTGATTACTGTAATTACCACGCTGGTGATCAGCTTGCTATTGCCGAAGGAATACACTGCCAGCACCGCAATTGTTATTGATGTTAAATCACCCGACCCCCTTGGCGGCATGGTGCTACCCGGCCTGGCATCTCCCGCGTATATGGCCACGCAGGTAGATATTATCAACAGTGATCGCGTAGCTCAGAGCGTCGTCAAACTACTGCGCATGAATGAAAGTCCGGTTATCCGTGAGCAGTGGTTAGAAGACACCGAAGGTAAAGGTGAGCTAACTGTCTGGCTAGCTGATCTGCTGAAGAAAAAGCTTGACGTCAAACCTTCGCGAGAGAGCAATGTTATTACCATAGCATATAGTGGTGTTGACCCGGCTTTTACCGCGGCCATGGCCAACGCTTTTGCGCAGACCTATATTAATGTCAATCTCGAACTCAAAGTTGAACCCGCGCGGCAATATGCCACCTGGTTTGAAGGTCAGACCAAAATCTTGCGCGAAGATCTTGAAAAGGCCAAACAAAATCTTTCCGCCTACCAGCAGAAAACTGGGATTATCGCTACCGAAGAACGCCTTGATTATGAAATTTCCAAGCTGAACGAACTTTCAACGCAGCTCACGATCGTGCAGGCGCAAACGTCTGACAGCAGCAGCAAACGCAAATCCGCTGACAATTCCGAAACTCTGACTGAGGTAATGCAAAATCCATTAATCAATAGCTTGAAATCGGACATAGCCCGCCTTGACGCCAAGCTTCAGGAGAGTAGCGTCAATCTCGGCAGGAACCATCCGCAGACGAAGCGGGCCCAATCCGAACTTGCCTCGCTCAGAAACAGGTTGGCCAGCGAGACTCGGCAAATCCACAGCAGCATCGGTACATCCTATCAGGTGGGTAAACAGAAGGAAAAGGAGTTGATTGAAGCGATGGACACCCAAAAGAACCGTGTGCTCGAGCTCAACAGACAGCGCGACCAAATCAGCGTACTACAACGCGATGTTGAAGCTGCGCAGCGCACCTTTGAAGCCGTGGGCCAACGTTCCGCGCAAACTCGTCTTGAAAGCGCTGTTGTCCAGACCAACATTACAACACTGAATCCAGCCACAGCACCTACCGTACATTCGCGACCGAGGATCCTGCTTAATGTGCTCATCTCGATTTTCCTTGGAACGTTACTCGGGATGGGCATCGCGTTGTTACTTGAACTCAGCAACCGGCGCGTGCGGTCGATGGAAGATCTCATGGAGATCATTGAACTGCCCGTACTTGCGACCATTCCATCCGTCGGATCGAGGCCCACTCCGCGCAGATTCCCTCGCGTGCTCTCTCGTCATAAGCCGCCTAGGCAAGCGCTCGAAGCTCCCTAAACATCAACACGGCATCAGATTATGAAACCCGTCAGCAGCAGCTTTCCGACCCTTAAACGCAACCAGAACACGAGTCCGGGCGAGCCACCCATCTATAATAAGGCGGCTCAGGCCATCGGTAGCGGCAGCTCAATTGGCGCCATCCTCGTTGATACTGGACGCCTCTCCTTGGAAAACGCCGAGCGTATCTTGCGGTTGCAAATAGAAGGGGGCAAGCCTTTTGGCGATACTGCCATCGAACTGGGCCTGCTCACTGCAGATGACATATGTTTTGCCCTCTCGCTCCAATTTGGAAATCTCTACCTCCCGGCGAGTGATACAAGTCTTAGCCATCAGCTAGTAGCTGCCTACAAACCATTAAGTCCGGTGGTAGAGAAATTACGCACCTTGCGCAGCCAACTCATGTTGCGCTGGTACAATGCCGAAACGCGTCACAATGCACTAGCCATCATGAGCCCCGGTCGCGGAGAAGGGCGCAGTTTTATTTCCGCTAATCTTGCAATTGTTTTCTCGCAGCTTGGTGAACGCACGTTGCTTATTGATGCAAACTTACGCAAACCATGCCAGCACCATCTATTCAAACTCGGAAATAATGCCGGGCTTTCCGGCATGCTTGCTGGCCGAATCGGTACCGATGCGATTGTTCGCGTATCATCATTGCCGGGGCTTTACGTTCTACCGGCTGGTGCGGTGCCGCCCAATCCGCAGGAACTGCTTGGACGCCCAGGTTTTGCCGCGCTGTTGCAATCACTAATCAGGGATTTCGATATCGTCATCATCGACACCCCGGCCGCCAAAGAGTATGACGAAGCCCAAACCATTGCCGCGGGTGCAGCCGCTCTTATACTTGCTCGTAAAAATCGTAGCTCGGCACCAGACATAATGGAACTGACTCGTAGCCTCCAGCAAACTCGCGCCATAATAGTGGGTTCAGTATTGAATGACTTCTGAGCAAAAATGATGACGAAAAAGAGAGCTCCAGGCAATCAAACACTAAGCCTAGACAGGTATTCAATATTTTTTTGGGCATTTATTATGAAAAGAGGTCAAGTTCTTAGCCTGGCTTTTCTGTTAATTCTTACGCTTCCTCCGTCGAAACAGAAAGTCCATCCGAGGGAAACTGCACAATGGTTATCATAAAATTACCTTTGCCCTACGCGTCCCACTGCCAGCAACGCCGTGCCAGCTATGATGCCTGCAAAATCCGCGCCCAGATCACTCAAACTTGCCTGACGACCGGGCAAATACAGTTGATGATACTCGTCCAACAAACCAACCGTCAGCGCAGTGGTGGCTGCGATAACCCACATTCGACGTCCGCGCAAACCGCTCGCAATACCAATTCCACAAGTGAGCAAAGAAAAAAGCACGCCGTGGGCCAATTTGTCCCAGGGGCTTGGGATCAAATTAACTGCAACAGGCTGCGTCCCCACCACAAACAGGCTAAATATGATTCCGAGCGTCATGAGTGCCGCGGCTATGGACAAATAGCGTAATAACGCACGTTGCAAAAATAAAATGAGCATCCATTCTCCAATAGCGTTTGACAGACAAGCGGGTCACCCGGACGGTTGGCGCAACCGGCTGCTTATTTGGCTACCTATTATCACGGGACTAATCGTACTTTATTTGCCCAGTCTGGTCGATCTCTTTCGCGGTATTTGGGGCACTGATCAACAGGCGCATGGTCCTATTGTCCTTGGAATCGCCTGCTGGCTCATCTACCGTAAATGGCCAGCGATGTGGCGCTTAAGTGACGGCCAGCTAACGTCCCCCACCGTCGGTTGGTCAATCTTTGTTTTTGGTTTGCTGCTTTACATTCTCGGACGTTCACAGGATATTCTGATTTTTGAGATCGGGTCGGTCATTTGGGTGCTCGCTGCTTTTATTTTGCTCATGCGCGGCAGCGCCGCGCTCAGGGCACAGTGGTTTCCGCTTTTTTTCATGCTTTTCATGATTCCGTTGCCTGGAGCGGTGGTGGATGCATTGACTATGCCAATGAAAATGGCTGTCTCCTACGTAGCCGAAAACATACTCTTCTGGGCGCATTATCCCATTGCTCGCACCGGAGTCATACTTCAGATTGGGCAATATAAACTGCTGGTGGCGGATGCCTGCGCGGGCCTGCATACCCTCTTTACGCTCGAAGCACTAGGTCTACTCTACCTTAACATCATTCGGCACGATTCATTATTCCGAAACATCGCTCTGGCTATTCTTATTGTTCCGATCTCTTTTACCGCCAATGTCATTCGTGTCATGGTACTAACACTCATTACCTACCACTTTGGCGATGAAGCGGGACAAGGTTTCCTGCACGGATTCGCGGGCATGGTGCTATTTCTCAGTGCATTGCTACTGATCATCGGTGTAGATTCGCTCCTGCACCTGGGTGTAAAACTGCGGCATAGCAATAGAAGTGAACGTAGCGCAGCGTAAAAAAAGATGACAATTTGGCTTAGGAATATTCTTCTACTAGCGTTTATGCTTGCCGCATCCGGGCTTGCGCTGGCGTTGCGTCCAACTGAAAAGATCGCGGGCCCGGCTGTAGATTTAGAAGTAATGATCCCGCGTAGTTTCGGTGAGTGGAGAGAAGAAGAGCAGAAATCAGTGCAAATTGTTGACCCTCAACAACAAGAAATGATTGACAAGATTTATACGCAAACGCTTAGCCGTACTTATATAAGTAACCAGGGCTACCGTATCATGCTAGCAATAGCCTATGGGGATGATCAGCGTGATGCTATGCAGACGCATTATCCTGAGGTTTGCTATCCTGCTCAGGGTTTTGCGCTCGAGAATAAGAGATCCGGAACTCTAACGACGGCAAACGGCTTAATCCCGGTAACACGTATTCAGACCAGCCTTGGTCCCCGTCATGAACCGGTCACCTATTGGACAACGATTGGCGACCGGGTCGTTCGGAGCGGCATCCAAAAAAAACTCGCGGAAATGAGCTACGGGCTGAACGGTAAAATACCTGATGGCATGCTGATCCGGGTGTCCTCTATAGACACAGATGCTACAAATGCGTATGAGATGCAAACTCAGTTTGCCGATCGGATGCTTGGCGCTTTGACACCCGAATACAGGGCAAAATTGAATGGCAACCTTTAACTCAACTGATTTCATAAAAAAAACTGCCCTTATCACCGGCATTACCGGTCAGGACGGAGCCTATTTAGCAGATTTTCTGCTCAAAAAGGGCTATATCGTTCATGGAATCAAACGTCGCTCATCACTGTTTAATACTGATCGCATTGATCACTTGTATCAGGATCCCCACGTATCACAACGCAATTTCGTTCTGCATTACGGGGATCTTACTGATTCTACCAATCTAATTCGCATTATTCAGCAGGTGCAGCCGGATGAAATCTACAACTTGGCTGCCATGAGCCACGTTGCGGTCAGTTTCGAAACGCCGGAGTATACCGCCAATGCTGACGGTATCGGCACGCTACGCATTCTCGAGGCCGTTCGCATTCTCGGTCTCGAAAAAAAAACACGTTTTTATCAGGCCAGTACCTCCGAACTATATGGCTTGGTCCAGGAAACGCCTCAGAGTGAAACGACGCCTTTTTATCCGCGCAGTCCTTATGCGGTCGCTAAACTTTATGCCTATTGGATTACGGTAAACTACCGTGAAGCATACGGCCTGTACGCTTGTAACGGGATTCTCTTCAATCATGAGAGCCCCATTCGCGGCGAAACCTTTGTTACCCGCAAAATTACCCGTGCACTTGCGCGAATCAAACTTGGTTTGCAAGACTGCCTCTATCTTGGCAACCTGGACGCACTACGCGACTGGGGCCACGCCCGTGATTATGTCGAGATGCAATGGCTGATGCTCCAACAGGACCAAGCCGAAGACTTCGTTATCGCTACAGGTATTCAATATAGTGTGCGCGACTTCGTTAATTCAGCCGCCGAAGAGCTTGGCATGCATATAGTTTGGAGTGGCCAGGGCGTCGATGAAATCGGGGTGGTTGCCTCAGTTCCGGCGAACTCCGAACCAAACGTTATTGTTCGTGTCGATTCACGATATTTTCGTCTCACGGAGGTCGAGACACTACTTGGTAATCCAACCAAGGCAAGGGAAAAACTCGGCTGGATGCCGAAGACCACCTTCAAAGAACTTGTAAGGGAAATGGTTCGTGAGGATCTAAAAAGTGCTGAACGAGACGAACTAGTGAAAAAACATGGGTTTGCTGCGTATAACTATCACGAATAGGAAGCGCGATGAAAAAAGCTGCCAAAATCTATATCGCTGGCCACAGCGGCCTCGTGGGGTCCGCCCTCGTGCGCAATCTTCAGGTGGGTGGTTACACCAATCTTCTCACCCAGAGCCACGCTGAGCTAGACCTCACTCAACAGCATGCGGTCGAAGATTTTTTCGCTGAGGAAAAACCCGTTTACGTGTTTCTTGCTGCTGCAAAGGTGGGAGGAATACACGCCAATAATACTTACCCCGCCGAGTTCATCCGCGACAATCTTGCCATCCAAACGAA
Source organism: Nitrosospira sp. (assembly GCA_013697655.1). Lineage (GTDB taxonomy): Bacteria > Pseudomonadota > Gammaproteobacteria > Burkholderiales > Nitrosomonadaceae > Nitrosospira. The sequence continues at coordinate 9,712 of JACCWK010000153.1, forward strand.
TGTGCTACATGCAGCCTATCGCAACGGAACCAAGAGGCTGATGTTTCTGGGGTCGAGCTGCATCTACCCTCGACTGGCTCCGCAGCCAATGAAAGAAGAATATCTCCTAACCGGCTCACTTGAGTCCACCAATCGACCCTACGCGCTGGCCAAAATCGCTGGCATCGAAATGTGCTGGAGCTATAATCGGCAATACCAAACGAAGTATGTGTCGGTAATGCCGACTAATCTATATGGTCCTGGTGATAACTACGATCTGAACAATAGTCATGTAATCCCTGCATTGATACGCAAATTCCATGAGGCTAAGGTCGCCGGAAATACTCCTGTTACTATTTGGGGTACCGGAACACCCCGGCGAGAATTTTTGTATAGTGATGATATGGCTGATGCTTGCATCTACCTCATGAACCTTCCAGACGAACAATTTAATTCGCTGCTGGGTAGTGATGAGGCAGCAACCGGGATGTTTATGCCGCCGCTGATCAATATCGGCGTGGGAGAAGATCAGACAATTCGCGAACTGGCCGAAACCATTAAAAACGTAATTGGTTGCACTAGCACTATCGTCTACGACACCGCCAAACCGGATGGTACACCACGCAAGCTGATGGATGTATCCAGATTGAGTGCCTTGGGCTGGCGAGCCCAAACTCTCTTCAAAGCGGGGTTAGCTAAAGCCTATCAAGATTATCTTTGTACGCATTCATGAGCCGGTGCCTCCTTCTCGGAATTTGAACACGCAAATGAGTTCCGACTCATACGATAAAACCGCACTCCCACAGTCAATTTAGCCACAAAGATGATCTCATCTGCCAGTCCAGCCGGGCGTACCCAATCGTTAGCTATCATGCTGATAAGTGTGTTAATGGCGATCTTGTTTGGTTTGGTTTCGGTTACAGCCAACCCGATACTTATCAGTGTTGTGGTGGCACTCTTTGTAGGTGCACTTTTGCTGGCCCGGCCAGCATGGATCGTTTGGTTGGTCTTATCCCTGGGATTGCTTGTAACGGGTGTTCTCCCACTTTATAGTGATGATGGATTGGTTACAAAAACATCATGGGGAGTGTCAATTCTTAGTTTTATCCTAATGATGGTGGCGTTTTTCACGGTTGCCACGTCTCCGAGCATGCGGAAAGGTACGCCCGCCTTCATCTGGGTCGCTCTAAGCTTCTTAGTTTACGCGGTACTTGTCTCGTTCATCCAGTGGCATTCCATGAGCGAGTTCTCCGGCGGTTTTAAGCGTTATTTCCAAATGTGGGGCCTCCTGTTTGCCTTGTGCTGGTTTCCTTTCAATGAGCGGGACATCCGCCGATGGCGCATATTTCTTTTAATCGTTGCCTTGCTGCAGTTACCATTCGCGGTTTACGAACTCATCGTTCTGGTACCCATGCGGGAAGGGTTACGCAATGTGGTGCCCATCGATGTCGTCGCGGGGACCTTTGGAGCCACACTCTACGGTGGAGGTTCCAGTGGGGAGATGGCCACCTTCCTTATCATCATGTTGGCATTCCTGCTTGCGCAGCGAATGGAAAAGACGTTAACCGTTCGCCGCCTTATGCTGCTAGTACCAATGATGCTAGCCCCTCTGTTCCTAGGCGAAACCAAGGCTGTAGTTATAATGCTGCCCCTCATGTTTCTGGTGCTCTACCGTCGTGTAATGCTCACCCGGCCGCATTACGCGGTGGCGGGTCTGGTCCTCGGTACGCTACTCACTGTAGCTGCAGGTTATGTCTACTTTAGCCTATCGAAAAAGACCATGGATGCCCAGATTGCTGACTACCTCGACTACAACATCTACGATAAGGGCTATGGTATCCATTACCTTAACCGAACCACGGTGCTAACCTTCTGGGCACAGCATCAGGGCGCACATAATCCGATCTCCTTCCTTTTTGGAAACGGTCTGGGCAGTTCGCATACTCCTGCTGGCGGCCATGTGGCTATGCGCTATCCTTGGCACGGCATCGGATTGACGTCGGCTTCAACCCTACTTTGGGATTTGGGTGTGTTTGGGTTCGGCCTGTTCGCAACTATTTTTGCGTTAGCTTGGCAAACTGCCGGCCGATTGCAAAAAAAACTTACCGAGCCGACGCTACGGGCCGATGCCGCAGCCATTCAAGCAGCTTTGGTATTGTTTGCCTTTTATTTATTTTTTCGGCCATCGCTGCTGGAAACTATAAGTTTTCAGATCGTGTTTGCCGTGTTGCTGGGTTATCTAGCCTGGTTGCACCGTAGGCATCTTCTTTCAACTAACAAAAGCCGTTCGTGAGTGTCTCGCCGTATTCCAATGTAGCGCTCACGCGTAGCGCGGCACACTTCCTCACCGGCAAGATTGCCTCCGCCCTGCTTACTTTAACAATTCTGCTTTGGCTGGTGCGGTTGCTTTCGGTGGAGGAGTATGGGGCTTATGTGACATTGGTGGCGGGAATGGAGCTGACACTAGCTCTCACATCGCTGGGCCTACCATGGGTAGCGGCGCGCTACTTGCCGGAATTTCGCCTGTACGCCAGCGGCAAGATACTTGCGCATTTCGTATGGCAGGTTATTGTCCGGCTAGGCCTATTTCTCATTGCAGGCTTGCTATTGCTCTTCGCGCTGGTACCATGGTTTCTGGCATCCTTGGACCTTGCGCAACATACTGATGTGGCAAAATTGTATTTGCTGGTGCTGCTAATGGAAGGTTTGGGCCGGAATATACGAGACTACATTCTAGGACCATTGCTACAACAAGGCCCGGCGCAAATCAGCCTGGCAACACGTAATCTCACCATGCTTTTGCTCCTAGGTATGGTGGTGCTTCAGGGTACAGTTCATCTGGACCACGTGGTGCTGGTCGAGTTGGCGGCATCAATGCTGGGAACCATATTGGCGTTTCGCGCACTAGTTCGGTATTTGCAAGTACACCGCGACTTGCCCGGTAAAGATGGCTGGCAACCACAAAAGTGGCGGGATATGTGGCGTATCGCGCGCCACATGTATTTTAATCATCTCGTTACGCTGGCCTATAGTCCGCAGGCATTTATATTTCTAATTCAGCGATACGTCGGCCTGGAAGCCACGGCATTATTCGGTTTCCTTCGTAGCCTGTACACGCAGATTTCCAATTATCTGCCGGCCACGCTGCTGTTCAGCCTGATCAGGCCGAAATTGATCGCTTCTTACGTGGGTGAGGGCGGTGTTGGGGAATTGACGCGCAACGCCAATCTCGCCGGCAAATTGAGCCTGTTCGTTCTGATGCCAGTATTGATCTTCGTCTGGGTTGTCGACGGTGAACTGTTGAGCCTGTTAAGTGGCGGCAAATTCACCGGCGCAGGCTATTACCTGGGAGGTTTATTGCTGGCACTCATTCCCTTCAGCCAGCGCCAGATACTGGAAACAGTGGCAGTAGCCAATGATATGAGCCACATATGTTCTTGGGCGGGGCTACTTGGTGCTTTGGCGTTGCCCCTGGCTTATGGGCTTGTCGAGTCGGGCCTTGGTCTCTGGGGACCAATCATCGCAATGATTGTGGGCCAAATGATATTCAACGCTACACTTATTGCAGCTATGGCGCATACCAACACTTACAGGCCCGATACCATCGGATTCTTAAAACTGGCAGCAGCTGCTCTAGCGGGATTCATGATGACGCAACAAGTTGCAACGCCGACCCATGGTTGGTCAGGCTTGCTTATCGCTGCTGTCATTGGTTGTAGTCTTTACCTGCTGGCGTCTTATTTTCTCAAACCTTTCCAGGTAGAAGAGCGCGCCAGGCTGAACCGGTTGCTCAAACGCAGGGTGTTTGTTTGGTAACACGCAGAACAATGAATCCGAGTTTCCAGAAGTCATCCACAGAAGGGCAGAGCGTCGACTATTTTGGGTCGCTAGCGGTGAGCGTCTGTGTATGCACCTACCGGCGGCCGTATCTTTTGGCTATGCTTCTGGATAGTCTTGCCGCGCAGAACTTCGGCGAGCCCTTCGAAGTAATTGTCGTGGATAATGATTCAGCGGATGGCGGGGCCGAAGCTTTCGAGAGCGCGAAAAAACAGCACCCAGAACTCAATATTCGATATGCAGTGGAGTCCCAGAAGGGGATTTCGTTTGCACGCAACACGGCAGTATCGCTTGCCGCTGGAGATTTTCTTGCATGGATTGATGACGACGAAACCGCCGTCGAAAACTGGCTAACTTCTCTCTGGAAGACGCGGTTGCAATGTGATGCAGATGCTGTTTTTGGTCCAGTGGTGCCAGTCTTTCCCAAGGGCTCACCCTCCTGGCCCAGACGGAGTGGCATTTTCGAACGTCCGCGGCACCTGACAGGAACCCGAATTGACGCGCGGGAGGCACGAACGGGTAATGCTCTTGTTAAAGCGAGCTGGCTTCGCACTCTTGCCCCCCCTTTCGACATAAGATTCGCAAATACGGGTGGTGAGGATTACGATTTCTTCGCCAGGATGGAGAACCAGGGAGCGCGGTTTGAATGGTGCGACGAAGCAGAAGTATTCGAAATGGTGCCGTTCGAGCGGCAGCGGCTTGGATGGGTTTTGGAACGGCGGCTTCGTGGTTCAGTACACTACTGGCGCAGCCGTTCGGTGTCCAGAGGTCGAATGACTATAAGAGTATCAACTGGGGGAGTGGTGTTTGTTGTTTTTTGCCTTGCCGGCATAATCGCAGCGCCGTTCAGTTTTCATCGCGCGGTGAGGCTATGGTGCCGTGCCATGGGAGGCCTAGGCAGAGCCGTCGCGATCACCGGACTTCGATGGAGAGGTTATTGACATGGCAATGGTTTTTGTACATATTCAGGTAAAAAAAGCGGGAAATGCTTGGTAACAGTGTGGCAGCACGTGGATACTATGGTCTAGCAGCCTGTCGGACTTGAAGAATCGAAGCGAGAAAGTGACTGGGTGAGGACAGATTTTGACGATTTTGAGGGGCAATAGTTGTTCTATTGACCGAAAAAACGGCGAAATTGGGACCGGCCAGACGCTTTTGCAGCCGATTTCCTTTAAGTCCGACAGGCTGCTAGCACACGCATGGAACCCTCCATACTAAAGGAAATCGACTTGGACAATCGATCGGGGTTGCAGGGGACAAATTTGCGGGGAAACATACCTTTCGTTTGCTCAACCAATTTTCTGACCAAGTAGATGGCGCCTCATCAGACAACTCCTGATCAAGGAATTACGGTGACAACCCTAACGATGACGGTGCAATTCGTGTTCAGCCCCTCGTATTGATCGGGATAGAAGTATAATTTTTTTAGGAGTAGGTGATGAGGCGATTTATTGCAATGTGGCTATTCACTTTTGTGATTCCTTGGGTGTCCAGTGCAAGCGCAAACGCCCAATCAGACCCAATCCCAATCGAGTTTTTTGGACTGCATATTCATCGAGCTGATCAAGGAACCGCTTGGCCCAATGTACCCTTCGGCAGTTGGAGACTTTGGGACGCCTATGTAACCTGGTCGGATCTTGAACCCGCGCAGGGTAAATGGAATTTCTCGCGACTGGATCGTTATGTCGCGATGGGAAAAATGCACAACGTCGAGATTTTGCTGCCCCTGGCTAACACTCCGGCATGGGCTGCAGCGCGCCCAAACGAACCCAGCGCCTATCAGCCAGGCAATGCCAGCGAGCCTGCCAGTATAGAAGACTGGCGTCGTTATGTTCGAAGGGTTGGGGAACGTTATAGAGGACAGATTCGTCACTATGAGATCTGGAACGAGCCAAACTTGAAAAATCATTTTTCAGGAAGCCCCGAGAAAATCATTGAATTAACATGCGAAGCGTTTGAAATATTAAAATCAATCGATCCGCTGAATCAGATTGTTTCACCCGCCGCGTCAACGGGGGGGAAGGATCACCTTGACTACCTGGATCGTTTCCTTTCGTCCGGTGGAAAAAAATGCATCGATATTGTCGCCCATCATTTTTATGTTACAATATCCGGTCCTGAGGCAATGGTCCCGCTGATCCGCGAGGTTCGTCGTTTGATGAGCAAGAATGGTGTTAGTCAGAAGCCTTTGTGGAACACGGAGACTGGTTGGCGACTCGGTAACGACGATGGCACTCCAGACCATCAGATGGTGAAGAGTTACAAGAAGATATCGATCGAGGACAATAACTTTATACTTAGTGCTTTCGCGGTAGCAAGGGCTGAAGGTGTCGACCGTTTTTACTGGTATTCGTGGGATAACCCGTACGGTCTCGGGATGATCGATCCGAAGTCTGGTAAACCAAAGCGGATTGTAGAGCAATGGCGCAACGCAGTCGATCGTTTGCTCGGCGCGTCGCAGCTTCGCTGTTCGCAGAATGGCAAGAATTGGAGTTGCAACTTCGTTCGAAACAACGGAGTTAAGGATAATATTTCTTGGGCGGCGGAGTAACGCTAGTGTAGTACGCCGTAATTAACAGAACTAATAATCACCCCTGCTGTCCAGGTATTAGAACGTATGACAGGAGGACACCGATGCGAACTGCCCCGGAGATTGTACTGACAGCAGGAGAAGAAA
>JACCWK010000154.1 GCA_013697655.1 Nitrosospira sp.
TTGCTTTTGTACCGAATGTCTCCGGCGAATTTCGTAAATGATGTCCATATAAAACACTCCAGATACCTCCGGCTCAAATACCGGATGGTTATACACTGAGGTGGAAACTATTGGACGCTGTTTCCACTTCTAATCTGGAAAGTGTTGCACGCTGTTTAACATACCTACCTGACTCAAACGTTGGCTATTTCTATAGCATCAACACGGGTAATGCTGACGCTGCCAAGAGAATCGATAGAGCTATTCGCGCATACATCACACGGGAATTGCGGAAGCCGCTTTTGCCCCCCGTAGTCGCCCTCCCTACGAATGCCCATTCATACGAAGGCTGGTACATCCCCGACTCGCCAAGCGACAAGACCGGCCACTTTGTCGAGCGGTCTCACGGGTATGACCTATGTCCGCATGGAGGAGGGCAAGTTGCTTATGGCTTCGCCGGCAGGAACAAAGCTGGTTTTTGTTCCCGTTGATGACATGCAATTCCGCCAAATTTCTGAGCCGATTGCCACAGCAAAATTACTGGCTATGGAGGAAGAAGGAAAATTCATCCAATTGTATGGAGGAGAGATGAGGATGAAGCGCATCCCAAGTTGGGCCGCCCTAACCGAAATGATGTTGGCGGCGTGGATGGCATTGGTCCTGATCTCGGTGCTCATCTATATGCCTTTCTGGTTGCTAGGCTGCATCCGAAAGAATTATTTTCGTCCAGCCGAGCGGGGTATTCTAGGGTTCCCGTTGCTGGCCGCGTTGAGTGTCGTATTCATAGTTGACATAGGTCTTGTCGTGTGGAATAGCGGCGACACCAGGTTACTTTTAGGAAGCTTAACTATCTGGTCAGGAGGGATTTTCCTGGCAACTGTTGTGTTTCCCATCTCTTCCCTAACAAGCGGTCTGGTCTTATGGCGTACGCCGAAACAAGCAACACGCAGGGCAGTCCGTTGGTATTCAATATGGGTTATCTCGGCAATGTTGTTTTCCACGGCATATCTTGGCTATTGGGGCGTTATCGGTCTGCGCACGTGGGTGTAGAAGTAGGTGTTATGACTTTTGTTTACGGCTCAAATTCGGGATAAATGCTTGCGCCTGGGCGTCGCCCCAGTGCGGGAGTTTTTCCCTGTTGTAATTCCACCACCGCCGCTTGACGCCTTTGACCGGAGTATGTGTCACCGAATTGGATTCACATAAATGATCAAACATCGAAGCCACGCAAATCATTTTCATATGCGTGTCGGGTTTGCAGATTATCATTAGCGAACCATTCGATCGTGGGAGGCATCGCTCAATTAGCGAAATTGCGCAGCACACTCAGCAAGATTAGCTATCCCCACGCTACAACCAGTTTTGTTGGCCCATCGTACAACACGTTCAGGAAAATCAGTTATTGATTCCTCATATTCGTAAGTGCCCAACAGACTAATAGGACCAACAATAATATTCGGAAGACGCTGAATAGCCCCTTCTTTGTTACGCAGATAAAAGATATATCGGGTCATGTCACCCTCTTAGCAATAAAGGCATGTTATTGCCCTATGCCGATTAAACTCTGATTGCTCTTGCTTGAATCCCCCCTGATTATTACGAAATGGAACAGTGGCGGTGCATAAAATTGCTGCATCTAGTGCGCTATTCTTGAAGAGATAAGATGTGTTATTGAGCCTTTCACCATTAATGCCAGCTTAAGCCGATCGGCAACCTCCAGCTTACGAAAAACCTCAGTCAAATGGGCCTTGACCGTACGTTCGGTAATGTCCAGACGGCGTGCAATTTGTTTGTTGGATTCGCCATTTCCCACCAGCGTGGCAATTTCGCATTCTCGCCGGGTCAGATTTGCAAGCATGTCGCTAATGGCCTGTTTCATCTTGTTCTTCTCCTTCGTGATCGCAACCAGTTCGTTCAAAAGGTGCCAGCTGAGTGCCCGCCGAAGCCATAATTCCCCTCGTTGAACAGAATCGACGATAATTTTAAGCTGCTCGGGTTCGATATCGCTTCTGCAACACCCCCGAATACCGGTTCTAAATAAATTCCATTCGATTTCGTCAGAGATGAGGGAAGTCAGAATGATTATTTTGGTCTCCGGGTTCAATTTCATCAAACCCGAGATGTCATCCGATCCCTCCAGTTGAGGCAGCTCGTAATCAAGCAGGAGGATTTGTGGCTTTATCCGGATTAATTCCTGTCTCACGGAATCCATGTTGGTTGAGCAGAAAATAGGAGCGCGACCGCTCATGGCCTGCTCCCATCGCGACAGGGTTTTTTCAGACGAACTCGCCAGTAATATCAAGACTGCCTTGTATCGATATTCATGATTTCAATGTAATACCTCATCCATGATTGTTCCGAGCATTTTGCGTGTCACCCAGACCTCGCCACGATCCACTACACGTACTGCCTTCAAGAAATAAGAGGGGGCCGCTTCATGGTCCAGGCACCCACGTACTCCGGTAGCCAATGCCTGCAGTATTTCCTCTTGTTTCGCCGATTTATCGGTCAACAGGACCAGGAGCGTTTCGGGATATTCGCGATACAGAGCCTGCAACAGGCCGAACCCCCCGGTGGATTCATCCAGGTTGACAAATAAGATGCGGGGTTTAAGCCGGCCAATTCGCGCAATCACGTCTTCAATTTCTGTCATGTCGGCGCGGGGTTTAAACCGGCGCTCGCTGTACGCCTCAACCCCCTCCGACAGAACGTTTGTGAGTACCTTGATATCTTGCTCACCTTGCAAAGACTGTTCCAGCTTCGCACGTCTTGCCGGATCGCTATCGGCTATTGCTACGGTTACTTTCTTCATATTTTTCCTCTTGGCCTAGTAGTTTTGGCTCGTGTTGCAACACTTTATAGAAATTGGATCTTTAGGAGGGGTTGTTGAGAATGTTTCGCTCACGTCTCTGGTGCTGGCGCCTATCGTGCCGGCATGTCCGACGCCTATTGTCCTGACGCCGCTCTTTGGGGGCTGGTATGACACCAAGGTCGCTACTGACTAACTCTCCTTCCCCGGTAATTAGCCAGTCCAGGGAAAAGATGAGTTTGGAACGAAGTTCGATAAGTTTTTTTATTTCGGGCGTAGAGATGCCAGTTTCCCATTGTGAAACAGCAGCTTTGGTGACCCCACATAATTCCCCGAGCGCACTTTGATTAAGCTTGTATTTCCGGCGTAACTGGATGATTCTCGGTCCCATATTTATCTTATCTGTTTGACTTCATTAACTGGTTAAACCCCTATAGTAAACCCTTGCTAAACATAGTCAATCGGATTAGTCCTTCTTTACTAATTTGTAAATAATGTGGGGTACGATGTAAACCATAGTCGCGCAGTGGAATATCCGTAGAGCGGGTCCAGGGTAGAGGGCCTCTGTTTTTTTGCGAAATAACTGGCGATACGCAAAACCCTGCAACGATGCCAGGTCTTCTCGCTAATTACTTGTTTAAAACTAGCCCCTGCATTGGCAGTAGATTCGTTCCTGCGCAAAGGGTGGGTTGACTGAGCATGTTTTACCCGAGATTATAAATATATGCCCAGACGCTCATTGCTGATTGCTATACCCCATTCTCGCCTTGGTCATCTTTGGGCGACTGGAAAACAATTCGCTATTCAGGTTGAATTGGTGTTCAGCGTCGTTATTGTTGGCGTGTTTAGGCATGTCGCACAACTTGCGCCATCAGTCTCATATGACCTGATCCGCACGGTTGCAACTCTCAATATGGCTCTGGTCGGTATCGTGTTTGCGGCCTTGTTGCGCGACGTGGATTAGGGAAGTCTTCTGCCGTGGGTGAATATAGTATTGCACTACATCATGTCAGTAACCGTGGTGCTCGAATGGCTGTTTACGCGCCACGCGTCAAACTCGGAACAAGACAATTACTACTGTGCCAGGGCTTTCCCCTGCTTTACCTGGTTTATTTGCTGCTTCGCGGCGCAAACGTCGGCTGGTATCCCTCCCTTTCCTTAATCCCGCAACGGTCGGCGGCCATGGCAATGTCGCCCTCTATGTCACCGGAATAGTACTGGTGTTTTTCTTCGTCGGGTGATCGTTGCTGGTATTGGGAAACAAACTCAGGAGCGAAAACAACGCTCCATAAGTTGCGGAGTCAAAAAACCATTTTGTATTCGTTTAATCTACGCTATCGAGTTAAATCCCTGAAAGCGCTACCGTATATATTTTCCAAGTCAAGCGAGTAAACTGAATTGTATGTTCCATACAATAAGGCGGCAAAGATATCGTGCTTTTCGGAATGAAAATTCGTTGTTGATGACAATGAACCAGACCTGTGCGAAAAACGTGTAGGCCCGTTACTGTGAATGGTCAATTCTGATATGTCGAATATCGACCGTCTACTTCGTATGTCGGGAAGAGACCATTGCGAGCGGCATTACGTGGCTGATCTGTCATCAACCGGCAAACAACTCAGAATTGATCAAGCTTGTCTTGAGCTTTATTTTGCTGTCATAGATTGGCATTTATCAATAAATGCTTGCCGTGCAGCTTCGTTGTCGAAAGTTGGAAGTACCGCCTGCATTCCTGCGCCAGAACAATTCGTTGCATTTATTTCAGGAGCCCCGTCGCCACCACAACCAATTAAAGTGGCGCTAAGGGCAACAATTACAATATATTTAGAACTCATTAAACTCTTCCTCTCTAAAATCATCAATATGGTGGGGATTCAGGTCCAAAGTGCAACAACCAACGGTTACTTAGCGTAGCTCATTAACACTGCGAAGAATACCTCATAATGAGTTCTAAATCCCAGCACTTTGCGTGGTCTGGGATTTAATCGCTCTAAACCGCTTCCATAAATCATCTATACGCAGAGCCACTTTCGAGTGATTTTGTTGTCTCGAATGGGGATTGTCGTTGCGGCAAGCATCTGGGAAGCATTGCAGACGAGGGGATCATCTGAATTTCTTTGTCTTGAAATCCCCTTGTACCTCGGTCCAATAGGCAGCGATGGTCAAACGAGTAAGATGCTCCCTTGGCAACGACTATTTCCCCTATAGTTGGTACCAACCTCACCCGGCCGCGAGTGTACCGCGCGCCGGGTTTTTATTGGCGCCATCGAGCGGCATCATTCCGGTTTTTTCTGTGCATTTAAGATAATTATAGCGAGGAGCTCATGAAAAAATATTTTGGTATATTCATACTGCTGGCGGCGTGGTTGCCTGCGCTTCCCACATGGGCGATGGAAGTCAGTCCTGATGCGCTAGTAGACAACACCGCACAGGAGGTGCTTGCCATCGTCAGGCAAGACAAGGATATCAGAGCAGGCAGTAAAGCCAAGATTCTTGACTTGGTGGATGCCAAGATACTGCCCCATTTCGATTTTACGCGCATGACTCGGCTCGCAATGGGCAAGAACTGGTCTAAAGCCGCGCCTGAACAACAACAGCAATTAGAGCTTCTTGCAAAACTCCCCGGTGATCTGAGAGTAGGCATTGTTATTTACTGATCAAGATGACCTGAAGAGTAGTTTTGTTAAATTTCCTGACTCGTTTTGTTCAGGAACCCTGTTTTCGACCTCA
>JACCWK010000157.1 GCA_013697655.1 Nitrosospira sp.
TGAGGTCGAAAACAGGGTTCCTGAACAAAACGAGTCAGGAAATTTAACAAAACTACTCTTCAGGTCATCTTGATCAGTAAATAACAATGCCTACTCTCAGATCACCGGGGAGTTTTGCAAGAAGCTCGTTTGATAAATATTTTCACTCTTATGTTGTGTTTGTTACTCATTCGTACAAAAAATATAAGCCTGCGTCCGTCCGGGTGAGAACGGTATTCATTGTAAGTTTTATGTTATTTATAAGGCTAGTTAGGTCAATATAAGTAGGGCGATGGCGTTTGCGCACAGAAACGTCCGTCTTTATAGATTCCGTTAGATCAATCCAACTAACTTACATCAAGCAATGGAAAACTTTTTTGCACTAATTCCTGCGGCAGGCTCCGGTTCACGGATGGGAGATGAGCTTCCCAAGCAGTATCTGTCATTGGCGGGCAAACCAATGATTTATCATGCTGTAAGAACGTTGTGCAGTTCGCCACGGCTTGCCTGCGTGTTTGTAGTGCTCGCATCTGGCGATGGAGAATGGCTTCGGCATGACTGGTCGGATTTTTCAGGGAAGCTGGTTGTGCTCGAATGTGGCGGTGCAACACGCGCCGAAAGCGTGCTTAACGGCTTGCAAGCGGCACGCGAAGCTATGTCAATAGACGATGGCGATTGGGTGCTGGTGCATGATGCAGCACGGCCATGCTTGGATAAGATGCAACTCGACAAATTGATGGATGAACTGGCTGGCGATGAGGTGGGCGGGCTATTAGCGGTTCCCGTGGCGGATACATTAAAGCGTAGCGATTCCAGCAAACGGGTCGAGCGTACCGAATTCAGAGAAAACCTGTGGCAGGCGCAAACACCACAGATGTTTCGTTATAAATTGCTGGTTGAAGCCTTGAGCAAGACCGACGGGGTGACCATGACCGACGATGCGGGAGCGGTTGAGGCGCTGGGCTTGCACCCTAAATTGGTTCTGAGTGATGCTCGCAATCTGAAGATTACCTATCCTCAGGACCTTGCTCTGGCTGAACTGATACTCGGGAATTCCTGAGTAGTGACCCATGAAGCGCGATGGCTAAGCAACATGGCACTTGGGAGGTTGGGATATACCGGCGGTGGTCAGAGTAAGGAATTTCTGGTTATACGCATAGAGTTTCCTGACAGAATTAAGAGAGGCAAAGGTGAGTACGTTGAGAATTGGGCAAGGTTTTGATGTGCATCAGTTGGTCGAAGGCCGCAAACTAATCATCGGCGGCGTAGTTATTCCGTACGAAAAAGGTTTGCTTGGGCATTCCGATGCCGACGTGCTACTGCATGCAATCTGCGACGCGCTTCTGGGTGCGGCGGCGATGGGCGATATCGGCAAACATTTTTCGGACACCGATCCGCGTTACAAGAACATTGACAGTCGTTTGCTATTGCAAAATGTTTGTCGCTTACTGGAGCAGCATGGCTACAAGGTGACGAATATAGATGCGACCATCATAGCTCAGGCACCAAAAATGTCGCCGCATATTCCCGCCATGATTACCAACATTGCACAGGATCTCCGCATGCGGCCAGGGGATGTCAACGTCAAAGCCAAGACTGCCGAGCGCTTGGGTCCTGTTGGGAGGGGTGAGGGCATAGAGGCAGAAGCGGTATGTTTGTTAACGGGCAGTCTTTGAAAAAAAGCCCTTGTGGAGCGTTTCGCTTGCAGACTCGGATTTGTTTAAAGCGTCCAAAATTGAACCATGCGGATAATTAAAGGAAATCCAGACATCAAACAAGAAACTGTCCGGATTTTTTTTGCGATATGGCCCGACGTCATGGCGCAAAAGCAGTTGGCCGCACTGACAGAACAATTGCAAGCAGAGTCGCTCTGCAGGGGGCGAAGAACTCAAGCAGAAAATATTCATCTCACACTGGTGTTTTTGGGAGAGGTGGATCCCAGCAAACTGGAAGCCCTATGCCTGGCAGTTGATGGGATTAAGAGTTTTTACCCGCGTGCTTTTGATATGATTATTGAAGAAGTTCGCTACTGGAAGCATAACCGTATTGTCTACGCGGGGACGTGCAACGTTCCCCGGGAACTTACGGATCTGGTGAACGCCATACAGAATGTTCTCTTCGCCGCCGGATTTTCATTTGAGCGGCGAGCCTATGAGCCGCATATTACGTTGATGAGGAAGGCTTCGTGCCATACCTTACCTAAGTTGGAGAAGCCTATAGCTTGGCGGGCACAAGAATGGGTGCTGGTTAAATCGGAGCAGACCAGCAGCGGTTCGGTTTATATTCCTATTGGCCGATGGCCATTAGGAAACCTCTGAGCAAATCCTCCGTCGAGTTTCCACAGGAAAACCAGGAGATTTATTCAGAGGTTCCTTGGCACAACTGTATTAAAGATAAATACAGCTCTCCAGATGCTTTGTTAGATTTTTCTCGCTGGTCTTAGTGTAATCCTTCTCAAAGGTGTCACTTACCAGGATGCGCACGTGGCTGCCCAGGCTGCTGTTGACGAGTCCTATAAATGGCGCCGATATCACCAATATCAGCCGCTGGTAACTATTGGCCGTGCGTCCATGCTTGAGTTCCTGGGCTAACTGGAAAGCAAAGTTCTGCGCTTGATTTTGTTTTGGATCGGTGGCGGGTACGTATGAGCCGCGACCATTGCCGTGACTTTTGTTGTGTCCGGGACGGTCGGAGACCAGATCCTGCCCTCTTTCCCTGCTGGCATCATGCTTGAATTCCTTGAGCTTCTGCAGGCCTTTTTTTGGTCCGTAATTCGCGTATAGATATGCTGCACTTGCGTTTGCGACGAGTATCCACGTGATGCTCATGACTCCTCCGTGAGATGATGTTAAAGTGACACGATGTAAAATCCTCCAATAAATGGACAATAAAATTGCAATATAAGTTTCCATAGAGAAAGTGTCGCTTCATTTATTATAGTCCTAAATGCTCATTAGATTAGTTCCTTGAAAATTCTCGCTCTCGATACTTCTACCGAGTACTGCTCGATTGCCCTGTCGCTGGACGGCGAGCTAGTGAGCCGCGAGGTTCTTGCGGAACAGCGGCATTCCGAATTGATCTTGCCACTGTTGCAGCGGATGCTGGCAGAAACAGAGATGACACTGGCACAACTGGATGGCATTGCTTTCGGTGCTGGACCAGGCTCTTTCACGGGTCTGCGCATCGCCTGTGGCGTGACGCAGGGACTCGCTTTTGGCGCAGACTTGCCGGTGACGGGTATTTGCACGCTGGAGGCACTGGCACAGCAAACCGATGGCAACAATGTCATTACAGCAATAGATGCCCGTATGGGCGAGATTTATCATGCCTCTTACATAAAAACGGCGGATGGCTGGCAAACGGCGAGCGGACCGGTTCTGTGTTTGCCCCAGCATGCGCCGTTAGTAACCGGAGGCAGCTGGACGGGTTGCGGCAGCGGGTTTTCCATATACGGCGAAACGTTGCGCATCCGCTACGAGGGATGCCTTAGTGACATCCTTGGAAATCTGAGGCCTCATGCACGCGACATGGTTCAATTGGCTATACCGATATTTGCAAACGGGCTCGGTATCGATCCCGCCGATGCGGTTCCGTTATATATCCGCAACAAAGTAGCGCTTAAGGAAAAGGAACGATGAGCGCGCAATTGCAGGAAATGCCTCAAATCAGGCGTATGTTTCTAACAGATCTGGATGCGGTGGTAGCTATCGAGCGTGAGGTTTTTCTCTTTCCCTGGACGCGCGGCAATTTTAGCGATTCAATCGACTCCGGTTATCATTGCCTGGTATTAGAGCACGAGGGTCATCTCTTTGGTTATGGGGTAATGATGATTGGACCGGAAGAAGCCCATTTGCTCACCCTTAGCATTGCTGCTGGTTCACAACGGAGGGGTTGGGGCGAAAGTCTGTTAAGGCATTTTATTCATGTTGCCAGGGAGCAACATGCCAGGTCGATGTTTCTGGATGTGCGCGAATCCAATCACGCGGCGGCGCGACTATATGAGCGAATCGGATTCAAGAAGATTGCCCAACGCAAGGATTATTATCCGGCGATGGGCGGACGCGAAGATTCATTAGTAATGGAACTGATGTTGTGACCGAGGCTGGCAATTCCAGGCAGTCCAGGCGCAAAGAAATTCTCAAAGAGCTGGGTTTGACGCCTGTATGGCGTGTTAAAGCGGCCAGTGCGTCTAGTCAAGCTCCTGCTTTGACGACGGCGTCCGGAGAGCCGGCCTTTAAGCGCCAGGTTGTTGCGGTTGAAGGCCGGCGTTCGGAAATCCTGCGGATGGACTGGGAGGAGCTCAAGACGAGCGTAGAGGGTTGCATGGCCTGCCCGCTATGCCGGTCTCGCTCCCGCACGGTATTTGGCGTCGGCGACATGAGTGCCGACTGGCTGTACGTGGGCGAAGGGCCGGGCGTAGAGGAGGATGCCAGAGGGGAACCCTTTGTCGGATCATCCGGTAAATTGCTGGACAATATGCTGGCGGCAATAAATCTGAAGCGCGGGCGGAATGTATACATTGCGAATATCGTAAAATGCCGCCCACCCGGCAATAGAAATCCCACTTCCGAGGAAGCGCAGGAGTGCGAACCATACCTTGCGCGGCAAATCGAATTGATCAAGCCCAAGCTTATCATCGCACTTGGGAAAGTCGCTGCGCAAAATCTGCTTCATACCGATACTACGATCGCCAGTCTGCGCGGCAGACTGCATCAGCATGCCGGCATCCCGGTGATCGTTACTTACCATCCAGCTTATCTGCTGCGCACGCTTGCTGACAAAGCGAAGGTCTGGGAGGATTTGTGTTTTGCCATAAGCACAATGCGGGGGTTAGGAGCCTCTGAATAAGTCCCGGTTGACAGCGCCACGACGGCGCCTTGCGGATGCTCCACAGGTGAAGGAAGCGAAGACACAAATGATCGATTTTTTCACTCCACGCTTGAAAATGGAAACTCGCAATGTATGTTCGATGCGGTCGGCGGGGTTCCGCCAGCAATGCTCTGCATGGAGGAATCGTTCCAGGTTTTCCCTCGTTGTAATTTGCAATTTAATCCCCATTTAAATTAAACCAGAATTTTTCAGGAAGAATGCCATGCATAATTTTCTGTTGTCCCTGACGTTGCTTCTTACCCTTACCTTGAGCGGCTGCGGCTACAATACCCTGCAGTCTACCGATGAGCAGATTAGGGCGAGCTGGGCGGAAGTTCTGAATCAGTACCAGCGTCGTGCTGATCTGGTACCTAACCTTGTGAATGTTGTAAAGGGTTTCGCCGCACAGGAAAAAGACGTGTTGCTGGGTGTGACGAATGCCCGCTCCAAGGTAGGTGGCATCCAGGCAACACCGGAATTGATCAACAATCCGGAAGCTTTTGCCAAATTTCAGAGCGCCCAGGGAGAGCTGTCGAGTGCGCTGTCGCGTTTACTGGTAGTGGTCGAGAATTATCCCCAGCTTAAATCCGATGCTAATTTTCGTGAGTTGCAGGCACAGCTGGAAGGTACCGAAAACCGTATCACGGTAGCCCGTAACCGTTACATCAAGGCGGTCCAGGAATACAACGTGGTGGTGCGGTCATTCCCCAGCAATCTTACCGCGATGATGTTCGGTTACCAACAAAAGCCGAGCTTTACCGTAGAAAACGAAAAAGAAATTTCTACCGCACCTAAAGTAGATTTCGGCGCACCCTCGCCAGCAGGAAAGTAGAAATCGTGTCCTGATTGATTTTACATGATCGATACTTGGGGAAAGGTCCTTGCATTCAGCGCACTGTTGCTTTCCGCCTCATTATTGGCGGCGGAAGTAGCTGTCCCACCTCTCCAGTCCAGGGTAACCGATTTGACCGGCACACTCTCCACGAGTGAGGTCGCACAATTGGAACAGAAATTGGCGGCGTTTGAGGCAAAAAAAGGTAGCCAGATTGCAGTGCTCATCATTCCCACTACTCACCCCGAAACCATCGAACAGTATTCAATGCGCGTTGCCGAGGCCTGGAAAATGGGACGAAAGGGGGTGGATGACGGTGCCCTGCTGGTGATTGCAAAGGATGACAGAACGCTACGCATAGAAGTGGGATATGGACTGGAAGGCGCTCTGCCGGATGCCATGGCGAAACGCATCGTCGATGAAATAATTGTTCCTAAGCTCAGACAGGGCGATTTTGTCGGGAGCATTAGTGCGGGTATCGAGCGAATGATGGCTGTGATAGCGGGAGAGCCGCTACCGCCGCCCAGGTCCAGGCATGGTAGCAGTCAGGCGGCAGGGACGGGCGCAGTGCTGGACAACATTATTCCTATTTTTATTGGACTCATCGTACTCGGCAAAATATTGCAATCCCTGTTCGGACGCTTCATTGCCGCCGCTGTGATGAGTGTTGGGGCGGGATTCATAGGCTGGGTGGTTTTTTCTTCAGTATTCCTTGCCATAATTATCGCGCTTCTTGCGTTTTTTATGAGTTTGTTCGGGAACGCAGGCGGAGGTATCACCACGGGAGGGAGGGGCGGTTGGCCTGGTGGCGGTTTTGGCGGCGGCGGCTTTAGTGGAGGTGGCGGAAGTTTTGGCGGCGGCGGTGCATCGGGGAGATGGTAAGTGAATTTTACACGCTTATTGCGGCATCTTTTTACCGGACATCTAGCGGTGCGGCGGGTATTCTCCCTGTCTTCCCTGGTAGCTATCGAACAAGCCATTAAACAGTCGGAAGTCAACCATGAGGGTGAAGTCCGCTTTGCGGTAGAGGCTGCGCTGAACATATTACCTCTGTTCAGGGACCAGTCGGCGCGAGACCGCGCGGTTGAGGTATTTTCTCAGCTGCGGGTATGGGACACCGAACATAACAACGGCGTATTGATTTACCTTCTACTCGCAGATCGTGACGTTGAAATTATTGCAGACCGGGGAATCAGCAATAAAGTCGGCAACGAGGAGTGGGAAAGAATCTGCCGCGAAATGGAAACCGCTTTTCGTCAAGGGCATTTTGAATCAGGCGTAATCTCGGGAATCAGCGCTGTCGGTTGCCATTTGCAAAAACATTTTTCGATAGAGGGAGAGGGCAGGGGAAATGAACTGCCCGATACGCCGGTTATTCTGTAACGGTATCCAATATTTAGTGTCCCTTATGGACCCCGATCAGATGGAGGGAATCTTCAATGCTCTGGTTGTGCAGGTGCCATTGACGAATCAACGCCATGATCACCGCGACAAATAGGCCGAATAGAATAATAACAGTGTAAACATGCACTTCGAAGCTTACCAGGATTGCATATACCACCAGCATGGTGAGAATGCTCAAGTTCTCGTTGAAATTCTGTACCGCTATGGAATGCCCCGCACCCATCAGGATGTGTCCGCGGTGTTGCAGCAAAGCATTCATTGGCACCACAAAAAAACCCGCCAGCCCCCCTATCAGCATGAGCAATATGATCGCAATCCACAGGTCGCGCGCCAGGATCATGGTCATCACCACGATGCCCATAGCGATGCCCAGAGGAATTACTTTTACCGACTGCCGTAACGACACCAGCCGTGCCGCAAAAACTGCCCCTACCGCAATCCCGATGGCTACTACGCCTTGCAACTGCGCGGCTTTATTTAACGGATAGCCAAGTGCCGCATCGGCCCATTTTAATACGATAAATTGAAGAGTTGCGCCCGCGCCCCAGAACAGTGTAGTTACCGCGAGTGAAATCTGACCGAGTTTGTCTGTCCATAGCAATTTCATACAGTGCCCAAACTCGTGAATCAGGAATATGGGATTTTTCTTGAGAATGCGGTGGTCGACGCCGGTGTTGGGAATGTATAGATTGAAGATGGCGGCCGTAGCATAAAAAATGGCGATCAGGAGAATACCAGCTTCCGGTATGGTATCCACTCCAGTATCTATGAGGGGGAAGTCGAATCCTAGAAATATGGCAGAGACGGCAGGTGTTATCAGCAATCCGCCTAAGACTGTGCCCAACACGATGGAAGCTACGGTTAACCCCTCAATCCAGCCATTGGCTATCACCAGTTTTTCCGGGGGAAGCAGTTCGGTAAGGATGCCATATTTTGCTGGGGAATAGGCGGCGGCTCCAAGCCCAACCACTGCGTATGCGGCGAGAGCAAAATATTGATGCGCCGCCAGGAAAAGCAGGCTGCATCCCAAGATTTTAATAGTGTTGCTAATAAACATTACCCGCCCTTTGGCCATGGAATCTGCAAAAGCGCCGACGAAAGGAGCAAGGATCACATAGAATAAAACGAATACAAACTTGAGCATGGGAGTGAGATAGGCGGGAGCATGCAACTCTATCAAAAGGGCAATGGCGACGACCAGCAGCGCATTGTCTGCCAGCGAAGAGAAAAACTGCGCCGCCATAATGGTATAAAATCCGCGTTTCAAGCGATTACCTCTCTAAAAACTTTCTCGGCATACGGCGTGCGATTATACAATGGCCGTCAGGGTTATTTTGGCGAAAAAGTTTATACCACGAAATACTTATGCCACTCATTAAAATCAATCTTGGTTCAGCATCGCTAATGAAATATCCTTTACGCTCTGAATGCTGATGGCGCGTCCCATTCAGGCACTGATTGATCTCTCCGCGCTCGAACATAATCTATCCGTAGTCTGTCGCCATGCTCCCCGCTCGCGTGTAATGGCAGTGATCAAGGCCGATGCTTACGGTCATGGAGTGCTGCGAGTTGCCGAGGCGCTGGGGCGTGCAGATGGCTTTGCCCTGCTCGAAATGGACGCCGCCGTTCGCTTGCGGGAAGCGGGATATCGGCAGACCATTTTACTACTCGAAGGTTTTTTTGCCATGGAGGAGTTGGCGTCGATCGAGCAATACCATTTAAGTACCGTAGTTCACCATCCCGAACAACTGGCCATGTTATCAGCATACAGGCAGCGTGGTAGGCTGGATGTATTTCTAAAGCTCAACACGGGCATGAATCGCCTCGGTTTTACGCTGGAGCAGTTCCCGGGGGCGCTGGAAACTTTAAAGTCCAATCCTGCTGTCGGGCAGATTACGCTTATGAGTCATTTTGCCCGCGCTGATGAGTCCGACAGACACGAAAGCGTCGCAGCCCAGATGCAGCGTTTCAACGCTGCCGCGGGAGGGCGAAACCTGCCGTGCTCACTGGCTAATTCCGCCGCTATTCTACGCTACCCCGAAACACATGCCGATTGGGTGCGGCCTGGCATCATGCTTTATGGCGCATCGCCATTTTCTGACAGGACTGCTGCGGAACTGGATCTGTATCCGGCAATGACGGTATCCAGCAAAATTATTGCGGTGCAAGAGCTGAAGTCAGGAGACGGCGTTGGATATGGCCACGTTTTTCGCGCTGATCGATCGATGCGTGTCGGCATTGTTGCGGGCGGCTATGCCGATGGTTATCCGCGTCATGCCGCTGCCGGGACGGCGGTGCTGGTGAACGGCAAACGTACCCGTGTTATTGGACGGGTGTCTATGGATATGCTGCACGTAGATTTGAGTGAAATTTCAGATGCCGGGGTGGGCAGTCAGGTAACGCTCTGGGGGAGGGGACTGCCGGTAGAAGAGGTGGCGCAGTCAGCAGGTACGGTGGGCTATGAGTTGCTATGTGCGTTGGCGCCGCGAATGCGCATAGTTACATAACTCAGGTTTGTCGAGCATCTCGAATAGATCCGGGTTTGCCGACAGGGCGCGCGCCGAATCCAAGATGCAAAAAGGCGATCAGACCCGACCGCCTTTTTAATCTCTGTTTGAGGATTACTCGATTTTAGCCTTGCTGCGAAGCTCGGCGACAAAAGTGGCGAATTGCCGTTGCAGTACCCGTTGCGCCAAGTTCTGCTTTATTTCCTCGAACGGCGGGATTTTCAAAGGTCGCACGTCATCCAATCGAATTACATGGTAGCCAAAAGGGGTTTTCACCGGTTGATCGGTGAGTTGACCCTTATTTAGTTTCGTCAACGCTTCCGCAAACGGCTGAACGTAGCTTCCGGCGGGACTCCAGTCGAGCTCGCCACCCTTATTTTTACTACCTGCATCCAGGGATTTTTCCTGGGCAATTTTGTCAAACTTGCCGCCTTTTTTGATACGAGCAATGGCATCCTTAGCTTCTGCCTCGGTAGTGACCAAGATGTGATGTGCCTTATATTCCTTATCGCCCATCTGAGTTTTCAGTGATTCATATTCCTTACGCAGCTCTTCGTCGCTAACCGGATGGCTTTTTACGTAATCGATTTGATACGCTCTGACCAAGGCCGTGAGGCGTGCAATTTCAAGTTGAGATATGAAGTCGGGATCTTTATCAAGCCCCTTTTTTAGCGCGTCCTGGGCTATCGCTTCCTCGGATATGAGATCATCGCGCAAGGTTTTTCTGGTTTCCGGAGTGTCGGCTTGCCCTTGAGCGGCCCGTGCTTTTACAATAAATTCAAGGCGTGACTGAGGAATGGCAATCCCATTAACCTTGGCCATGGGGGCGGGGGCTTGAGCATGAACAGTCGTTACGGAGATCAGGCCAGCAATAACAGGCACTGTAAATTGGGAAAATTTCATAAAATGCATAGGATTTCCTTGTCAGTGGATTGAATTAGATCAGATTTCTTCGGGAGTATACGCTTTTACGCTTAACGCGTGAATATCCTTGTGCATCATCTCTTCCAGTGCTGTATAGACCAACCGGTGTCGTACCAGGGTCGGTTTGTCGGAAAATTGGTGTGACACAATAGTAAGAAAATAATGCCCGCCGCCGGCTTTGGCGCCCTCATGCCCGATATGTCTGGCGCTTTCGTCCACAACTTCAATGTGTTGCGGGTCAAGAACAGCCAGTTTCTGCATGATTAGTTCGACGGTATTCATCGTGCCTATGCCTATGGCGGCATTACTTTTTTGAATGGCTTGACTGTAAGTTTGGCAAATACACCCGAAGTGACATAGGGATCTGTTTCCGCCCAGGTGCGGGCCGCCTCGAGAGACTCAAATTCAGCTACGATAAGGCTGCCGGAAAATCCCGCAGGGCCGGGGTCCGGGCTATCAATCGCCGGGTATGGACCCGCCAGGATAAGACGCCCCTCTTTCTGTAATATATTAATGCGGTCCAGATGTGCGGTACGAGCTGCAAGACGTCTTTCCAGTCTCTCTGGGATATCTTCGCCACTTATCGCGTATAGCATCACGCCTTTTTATCCTCCTTGTCTTCCATATATTTTCCCAGCATCAGCCCTTGTAATATGACAAATGCCAACATCAGCCCCATGAATCCGAACAGCTTGAAATTGACCCATGTTTCGGTGGAGTAATTGAAGGCCACATATAGGTTGGCTCCGCCCATCAAAGCAAAAAATGCTGCCCAGCTGGCATTAAGGCGAGCCCATATAGCCTCTGGCAGCGAGATCTGCTCTTTCATCATGACACGAATCAAGTTCTTCTTGAAAACTGCATGAGTCAATAGCAGCGCGCCGGCAAACAGCCAGTAAAGCACAGACGGTTTCCACTTGATGAAAGTTTCATCTTGTAATATCAGTGTGGCACTGCCGAAAATGACGATGATAATGAGACTTACCCACAGCATGGTGTCAACCTTGCGGTGGCGAAACCATACCCAGCCGATTTGCGCAAAAGTGGCAGCGATGGCTACAGCAGTAGCAGCGTAAATTCCGTAAAGCTTGAAAGCGACAAAAAATACGATAACCGGAAAAAGATCAAAAAGAAACTTCATAATGTCGAATGATGCGGTTTACGGTTCGTTAGAAAGTAATTGTGGCGGTTACTTTTGGAAAAACTACTATTGAATGCCGGAAGATAGGTCAAGCTCACTGTTAGAGAAAATTGGAATTGCCTATGATTTGCCAGTTCTTTCATCAAGCTTGGCGGAGAGGAATTGCGCAGTTCGGAAATCCGATGGACACTACTAATTAGTCCTTGCTCAGTTTACATCAATGTAAATGCACCTGCACCACCTCGCCTTCCTCAGGAAATTCAGCATGGACAACCTCGCCTTCCGGGTTTGGAAATAGCGGCGCGCCGCATTCTTCGCAATATTCCAGCAGAAAACGAGTGTCCAGGAATGTAGTATGAGCTATTCCACATTCCTGTAGCGTTGTTTCGATTTGCGTCACAGTATCGCTATTTTCATCTTCATCCCCTACCAGTGCCCAGACGATGCCGTAGAGTACTTCGTCACGATCTTTAAGGGTGAAGCTTATGCGGTATTCCTCCAGCCACTGGTCGTAAAAAGGTGCGATTACCGCACGCAGCCTGTTTGCGGAGATACTTAAAGTGGATTGAAGAAAATCCACTGTAGCATGCATTGAATAGGGCCGGGCAAGTCTATCCGCCATACGCCATGCTGAAAAAAAGCCATCGGGTATGAGCAATTCGAACGCACAACCCTGAAATAGCGGTCGCAGGGCTTCGGTTCCTTGAGTCTGCCATGCAAGCAATATTTCCTGTTTTGAGAACTTTGCTCCAGACGAATTGCCGACAATTTTGTCCTCGCTGCTCCCGTTGGCTTCCTGCCAACGGAACATAGGCTTTCCCTGAGGCGCGGCAATTGCACCAAGCAGATAACGCGTATCCGACAGGAAACGTCCTGTTTCAGCCAGTTGACGTGGATTTATATGCACGTCCTGCTGTCCTGCGACTGCGGCCGTCCATAACTTGCTGGCCAGTTCGTGCGTGAGGTGATAGCCGCGTGGCAACTGGTCAGGGCTGAACAGGCAATCTGCCAGCACGAACTGTACATCCGCAGCCAGCACATGCGCCTGCAACTGCACCCGCAGATCGGAGAGAACCGATTCAGTTACCGGCCCCGAAGGGATCGAAAAGCGCGACCACGTCAGAACCGGCGCCGCAAACATCAGTACATCATAACCGTGGCCTTCCTTTGTCAATACACTACATTCGATCGCCGCTTCGATGGCATAAATGAATTCACCATACCCCGCTGAGTCAGTGTCATAAAGCTGATCCAGCACCGCTTCAAGATTCTGATCATCGCCTGTCCGCAACTGGGCGTGTATCTTTGCCGCAAGCCGGTTCTCCCAAAACGCATCTTCAATACGGCTGCCGGAAGCGGCAAGCCCTGCGGCCAGACGAGATAGTTCCTGAACCACGCGTGGAGATTTAATGCGATGAGGGACGCGGGGTTTTTTCATGAAAGGAAGGGATACCCAATTGACTAAGGGGGTATTTTAACCTAAATACCGCCAGCTGGAAGGAGGAGTCCTTCTTAGCGAACCGGGATGTGGAACTTTTGGGCAAACTCTGGACTTATTCAAAGGGTGTTGATGGGCCCGCCATGGTAATTATGGCAATGAATGCTCAGTCTGGCGTCTGATTTAAATTATCTCTGCCGTGAACCAGCCGATACAGCACTGGCAAGACAAGCAGCGTCAGCGCGGTAGACGACAGGATGCCCCCGATCACCACGGTTGCCAGCGGCCGTTGCACTTCCGCGCCCGTCCCTGTGGCGAGAGCCATAGGGACGAACCCGAGGGCCGCCACCAGCGCCGTCATCAATACTGGGCGCAGCCGCGTGAGGGCACCATTGTGAATGGCATCATCCAGGGTCAATCCTTGTTCCCGCAAGTCCCGGATGAACGCCAACATAACCAGGCCATTCAATACCGCCACCCCGGACAGGGCGATAAATCCGACTCCGGCAGAAATAGACAAGGGAATGTCGCGCAACCACAGTGCCAATACTCCACCACTAAGTGCGAACGGCACGCCGGTAAACATCAGCAAGCCATCACGCACATTACCGAACATCGTATAAAGCAGAATAAAGATGAGCCCGAGAGCAAGCGGTATTACAATTTGCAGGCGCTGGGCAGCGGAGATCAGTTGCTCGAATTGGCCTCCCCATG
>JACCWK010000160.1 GCA_013697655.1 Nitrosospira sp.
CCATGGGAGAGCGCGCTGTGGCGCGAGGCGTTGGCGTGAACCTTGGTGCCGTCCAGGCTGATCGTGCCCAGCTTCAACAGTTTCATCTCCTGCGCCAGTTCCAGCACCTGCACAAAGATGCCCGCCATCTCGTCCAGAAAGCGCCGCCGGAACGCCACCGAATCAAAGGTCGCCTGCTCGATCTTCCGGGTGGAAAATACGCCGGTTGCGTAACCATAAACCAGCAGTGACAGCAGCAGCGCCGGATGGTACGCCGCACTGCCACGGCTCCCATAGGCTCACTCCAGTCGGCTCACGTCCAGCCCATCCACCACCTCGACAATAAACCGTGCCAGGTGGTCCTCCGGCAGCCATTACTCCACCGACGGGGCAGAAGATAGGCAGTCTTGCGGTCGATCGGGCGGAAATGGCTCATGGCGAGTGGCAGTGTTTTGAATAACCAGTATTATCTCATTCCGCCGCTAAGTCCGACAGACTGCTAGAGGTTCGAGGCGAGAAGTCAGCTTGGCCTGCTTGTTGATTCCCGCCAGCAGTCGTGCCATTGAGCAGCCTCGGAGTTCGTTCACGCTCCAACAGGATGACGGCCAGCAGTGCTACCGTCTCACTGCATCGAACGTCACGTCTTCCCCGCTGGTAGTTTACCGTCTAATGTGGGAAAATTGGCTAAACTTGGCAACCGGAATCCACCGCAGGCCAACTTGGCAGAAAAGATGATGACCGACACTGATGGCGAGATTCTGACGCTCGACGAAGTCGCTGCGTACCTAAAAGCTGGCAAGAGAACAGTTTATCGGCTTGCCCAGAAGGGCGAGATTCCTGCGTTCAAGCTCGGCGGTACGTGGCGTTTCCGACGCTCGGAGCTGGACGCCTGGATTGCCGAGAGCATCCGCCAGAAGACGGACGAGGCAAAGTGAATACAAGCCGAGCCGCGCAAGTCAGGGCAATCGCATGCCTGAACAAGAACGAGGGGGATCTCCATTGGTGACACAACAGCTACTCACGCCCTACCAAAGCCAATACTACGCGTGGCTGCTGACGCGTCGTGCGGCCAGCGACACGGTGGAATCGTTGGTGTCCACCCTGGTGGACTCGCAGGTGGATCTCAATCCGCATCAGGTCGAGGCCGCGTTGTTCGCCTGCAAGAATCCCCTTTCTCGAGGCGTGATCCTGGCTGATGAGGTCGGACTTGGAAAGACGATTGAAGCTGGTCTTGTCATCTCTCAACGTTGGGCCGAGCGCCGTCGCCGCGTCCTGATCATCGTCCCAGCTAACTTGCGCAAGCAATGGCACCAAGAACTGCAGGACAAGTTCAATCTGCAAGGCCTGATTCTTGAGGCCAAAAAATACAACACGATCCGTAAACAGGAAAGCCAGAATCCATTCTTGATGCCGTCCGGGCCTGTCATCTGTTCCTACCAGTTTGCGAAGGCCAAAGCCAACGACATTAAAGACATCAAATGGGATCTGGTCGTGCTCGACGAGGCGCACCGCCTGCGCAACGTTTACAAGACGAGCAACGTCATTGCCAAAACGCTCAAGGAAGCGCTGGCACACGTTCATTCAAAAGTGCTACTGACCGCAACGCCGCTGCAGAACTCGCTGCTAGAGCTCTACGGGTTGGTGAGCATGATCGACGACAGAGTTTTTGGAGATCTCGACAGCTTTCGCGCGCAGTTCATCCAGCAAAACAAGGAGCAGGCATTCAATGCCCTGCGCACCCGCATCGCCCCAATCTGCAAGCGTACCTTGCGTCGGCAGGTGCAGCAGTACGTGTCATACACCGCGCGACGGGCCATCGTTGAAGAATTTACGCCGTCAACCGAGGAGCGAGAACTGTCCGCTCTCGTCGCCGATTATCTGCGCCGCCCGAATCTAAAAGCGCTGCCGGATGGCCAGCGGCAACTGATCTCGTTGGTGTTGTGGAAATTACTCGCGTCATCAACACACGCAATCGCTGGCGCATTGGAAACGATGGCCAAGCGCCTGCAGGGGCTGCTCGATGAAGCTCCCGACGTTCCTGATCTCGCCGATGAGTTGGACGAGGACTATGAGTCGCTCGACGAAACCGCCGACGAGTGGAATGAACACGATGCCAGCGCCGAGTCGACAGCGAGAAGTGAGCGCGACGCAGTCACTCAGGAAATCGAAGAGCTTCGACACTTCAAGGCGCTCGCCACCAACATCCGTGACAACGCCAAGGGTAAGGCACTGCTGACTGCGCTGGAACGAGCGTTTGCCGAATTGGAACGTCTGGGTGCAGCCAAGAAGGCGATCATCTTCACAGAGTCCAAGCGAACTCAGGAGTACCTGCTGTCCTTGCTGGCGGATACCCACTATGGCGATGGCATCGTGCTGTTCAACGGCACGAACAGCGACGCGCGTGCTCAGACGGTCTACAAGGATTGGCTGGTGCGTCACAAGGGTACCGACAAAATCTCCGGCTCCAAGACGGCTGACACCCGTGCTGCCTTGGTCGAGCATTTTCAGGAACGCGGCACCGTCATGATCGCGACCGAGGCAGGCGCTGAAGGCATCAACCTGCAGTTCTGCTCCTTGGTCATTAACTACGATCTGCCCTGGAATCCACAGCGCATCGAGCAGCGCATTGGTCGCTGCCATCGATACGGGCAGAAGTTCGATGTGGTGGTGGTTAACTTTGTTGACCGTAGCAATGAAGCGGATGCCCGCGTCTACGAGTTGCTGGCGCAGAAATTCCAGCTCTTCGAAGGCGTGTTCGGTGCCAGCGACGAAGTGCTGGGTGCCATCGGCTCCGGCGTTGACTTCGAGCGGCGTATCGCCGACATCTACCAGAACTGCCGCGACCCGGAAGCCATCAAGAGCAGTTTCGAGCAATTGCAGCTCGACCTGTCCGGTGAGATCAATGAGGCAATGATCAAGACCCGCCAGCTTCTACTGGAGAATTTCGACGAGGAAGTGCAAGACAAACTTCGGATTCGAGCCGACGACAGCAGCAAAGCCCGAAACAGATACGAGCGAATGCTGATGGATTTGACCAGGGCCGAGCTTGGCGATCACGCTGAATTCGACGCCGATGGATTCAGACTGCTGCATTCGCCATGCGCAGACCTTGAGGGGATTGCTCTCGGGCGCTATGAATTGCCCCGCCGCAGCGGAGACTCCCATCTCTATCGAATCGGCCACCCGCTCGCCGAATGGGTTACTCAACAGGCAAAAGCACGACAACTGGAGGGCGGCAGGCTCGTTTTCGATTACGACAGCTACGGCACACAGGTCAGCACCCTCAAAGCGCATCGGGGGCAAAGCGGATGGCTCGCGGTCAGCCTGATCTCCGTTGATGCGCTGGGCCAGCAAGAACAGCACCTGATCGTCTCGGCCATCACCGCCGAAGGCTTGCTACTTCCCGAGGACGATCCAGAAAAATTGCTGCGATTGCCTGCACAACAACAAGCGGAGAGTTTGTTTCCAGAGCCTAACGGCGCTCTGTCTACCGATATGGAAAATCGGAAGCTGCAAATCCTGCGCGAGATCAACCAACGCAATCTTGGTTACTTTGAGCAAGAAGTTGAAAAACTCGACGCGTGGGCCGACGACTTGAAACTGGGCTTGGAGCAGGAAATCAAGATCATCGACGGCGAGATCAAGGAGGTGCGTCGCACGGCGGCCGTCTCGCCCACGCTCGAAGAAAAGCTCGCTCATCAAAAGCGCCAGCGTGAACTGGAAGGCAAGCGCAGCAAACTACGCCGCGAACTGTTCAATCGGCAAGATGAGATCGAAGTACAGCGCAATGACGTCATCGCTCAACTTGAATTGCAGCTACAGCAGCAAGTCGATGAACAAACCTTATTTACGATTGAATGGGTGTTGCAATGAAAAACAAAAACATGGTGGTCCAGGGTGTCGAAATCAATGTCGCAACGCGGCATGAGCAGGACTACATCTCGTTGACCGACATGTTGAAAGCCAAGGACGGCGATTTTTTTATCTCAGATTGGCTGCGCAACAGGAACACGGTTGAGTTTCTGGGTATTTGGGAAAGTATTTACAACCCCAGTTTTAATTATGGCGAATTCGCCATAATTAAAAGCCAAGTTGGTCTAAACAGCTACAAAATCAGCGTTAAAGAAAGGGTGGAGAAAACCCATGCCATCGGACTACAAGCCACGGCGGGGCGGTATGGTGGCACCTACGCCCACAAAGACATTGCTTTTGAATTCGGTATGTGGATCAGCGCCGAATTCAAGATTTACCTGATTAAAGAGTTTCAGCGTCTCAAGGACGAAGAGTCTCGCGCTACCGCGCTGGAGTGGAGTTTTCAGCGCACCTTATCCAAAGTTAACTATAAAATTCATACGGATGCCATCAAAGAGCGGCTGATCCCAGCACGCTTAACGAAGGCACAGACCAGTATTGTCTACGCCAGCGAGGCCGACTTACTCAATATCGCCTTGTTTGGCATCACGGCTGTCCAGTGACAAGCGAATCCCGAACAAAACGGCAATATGCGCGACGCGGCCACGCTAGAACAGCTCGTCGTGTTGTCGAATTTGGAAAGCATCAACGCGGTGCTGATTCATCAAGGCTTGGCTGCGTCGGAGCGTTTGGTGCAGTTGAATGCCATCGCCATCACGCAGATGCGTTCGTTGGTTGGCATCAGCACGCTCAAACAGTTGAGCGATTCCGGCGCACAAAAAAGGATAGCGAAATAACCGAGCCAACAATTATTTACCCGAACTGCAAGACGGAAATTAAACTGACCGAATCACTGGCTGCACCGCTGATTGATGCGACACGAAAGCAGTACGAACAGCAACTGGCAAAGAAGAATAGCGACATTGCTCAACGCGAACAGGCGATGCGTGAGAAAGAAAAGCAGCTCGTTGAGGAAAAGCACAAACTGGATGAACAGATTGCAGATCAGGTAGCTGAACAACTGAAAAAAGATCGCACCCGGATTGCAGCGGAGGAGGCCAAAAAAGCTAAACAGGCTGCGGCATCAGACCTGGAGCAGAAATCGCAGGAGCTTGCCGAGCTTCAAGAGGTGTTGAAACGGAACAATGAGAAACTGGCTGAGGCGCAGAAGGCACAGGCTGAGCTAATCAAGAAACAGCGTGAACTGGATGATGCCAAACGTGAACTGGAACTCACCGTTGAAAAACGCGTGCAGGAAGGACTCGACGCTACCCGCCAACAAGCCAAAAAAGAAGCCGAGGAAGAGCAGAAGCTCAAGGTAATGGAGAAAGAGCAGACCATTGCCGCGATGCAGAAGCAGATCGAAGAACTCAAGCGGCGCGCCGAGCAAGGCTCTCAACAGTTGCAGGGCGAAGTGCGGGAACTGGAACTTGAAAACCTGTTACGCACCAAATTCCCTTTCGATGCTATCGAGCCTGTAGCTAAGGGCGAATTCGGCGGCGACGTGCTGCACCGTGTTGTGGGCGCGGGCGGACAGTCCGGCGGCACCATTTTGTGGGAATCCAAGCGCACCAAGAACTGGAGCGATAGCTGGCTGGTAAAACTTCGCGATGATCAGCGGACTGCGAAGTCAGAAATCGCCGTGATCGTGAGCCATATATTGCCGAAAGGCGTTGAAACCTTCGAAATGGTAGAGGGCGTCTGGGTAACACATCCTCGCGCTGCATTGCCGTTAGCTATGGTTTTGCGCCAGTCGTTGCTGGAACTTGCCCTGGCGCGGCAGTCGTCCGAAGGTCAGCAAACCAAAACAGAAATGGTTTACCAGTACCTTACCGGCCCGCGTTTCCGCCAGCGCGTGGAAGCCATCGTCGAAGCATTCTCCACCATGCAGGAAGACCTCGACAAGGAAAGAAAGGTCATCATGAAGCAATGGGCTAAACGCGAAGAACAGATCGAGCGCGTGATGGGCGCGACGGTGGGGATGTATGGGGACTTGCAGGGGATTGCGGGGAAATCGTTGCAGGAGATTGACGTGCTTGAATTTCATACAATAGGCACTTCGGAAAGAATGCAACAGGCGCTTGTTCCGCCAACCAAGGAGTGAATATGTCAGCCACAAATTTCAAGACCGAAAACAATACCTATCGGAAGTTGATCGGCAACGGCCTCACTTACAGCATTCCTCGGTTCCAGCGTGATTACAGTTGGACTGACGTTGAATGGGAAGATTTATGGACGGATATTCTTGGCACAATCCAAGAAGGTGGCGAGCCAGCCCACTATATGGGCTATCTCGTGCTTCAGTCACAAGATGAGAAGAGCTTTGATGTCATCGATGGACAACAGCGGTTAACAACGCTGACGTTGATTGTTTTAGCCGCACTAAAGAATCTGAACCGCTTGATAGAAGAAAAAAATCAACCTGAGCGCAATAAGCAACGGATGGACCAGATACGCCAAACCTATATTGGCTACCTTGATCCAGTTACCTTGGTGTCGCGCTCAAAACTTACGCTTAATCGTAATAACGATGGCTATTTCCAGACCTATCTGGTTCCGATGGGTCATTTACCGCAAAGGGGGTTCCGGGCTTCTGAACACAGCTTGCGCAAAGCATTCGAGTGGTTTGAAAAACGTGTGCGCGAACATGCCAGGGATCGGGTAAAAAATGCAGGGGAAGACGAAGGGGTTGCGCTGGCCACTCTGGTCGAAACCATGAGCGACCGCTTGTTTTTTACCGTTATCAGCGTCACTGACGAATTAAATGCTTATAAGGTTTTTGAAACGCTCAATGCACGGGGTGTACGTCTTTCCTCTACTGACCTGCTAAAAAATTATCTCTTTTCCGTTCTGCATCGGGAAAACGAGCATCCTCACGAAATGAAGGTGTTGGAAGACCGTTGGGAGGCGATGGTCACTCGGCTGGGTAGCGAAAGTTTTCCTGATTTTTTGCGGGTTCACTGGATTAGTCGCCGAAGCTTTGTTCGGCAGTCTGAACTGTTTAAAACCATTCGATCCAGGGTCGCCAGCCGTGAAGCCGTATTCGAGTTATTGCGCGGCATGGAAGAGGACATGGATACCTATCTCGCACTTACACAGCCGGAAGCATCGCAATGGCCTGCTGATCTCAAAGGCTATGCGCGGGACTTGCGCATGTTCAGTGTGCGCCAGCCGTTCCCGTTGATTGTGGCGGCGCACCGTCGGTTTGCATCTGGAGATTTTGAAAGTCTGTTACGCAGTTGCGTGATGATTTCATTTCGTTACAACGTCATCGGTAGTCAACCAACCAACGAGCAAGAACGCGTCTATTACGCTGTGGCACAAAAAACTTCCAACGGGGAAATAGTGCAAGCTGCTGCGGCACTGGAAGCCATGAAAGCGATTTACCCAAGCGACGATGCTTTCAAGGCAGCCTTCTCCGAAAAAATCATACGCACCTCGAATTCCAGAAATTTGCGCATTGTTCGCTACATCCTGTGCGCCTTGGAGCGGCAGGCCGGTGGGCAGGATTATGACTTCGAAAGCGATAGTTTCAATGTCGAACACATCCTGCCTCAGAATCCGGAAGATGGTTGGGAGACATTTGGCGACGAAGAGGTCGATGCGATGGCATACCGCTTGGGCAATATGTGCTTGCTGGCTAAAGGAGCTAACAAGGATATTGGCAATGCCAGTTTTTCCGTGAAAAAGCCTGTGTTAGCTGCCAGCGGTTTCGATCTGACCCGCAAAATTGCAGAAGATAACGCCGATTGGACGCCTGACCGCATCGCTGCCCGCCAGAAGTCATTAGCCAAATTTGCAACTACAGTCTGGCGGATAGCGCAGCTATCTTGATGCGGTAAATAGCTCAATGAAAAAACAAAAACTCGAACTCACCTGGATCGGCAAGGACGTGCGGCCTAAGCTGGAGCCGCGAATTTTGCTGGAAGACCCGGCGAGGAGTTATCACGCGAAGCATCGGGTGACGGACAACGACATCTTCGACAACCGACTGATCTTCGGTGACAACCTGCTGACCTTGAAGGCGCTGGAGGCGGAGTTTGCGGGCAAGGTGAAGTGCGTGTTTATTGACCCCCCATACAACACGGGCAGCGCGTTCACGCATTACGACGATGGGGTGGAGCACTCGATCTGGTTGGGGCTGATGCGCGACCGGCTGGAGATTATTCGACGGCTGTTAGCTGATGATGGATCGCTGTGGATCACCATTGATGACAACGAGGCGCATTACTTGAAGGTGTTGTGCGATGAGGTGTTTGGACGCCTCAACTTTGTTGCCAATTGCTTTTGGCAGAAAGTTTATAGCGAGCGAATGGATGCTCGTGGCTTTAGCGTGTCTCATGATCATCTGATGGTTTATCAGAAGACGGACAAATTCTTTCCGCTCCAGCTCCCGAAAGATCAGAACGCAGCGCAGTTTGGATTCTTTGATGAATCCGTAAATAAATACTATCGACGCCGATCCTTGAGAAAGGAGGGTTCAGAGTCATTGCGGCAAGATCGTCCCACTATGTGGTATTCGATTCTTGCACCAGATGGATCTGAAATTTTGCCTATCAAGCCTGATGGTACGGAAGGACGTTGGCGTTGGAAGAAAGAGAACGTGCCAGCGAATATGAGCGAGTTGGAGTTCATTCAAAAAGATGGACGCTGGGAAATATACGTTAAACAGTACATCGAAGAGAGTCCGACGAGACCCCCGGCCACCTTCTGGCCTAATGAAGAAGTCGGGCACAACCACGAGGCAAAACTAGAGGTCAGGGCTTTTAATAGTGCGGACGTATTTGACACACCTAAGCCAGAGCGCTTATTGAAACGGGTTTTGGAAATTGCCACGACGCAGAATGACCTTGTCCTCGATTCCTTCGCTGGTTCTGGCACTACAGGCGCCGTCGCCCATAAAATGGGTCGCCGCTGGCTCATGGTCGAGCTGGGCGAGCACTGCAACACACACATCATCCCACGTCTACAGAAAGTCATCGATGGCGATGACAAGGGTGGTGTTACTGATGCGATGAACTGGCAAGGGGGCGGCGGCTTCCGTTACTACAAGCTGGCGCCCAGCCTGATCGTCAACGACCGCTGGGGCAACCCGGTCATCAATCCCGAGTACAACGCCGCGCACCTGGCCGAAGCGCTGTGCAAGCTGGAAGGATTTAGCTACGCCCCGTCCGAGACGCAATGGTGGCAGCACGGCCATTCCAGCGAGCGCGATTTCATCTATGTCACCACGCAGAATTTTTCTGCCGATCAGCTACAGACGCTGTCTGACGAAATTGGCAGCGAGCAAAGTGTGCTCGTGTGTTGCGCAGCCTTTCACGGCGTGACCGCTGCCAAGGCGGCTGAGCGTTGGCCAAATCTAACGCTGAAGAAGATCCCCAAGATGGTGCTGGCACGTTGCGAGTGGGGCCATGACGACTACAGCCTGAACGTGGCCAATCTGCCGATGGCCAAGGTTGAGAAATCAGAGCCTGCGGCGGCCACCAGCGTCAACAAACCATCGAAAAAGAATAAGGCTGCACCTGGACAGGGCGGCTTGTTTGAGGGGGGTGAATCATGAACATAGAACACTTGCTACAACGCATTCGTTTGGGGGAAGACTCAAGCCTGGAGTTGAAGCGGCTTGTTTTGACGGACGGCGATAAAAATATCACACCTCATCCGGACAGTCTATCAGATGAGTTGGCGGCCATGGCGAATGCCAAAGGGGGTTTGTTGATTTTGGGGGTAGATGACCAAAGTCGGGATATTACGGGTATTGCACTTGCGCAAATTGATCGTGTTGAAAACTGGCTGACTGCTATTTGCAATGATCGTATCAAGCCCCCCTTGGATATAGTGACGCGGCATGTTGAGCTGCCTGACGCACAAGGCGTGATGCAGCCGGTGATTGTGGTGGAGGTGCCGCAAAGTTTGTGGGTACATCAAAGTGCCAATGGCTGTTTTCGGCGCGTGGGCCATGCGAAACGTGAATTGCCGCCGGATGCACTGGCTCGATTATTTCAGCAGCGTAGCCAGGCGCGTCTTATCCGATTTGAGGAGCAAGCGGTTCCACGTTGTCATTTTGACGATCTTGACGCGTTGTTGCTTCGGCGCTTTATTAAGCCCGATCAAGGCGAGGTGACGACACAGCTGAGCCGCTTGCACTTGTTGACCATAAGCGATGATCAGCTCACGCCGACGGTGGTCGGCGTATTGTTGTGTACGCTTAATCCGGCACGCTGGTTACCTAATGTAGAAATTCTGGCAGTGGCGCATTCGGGTACCCGTAACGACCCCAATGCCCAAGTCGATGCGCTTGAAATTCAAGGGCCGCTGGATCGCCAAATCATGGATGCTTTCCATTTCGTGCGCCGTAATATGCAAACGGTGGCCCGCAAGGCGTTGGGGCGGGTAGATTATCCACAATATCATCTAGGGGCAGTGTTTGAAGCGATAGTCAACGCGGTGGCTCATCGCGATTATTCGCAGCATGCCCAGCGCATTCGATTATTTATGTTTAGTGATCGTTTGGAAATTCATACGCCAGGTGCATTGCCGAACACTTTAGCGCTCGATTCCATGAGCCGCTTGTCGGTGCCTCGCAATGAAATACTAGCCAGCTTGCTATCGCGATACTATCCGGTTGATGATCTTGCTTTGGGCAAGAGCTACCTGATGGATAGACGCGGTTTTGGTGTAGAAATGATTTTGCAAGAAAGCGAAAGGTTAGCGGGAATAAAGCCGATTTATGAGGTTGTCAGTGATTTAGAGCTGTGCCTCACTATTTATGCGGCGAAATTGCCTGGTGTTGAGGATGCAGTATGAATGCACGCGTACTGAACGCCGTCACCGGTCGCCTGTCTCTTCGCCCACCTCAGGCGGAATCTCTCTCCCGGCTGGTGCGGTCACTCGAAGCCTCACCTGAAATGCTTGGGCATGAGCGGGATATTCCGTCAGTTCTGGCCAGCCTCAAAGCGGAGTTCCCGACGCTGGAAGACTTCGAGAGGGAGTTTCCGTCGCTGTGCTTTGCTCTAGCGACTGGCGTGGGCAAGACCCGCTTGATGGGGGCGTTCATCTCCTATCTGCATCTGGCGCACGGCATCAACAATTTCTTCGTGCTGGCCCCCAACCTGACGATCTACAACAAACTGATCGCCGATTTCACCCGCAATACACCCAAGTACGTATTCAAGGGCATCGCCGAGTTCGCCCAACAATCCCCCCTGATCATCACGGGTGACAACTACGACCAGTCGGGTGCCGTGGTGGACGATCAGCCCAGAGGCTTCGCGCACGACGTGCGCATCAACATCTTCAATATTTCCAAGATCAATTCCGAAGTGCGTGGCGGCAAAGAGCCGCGCATCAAACGGATGAAGGAAGTGCTGGGCGATAGCTATTTCAACCATCTGGCAAATCTGCCCGACCTCGTATTGCTGATGGACGAGTCGCACCGTTACCGAGCAAGCGCAGGTGTGCGGTCAATCAACGATCTGCAGCCACTGTTCGGTCTGGAACTGACTGCCACACCGTTTGTGGAAGCAGGCAGCGGAAAGACCATTCCATTCAAAAACGTGGTGATGGATTACCCGCTGGCGCGGGCAATGGAAGATGGGTTTGTGAAGGAGCCCGCGGTCGTTACCCAGCGCAATTTCGATGCCAAGGCCCACACACCCGAGGAGATCGATAAGATCAAACTGGAAGACGGCGTGCGTCTGCACGAAACCACCAAGGTAGAACTGCTGACCTACGCCCGCGAAAACGGCGTCAAGCTCGTGAAGCCCTTCATGCTGGTCATCGCGCGTGATACCACACACGCAGGGCAACTGTTGGCACTGTTGGAATCGAACGCGTTCTACGAGGGGCGCTACCAGGGCAAAGTCATTCAGGTGGATTCCAGCCGCACCGGTGCGGAAGAAGAGGAAATGATCACTCGTCTGCTGGCCGTGGAAAGCGTGGACGAGCCAACCGAGATCGTGATTCACGTCAACATGCTGAAAGAAGGCTGGGACGTGACCAACCTCTACACCATCGTACCGTTGCGCGCCGCGAATGCCCGCACGTTGATCGAGCAATCGATTGGTCGCGGCCTGCGTTTGCCGTATGGAAAACGCACCGGGGTGGCAGCGGTGGATCGCTTGAATATCGTCGCGCACGATAAATTCCAGGAAATCATCGACGACGCGAATCGCACGGATTCACCGATTCGGCTCAAACAGGTGATCCTCGATGCGCCGAGCGCCGACGACAAGAAGGTCAGCGTGCAGGTAGTCTCAGGTGCGATGACGCGGCTTGGTTTGACAGATGCACCGATGGTGGTGGTTGCACCGACGGCGAATGGGGATGGGACAACATCACCTCCGGCGACTGCCACACCAGTTTTTGCAACGGACGCAGAACGCCAGGCAGCACGTGTTGTGATGGAGGTGATCGGCAAGTACGAGGTCAAGCGCGATCTGGTGCCGACCAGTAGTGCGTTGCTCAAGCCCGAGGTACAGAAGGAGATTTTGGCCGAGGTGGCCGAACGGCTGAAGCCGCTGCAAGGCAACTTGCTCGCCGGTGTTGATGATAGGGCGATGAAGTTCGATCTGGCGGCCGTGGTTGCCAAGACCACGGAGATCGTGGTTCAGCAGACCATCGACATCCCTCGCATTGCGGTCGTTCCAACAGGCGAAGTCACAACAGGCTTTCATCCATTCAAATTGGACGTTGCTCAGTTACACCTGCAGCCGGGCGAGCGCGAGATCGTCGGCCAAATGCTGCGCACCAACGAGCAGTTCACGTTGGCATCAGAGGTGGGGCTAAAGGAAGCGCGGCTGGAGGACTACATCGTCCACGCGCTGGTCGACTTCGACGACATCGATTACTTCACGCACGCCGACCTGCTCTATGACCTCGCGGGTCAAATGGTGCAGCATCTACTGGGTTACCTGTCGGATGACGAGGCCCGCAGCGTGCTGGATCGGGATCGCCGTTTGATTGCGCGGGAAATTCATGCGCAGATGATGGCGCATTTCTGGGAGGAAGCGACCGAATATGCGGTTCAGGTGAGCCGTGGTTTCACCGAACTGAAGCCCTGCAATTACACCGCGACGGCAGGCCAGACGGCGCATCACTTCCGTGAAACAGTAACCGAGACCAGCCGCATCAAGCAAATGCTGTTCGGCGGATTCACACGTTGCCTGTACCCACTTCAAAAATTTGACTCGGATACCGAACGGCGCTTCTCCATCATCCTGGAGCGCGATTGCCAGAAGTGGCTCAAGCCTGCCAAGGGCCAGTTCCAGATCTATTACAAATTGGGCACTGAGCAGCCAGAGTACATCCCTGACTTTGTCGCCGAAACAGATACGACCATCTACATGGTTGAAACCAAAGCTCGCACGGACGTGAATACCCAAGAGGTGCAGGCCAAAGCCAGCTCGGCAGCACGTTGGTGCAAACACGCGTCAGATCACGCCGCCGAAGTCGGAACCAAGGCGTGGAAATACCTGCTTGTGCCACACGACGAGGTGTCGGAGTCGAAGCGACTATCCGACTATCTGCGCTTTGAGGTGCTTTGAGGTGAAGGGGTAGCCCCTCGTCTGCAACAACCGGGGGAAGGAGAGCCGATGGCATCACAAGTTGAACGCATATTGATTCTGGCCAAAACGTATCCGTCGCCTAGCGCGCAGCATGTCGAAACATCGTGTGTTGCGGGTATCAATGAGCACGGAGTGATGCGACGCTTGTACCCGGTGCCATTCCGGCTCATCGAAGAAGGCCAGAAGTTCAAGAAGTGGCAGTGGATTGAGGTGCGTGTCGAGAAGGCGAACAAGGATCATCGGGCGGAAAGCTACAAGCTGTTTGTCGACACGATCAACTGCGGCGACGTGATCGACACGAAGAGGCAGTGGGAAGCGCGGTGGCCTTGGATCGAGAAGCTGCCGACTTTCACGAGCTTTGATGATCTTGAAGCTAATCGTGTTGAGACGGGTTTGTCGCTGGCGCTGATGCGGCCGAAGCAGGTGTTGACGCTGGAGATCGTCGAGGCGAGAAATGCGGAGTGGACCGGCGAGGAGCGGGATAAGCTACTGAGCTACGAGATGCAAGGGCAGTTGTTCAGCGACACTGAGGTCAAGAAGATGACACAAACGCTGAGGAAGGTACCGTTCGACTTCTACTACCGATACACCTGCGACACGCCCGAAGGCGAAAAGGTGTTTAAGCACAAGATCGTCGACTGGGAGGCGGGCATCCTGTTCTGGCACTGCCGCCAGAGTCACGGGGTCGATTGGGAAAAACCGTTTCGGGCCAAACTTGAAGAGGACTTGACGGGAAAGGACTTGATGTTCCTGATGGGCAATCAGCACCGGTTTCAAGACCAGTGGCTGATCATCAGTTTGATTTACCCACCTAAGCGAAAGCCAGCCGAAGTGACGCCGCAGGGCTCGCTGTTTTAGCGACTGCCTTGATGTGCGTGACACGCGCACCGCAGTAATCTTTGACCGCATTCGCCACCATCGAGCGATGGCAGAAGTTCGAATCAGCCTCGTAGCAAAGCAGCGCGCAGTTCGACGATGTAGCAAGGGCTGAAAGCTCGGAGATGGCTTCGTCTTGTGATTTGAGGTGCTTCAGGAACTCTTCGGTATAGCGCTTCCAATTTCCATCCTCGCGATAGCGGTCGCGCACGGGTTTCGGGCAGCCCAAATTCACCATATGGACATAGTCCCGTCCAGAGAGGTTCAATACATTTGCAAGCGCATTCTTCGAGAAACCAGGCTTGCGGGATAGGGGCAGCTCGCGGACGTCGACAACCATGTCGATATCGTTCTCAGCGAGCAGCGACATGAATGCGTCAATGTTAAGTCCTTCGTAGCCGATGGTGAAAACAGTCATTGTGGTAGTCCTCTAAAATTTGATTTTACCGGAGGATGGACGCGCTGACGAGTCCCGATATTATTAAAAGTTTGCCTTATCCAACCTGTGTAGGTTGCCGCTATCAGGCGGTCGTCTGGTACGTGTCTGCTGCCGTCACCGTATCATTGCGGCTTCTGCTTTTCGTCTCGCCACCAATCCGGACACAACACTTTCCCGCCGCCATAGACCCACCGGCTCAGCTCCTGCGCCGCGCTCGTCCAGTCCCTGCTGATTGACCCGCCGCCGCAGGGTCGACGTCTGGAGTCGCCCTGCACCGAGGTTGAAAGTGAAGTCCACGATTGCCGCGAGTCGTCCCTCGGGCTCGCTAGCCAGCACCGGACAGTAGCGCAGTGTGGCGTTCAGCACCGTCATCAGGTCGCGAGCAAGATAGGCCTCGGCTTCGGCCACCGTGATCGGCGTGTGCTTTGGATCGCACAGGTGGCCGTAGCCAATGGTGTGGTATCCCGCGGGGCAGATGTACGGGTAAGCACGTCGCAGAGGGTCATCCTTCGGCACTCGATGAAACCCCTCGAAGCGCTTGGCCAGGGCAATCGCGACTGCCGGAACTTCGATCACGGCCGCACACGGTCAAACACGCGCCCAAGGAACCAGAAGTTCAGCACACCGGCCCACAGCGCTTGATCGGCTTCGGTCCATGTGTGCAAGATGGTGGTGCCCCAGCCTGCGCCTGCGGTGACGGCCACCACGAACGACGCCGTCTTGGCCGCGCAGTAGAGCGCCATGAACCAGTAGGTGATCACCGGACGCACGCTGGATGACAACGCATCGACCCATCGGACACCGGTTTTCTCGCCCTGGGTGCGAACGGCCTCGCGCAAGGTTTCGATGGCACCGACGTTCCATGCAGCATCTGCACTCGCGCCAATCTCGGCCATCCGCTGTGCGCCGCGCAGCTTCTCGAATTCCAGTGCCTTATCCTGCATTGCCAGCTCGTGGCCACGTTCACCTTTACGGTCGAGCCACTTGAGGATTTCGGGGGCGAGACGGAAGGCACCGCCCAGCAGGCCGCCCAGGAGTGTCTCGATCATTGGCCACCCCCGAATACCTTGAGTTTGGTGATCGCGCTCGCAACCAGGGCAAGCAGGAAGCCGGTGGCGATCATCTTGATAACGGTCTCCCATGCGGTATGCTTGGCGGTGTTGTAGGCGTCCAGCAGGCCGCGCAGATCGCGGATGTCGTGGGCAGCGTCATCGCCGTTCAGGCCGACATCGGTCAACGCGCGCTTGGCACCGCGCTCGGCACCGCGCTCGGCGGCCTGTTCGAGCAGGCGTTCGAACTCATCCCGTGGCATGACGACCGTGCCGTTTTGTAGATTAGGTGGGCTCATTTGTGATCTCCAGAAACAAAAAACCCGCCAGTGGCGGGTTCGGGGGTGTGAGGGGGACGGATCAGATAATGATGCCGGGGCTCCAGCTATTGATTTTGAAAGCCCGGGCGCGAGTTGGGCCGGCCTTGAACAGGTCTAAGCATGAACCTGGCCGCTTCCTCTTTTCTTTATTATAGGAACGACTTATTCAGAGGTTCCTCGGTACGTTGCATAGCTCCAATGCGGCTGTTCAGGCATCGACTACTAATGTCGCGTTGACGCGCAACCGGTTGAGTGATAGATTTTCGACACAGAGAGGTTGTAAATTTTCCCGTCTTTTTATCGGACATGGTGTAGTTTTAGCTATTGCATTGATCGAATGTGGGCATGCGGGGAATATCAATTTCCGGCATCCTGCGCAGCCTCGCCGGTTTGAAATAATTAGGCATAGCAATCTCTGATAGATCGTCCGACGAAGTTTGCAGTAGAAGCGGAGCGTCAGCTGCGTATCCTTGGAATTGTAGACC
The DNA here is from genome assembly GCA_013697655.1 of Nitrosospira sp. GTDB lineage: Bacteria > Pseudomonadota > Gammaproteobacteria > Burkholderiales > Nitrosomonadaceae > Nitrosospira. The sequence goes on from JACCWK010000160.1 coordinate 16,627, forward strand.
GGGCATGATTTGCGTAGTGAGCCCTGTGGTCATCCGAGTTTTCCAGCAGCATGCCACGGAGGACTCATTCACAGGTTCCTTCAGACGACATATGAACGATTCAACTATATCTGATTCATTCTGGAATCAGCCTCCTATCCTTTCCGTTGGCGAGCGACCCGCAGGCGTGCGAGATACACGGCCAACTGAACTTGATACGGGCGTGCTGGACGCAAAGACCTTCGATGCGATTGAAGCCAATCAGTTATTTGATTCATTGAATCACGCGGTCACGCGCGTGGGGCAGTCAGTGATTTACCGCTCACTTTCGCGGCCGGTTTCCGATCCTGCTTTAGTTGAAAGGAAACAGGAGGCGTTACGCGAGCTGGAATCAAATTCTGGTCTGCGGGAAGGGCTTCAGCATTTTATCGAAGCAATGGCGCCGGGAGAGGTTTCCCTTTACCAGTTACTCTACGGTACCTTTACCGGCGGTATGGCTATCGATAATCCTAGAGGCGGAAAAGATGAGATGGAATTCAGCGGTTATGGTTACCATCAATTCATCGATGGTACCGCCTTTGCTGTTGATCTGGTAGAGGCGGCGCGTACCGTGCCACAGCCCCAAAGCGCATATCTGCGGAATTTATTTGATGCCATTAGCAGCTTCGGAAACTCTCGCACCTATGCACTGATGCGCGGGCCAGTCTACCCGATGGAAGGAAAATTCAAGACCGGGGACGAAAAGCCGCGTTATTTACCCATTGCTCGCTTCACGCCATCAATGATTAAGCCATTTCCGATGTTGCTAACATTGGCAATTGTTTGTGCAATCCTCTTTTTTTTCCAGAATGTTCTCTCCAGTTTTGGAATTTCTTATCTGGGATATGGGATACTCGTTCTGGCCGTGCCGGTTCTGCCCGTCCTTTTAATTGCAGTTGCTGCATCCGATCGCGATTCCGTAATCTATCCGCTGCGTAAGTTTTTCAAGCATAGCCCCGAGTTAGCGCGCGCACTGGATACGTTGGGCATGATCGACGAGATTCTATCTTTCCACCGCTATTCGCGGGTCTTTGGCGGCAAAATGGTGCTGCCGGAGATTCTGGAAAGCAAGCGGCATTTACTAAGCGTTACCGAAGCGAGAAATCCGCTACTTGGCAGAACCAATCTCGACTATGTTCCGAACGATATTTTACTCGATGATATTGGACGGCTACTGGTCATCACGGGACCGAATAGTGGTGGCAAGACCGCCTATTGCAAAACCGTGGTCCAGATTCAGTTATTGGGTCAGATCGGCTGTTATGTTCCCGCGACTGCGGCGTGCCTGGTACCGGCAGAACACATTTTTTACCAGGTCCCGGACCCGGGACGGTTGGATGAGGGGACGGGACGTTTCGGCCATGAATTGAAACGAACGCGCGAGGTTTTTTTCAACTCCACTCCTCGCAGTCTTGTTGTGCTGGACGAGCTTTCGGAGGGAACAACGTTCGAAGAGAAGATGGATCTGTCCGAGTATGTCCTCACTGGGTTCTATAAACTTGGAGCGAGCACATTGCTTGTTAGCCACAACCACGAATTGTGCGAGCGCTTGCACGAGAAGGGGATTGGTCATTATCTGCAAGGCGAGTTTTTGCCCCATGGTCCAACTTATCGTCTGATTCCGGGCATATCCCGAGTAAGTCATGCCGACCGTGTTGCTGCTGCCCTGGGTTTTAGCAAAGAAGATGTCGAGAAGCATCTTGCAAGACAGCCCACGTGATTGACGAAACAAATAACATTCTTATATGGCTTTATATAGACAAGAACGAACACTTACTTTTGCTCTATTCCGCCTTCATATTTATCGTTTTGACTTACGCCTTCGATCGCCAATTTAAGAAGCCGCGGGGAGGGAACAGGCGTCGGGCGTCATCTCACTGCGCGTTGCCACCGCAGCTTATAGGCTTCTTGCGTCAAGGAGCTAAATAAGAAATGAACATGATGAAATCACTGGTCACGGGTGCGAACGGATTCATCGGTTCGGCGGTTGCACGCTGCTTATTGGATGCTGGGCACGAAGTGCGGTGCCTGGTCAGGCCGGGAAGTGATCGCAGAAATCTTTATAAATTGCCGGTAGAAATTTCAGAAGGTGATTTACGTTCTCCCCAATCACTGAAGCGCGCAGTTACCGGTTGCGACAATTTATTTCATGTCGCCGCGGATTATCGCCTTTGGGTACCGAATCCGGAAACCATGTATGACATTAACGTACGGGGGACTCATGCGCTGATACTGGCCGCAGCTGAGGCTGGCATGAAACGCATGATATACACGAGCAGTGTGGCAACTTTGGGTGCGAATCAGGATGGCTCTCCTGTCAACGAAGAAACCCCTTCAAGTCTCGGCTCAATGACCGGGCACTATAAGCGATCAAAATTCATGGCGGAGCAAATTGTTCGGCAAATGACCGATGAACATAAGCTGCCTTTGGTGATAGTAAATCCATCTACACCGATAGGGCCACGCGACATCAAACCCACCCCAACAGGACGTATAGTGGTGGACACCCTACGTGGACGCATGCCAGCCTATATAAATACTGGCTTGAACGTCGCGCATGCCGACGATATCGCCCATGGTCACTTGCTGGCTTATACGCATGGAAAAGCGGGAGAGCGTTATATCCTGGGGGGTGAAAACATGACTTTATTGCAGATACTGCAGACAATAGATGAAATAAGCGGCAAGCGGATAAAGCGCTTCCACCTCCCTGTCAAATTGGTGCTACCCGCTGCCTGGCTAATGGAAAAAATGGCAATGGTGACCAACGTTGAGCCGCGTGCGACCGTGGACAGTGTACGTATGGCGAAGAAAAAGATGTTTTACTCTTGTGATAAGGCCGTACGTGACTTGGGTTATCAATATCGACCTGCGGTGGAAGCGCTTGAGGATGCGATGACCTGGTTTCAGGATAACGGTTATTGCGGCGAGTCTTCATGGGCCCGCTACAGAAAATAAGACTCTGGACTGCATCAGAAGATAGCCTGCTTAGCTGTATTCCGATTTTTCCTGGGAGGCGGCAAATCCCCACAAGCCCACACCTTACCGCGCGAATTTCCGTACTACTGTCATCAGCTCATCAATTGCTTCATCGCCTTTTCCTGATTTGATAGCGCCTTGCATGCAACCGTGGGTATGATTCTCCAATAACAGCATGGCAACAGCGTCAAGCGCAGACTGCAGTGCGGATACCTGATTCAGGATGTCGACACAATAACGATCTTCCAGTATCATTTTGTTGACGCCGCGCACTTGGCCTTCAATACGGTTAAGGCGCCGTATCAGGGCTTCTTTGTCTGGCTGCACTACTGTCTGAGGTGCATGACACAGAGCCTTACCAGGTGACGACTTCAAAACCCGCCCCCGTAATCGCGTCCTTGAACTGATCAGCGTTAGTTGTGGCAGCATCGTACTGAATAGTGACCTGCTTCTGTTCGAGGGAAACATCTGCACTGCCCACCCCAGGTATCTTTTCCAGTACATTCTTCACACTATTGACGCATCCCATGCAGGTCATTCCCTTGATTTCTATGACTTTCGTTTGCATTTTATGACTCCTTCTAGTAAGTTAATTTAATGAACAGCCTAGCAGACTCCTGCAGTTTCAGGAATTCCTAAGTACCCGGCCGCCACCGTTTCAGCAACAATGAATTGCTGATCACCGATACCGAACTCATCGCCATTGCTGCCCCTGCAATAACAGGATTAAGCATTCCTATTGCAGCCAGCGGTATACCCAGCACATTGTAGATAAAGGCAAAAAATAGATTCTGGCGGATTTTCTTCAGCGTGGCGTGTGAGAGCGAGATCGCGTCGGCAACACTCATCAAATCATTACGCATAAGGGTGATGTCGGCGGTTTCAATCGCCACGTCGGAGCCCGCACCGATGGCAAAGCTTACATCGGCTGCGGCCAATGCCGGGGCATCGTTGATGCCATCGCCTACCATGCCGGTAAATTTACCATTAGCCTTCATTTTTCGCACTTCGGTTGCCTTGTCTTGTGGCAGCACCTCGGCGCGATAAGTGGTAATGCCCACTTGCCTGGCAATGGCGGCTGCGGTGGCGGCGTTATCGCCGGTCAGCATCATTACTTCAATACCCATCGATTGCAGTCGCGCTACCGCTTTGGCGGACGTGCTGCGCAACCGGTCGGCGATAGCGAGATAGCCGAGCACTTTCGGCGTGCCATTGGATGCAATGGCTACACCTATGACGGTTTTGCCTTCGGCCTGGAGAGCAGCTACTGAACTATCATCAATCAGAGCGCCATGTTCCCGCAGAAATTTGGGCGAACCGAGAATATATTCATCCCCATCAATGCGGGCAGTGATCCCGCTACCGGTGATGGCGGTGAAATCGCTCACGCCTTGCGGGCGGATATTCATGCCCTCAGCGCGCTCCATTACCGCCTTTGCAAGAGGATGTTCGGAGCCTTGCTCAAGTGTTGAAGCGGCTTGCATCAGGGCGTGCTCTGTAACTGATCCGGTTGGAACAATATCCGTAACTGCCGGTTTTCCCTCCGTGAGCGTGCCGGTTTTGTCCACGATCAGAATCTGAATTTTTTCTGCCTGCTCCAGCGCGGTGGCATTTTTTACCAGCACGCCGGCTTGCGCGCCGCGTCCTGCTCCAACTGCGATTGCGGTTGGTGTCGCCAATCCCAATGCGCAGGGGCAGGCGATGACCAGTACCGCCACGGCGTTGATCAGCGCTGGAACAAATTCACCTGTCAGCCACCATGTGATGATCAGGGTCATCATACTGATGATCACTACCACCGGTACAAATATGCCCGAAATGATGTCTGCCAATCGCTGGATCGGCGCCTTGGAGCCCTGCGCTTCCTCCACCAGATGAATGATTGCTGCTAGCTGCGTATGGGCGCCGACGCTGGTGGCGCGGCACTTGAGCAGGCCCTGCTGATTCGTGGTTGCCGCATAGACTTTGGCCCCCGGCTGTTTTGCGACAGGAAGGCTCTCGCCAGTCAGCATTGCCTCATTCACATCGGAGGCCCCTTCGATGACAATGCCGTCCACGGGCAGATTCTCACCCGGACGCACGATAAAAATATCGCTCACCTTGATGGAGCCTGCGTCCACTTCGATGATCTCACCATCGCGCTCTATCCGGGCGGTTTTGGGCTGCAGTCTGATGAGTTCTTCAATGGCCGCCGAAGTTCTGCCCTTGGCACGGGCTTCCATCAGCTTGCCCAGCAGCACCAGGGTGATAATGGCGGCGCTTGCCTCGAAATAAACATGCTGATCCAGCACCAGCAACGTTACGACCACGCTGAAAAAGTATGCCATGCTGGTACCCAGAGCGACCAGCACATCCATGTTGGCCCCACCCCCGCGTAATGCATGCCATGCGGCAATATAGAAGCGCTTGCCCACCCAGAACTGTACCGGAGTTGCGAGCAGCCACTGCAGCCAGCGCGGCAGGAATTCTGCATGATCGCCCCAGAACATGGGCCCCATCTGTAACACCAGCGGCAGGGTTAGCGCGGCCGAAATCCAGAACATGCGAAGCTCTGCATGGTAAACGGCAAGCCTTCGGGTTTTCTCTTCGGCGCGCATGGTTTCGCTGATTTCGCTGGCACTATAGCCTGCCTTGGCGACGGCGGCGATCAGGGCATCCACCATTGTCATGCCGGGGCTCAAGTTGATGTGGGCTATTTCCGTGGCCAGATTGACGGTGGCAACGACACCAGGAAGCTTGTTCAGCACTTTCTCAATACGCCCGCTGCACGTCGCACAGGTCATTCCGCTGATTTGAAGTTGTACCGTTTTCGGAGTGACGTGAAACCCGGCTTTCTCGATGGAGCGAACCAATTCTTCGGGTAGAGTGGTGGCGTCATCAAACTTCACGTGCGCCCTTTCGCTGGCAAAGTTGACCGCCGCATGGACGCCGGGTAGTTTATTCAGGTTCTTCTCGATGCGCGTCGCACAGGCTGAGCAGGTCATGCCTTCGATAGGCAGCTCTATGTGCTTGAGAGTCAATGAATGCATAAATACCTGGCGTCCTGGTTAGAAAACTAATGAAGGTCAACTTACTTGGCGGCTATCGGGAATATTCGCCCTCGCTATCGGCCACCCTTACTTGATTCAACTGATTCAATGTGACTATCCGCTGGGGTTACCTGCTGCCAGCGGGACGACAAGAGTTAAAGTCGTAACCCCGACCCGGTCAGTTTGAGTCCCCGATTCGCTATCATCAAGCCCATGGCGATAACCAGAATTGCCGAAACGAGTACTAGCTGGTGCATGACGCTTCGTGATACGCTGCTGGCAATCAGGCCGAAGCTCAAGAGCGGCAACAGGGTGCCCAAGCCGAAGACAGCATCGTAGCGTCTTCTTCGGCACTTCCGGTGCCAGCAGCCATGATGTACATGGCCTGCAAGGGGCCGCAACCCAACATCAAACCGTTCAGCAGCCCGATCTTGAGTGGACTGCGCTGGCCTCTTAACTCATTCGCAACACCTTTCGTCACGAAGTGAGGCAAACAGAAGGTGAAGCCGCGCAGTACCGGAAACACGTTTAGCATTTTCAGGCCGTAAATAATAACGAAAATGCTGGGAGCAAGGTGAACTTGAGATATCTCTCGATTCCAGACAGTCTCACGATATACCTGATGGGGGTATAAGTCAATACCCTTAGTGGGTATGTGGCGAATAGGATAATGCAGAAACAACCATATAAAGATCAAAGCTGACCTGACACTCAGAAAACCCGGTGCAATCAGTCTTCCCGCCGTAATTGCGGAAACAGAATGACATCGCGAATGCTTGGGCTGTCGGTGAAGAGCATAACCAAACGGTCTATCCCGATACCTTCGCCTGCGGTAGGGGGCAGGCCATATTCCAGAGCCCGTATATAATCGGCGTCATAGTGCATTGCCTCGGAATCGCCCGCTTCCTTGGCTTGGGCCTGTTCGAGGAAACGCGCCGCCTGATCCTCGGGGTCGTTCAATTCGGAAAAGCCATTGGCGATTTCACGGCCGGCAATGTAGAGTTCGAACCTGTCGGTTATTGCGGGATTGGCGTCGTTGCGTCGGGCAAGGGGGGAAACCTCCGCCGGATAATCAATGATAAAAGTCGGTTCAAACAGTAAATGCTCGGTAACTGCATCGAAAAGCGAAAGCTGTAATCCCCCAATGCCATCTTCTGGCTTGAAAGCAATATTTCCAAGTCGCATCGCTGTAATTAGCCACTCACGGCTGCCAAGTTGCGTATCGGTGTATTGCGGATGAAATTTTTGGATAGCCTGGGTAATGGTGAGCCGCTCGAATGGTTGTGCAAGATCGATTTCCCGGCCCTGGTAGGTGATTTTAGTAGAACCTAAAACTTTTAGGGCTACTTCCCGCAGCATGATTTCAGTGAAGTCCATCAGATAGGCATAATCTTGATAGGCTTCATAAAATTCCAGCATGGTAAATTCCGGATTATGCCGTGTGGAGATTCCCTCATTTCTGAAATTTCGATTTACTTCAAATACTTTTTCCATGCCGCCTACTACCAGGCGTTTCAAATAAAGCTCAGGTGCTATGCGCAGATACAAGCCCATGTCGAGCGCATTGTGATGGGTGGTAAAAGGCCTTGCCGTCGCGCCCCCCGGGATAGGGTGCATCATCGGGGTTTCCACTTCCAGATAGCCGTGCGCGGTAAAGAATTCACGAATGGACTGGATGATTCCGGATCGGATTATAAATACCTTCCGGCTATCTTCGTTAGTGATCAGATCGAGATAACGCTGGCGGTATTTCTGTTCCTGATCGGTCAGGCCGTGAAATTTTTCCGGAAGGGGTCGCAGGGACTTTGTCAGCAGCCGCAGATCTGTGACGCGTACCGATAGCTCCCCGGTTCTCGTTCGGAATAACGTACCTTGCGCGCCCAGGATATCGCCCAGGTCATAATGCTTGAATGCTTCGTGAGTCGCCGCACCGGCTATGTCGCTGGCGATGTAGAGTTGTATGCGTCCGCCCATATCCTGGATGGTGGCGAAACTTGCTTTGCCCATCACACGCTTCAGCATCATGCGTCCCGCAACATTTACGTTCTTTGATGCCGCTTCCAGCATTTCGTTGGAATGCTCGCTATATTGCCGGTGAATATCCAGGGAATAATCTTTGCGGCGGAAGTCATTGGGAAATGCGTTGCCCGCTTTGCGCAGCACCTGCAACTTGGCACGTCGCTCGTCGACCAGCTTGGTTTCTGCGTGAAGCTGATCAGGGGTTTCGTCAAGGCTTCTTTCTAAAGTGTCATCCGTCACTATCCGCTCTCCTTTATATGCCTTGTTTCAGGCTGGCCTCGATAAACTCATCCAGCCCGCCATCGAGTATCGCCTGGGTGTTGCCACTTTCGACGCCGGTACGCAAATCCTTGATGCGCGACTGGTCCAGCACATAAGAGCGGATCTGGTGCCCCCATCCGATATCCGTTTTGCTGTCTTCTATTGCTTGTTTTTCATCATTGCGTTTTCTCAATTCTGCCTCGTATAAGCGGGATTTAAGCATGGCCATTGCGTCCGCGCGATTGCGGTGCTGGGAACGGCCACTTTGGCATTGAACCACGATACCGGTGGGATTGTGGGTGATGCGAATGGCTGAATCGGTTTTGTTAATGTGCTGCCCCCCCGCACCGGATGCACGAAAGGTGTCTACACGCAAATCCGCCGGGTTGATTTCTATTTCGATGGTTTCATCTACCTCCGGATATACGAAAACGCTGGCAAATGAGGTATGGCGGCGGTTGCCGGAATCGAAGGGAGATTTACGCACCAACCGGTGGACCCCACTCTCAGTGCGAAGATAGCCGTACGCGTAATCGCCTGATATTTTAAGACTTGCGCTCTTGATCCCCGCAACCTCTCCGGGTGACTCTTCCATTACTTCCACATTGTAACCGCGGCGTTCGCAATAGCGCAGGTACATGCGTTCCAGCATTTCCGCCCAGTCCTGCGCTTCGGTGCCGCCTGAACCAGCTTGAATATCCACGAAGCAATTATTGGGATCCATGGGATTGGAAAACATGCGGCGGAATTCCATTTTCGCCACGGTGTTTTCCAGTTGCCCGATGTCGTAGCCAATGCTCTCCAGCGTGGCTTCGTCTTCCTCTTCTTTTGCCATCTGGAACAGATCCCGGGCATCGTCCAAGTGGCGCTCAACTGTTTTCAGGGTGATAACAATGCTTTCCAGCATTTTTTTCTCCCTCCCCAATTCCTGTGCGCGCTTATTGTCGTCCCAGATCGCGGGATCCTCAGTTAGCCGGGTGAGTTCATTCAGACGTGTCTGCTTGGCATCGTAGTCAAAGATACCTCCGCAATTCTGTCGCCCGGCTAGCGAGATCGGTGAGTTGATAGGCAATAATGTTAAGTTGTTCCGCTTCCATAGGAGAGCCGTTTCCAGAAAAGGATGAATTATACAGGAAGCAGAAAGGACGTTTGCTGCCGAACCTCCAATATGCAGCGGCAACACAGCGCGCCGCGACAGGACTTACAAAGATCAGGATAAAGCGCGAACCACCGGCCGATCATCGGACTATCGACAAGCTTTCCGTGCCAGAGGCCGATCATGGATAACGAAGCGCTTTAGCGTGAAAACGCAGGTGGTTTTCGATAAATGTACTGATAAAAAAATAACTGTGATCGTAACCTGCGCGCATGTTGATTTGAGCAGGATAGCCCGCCGCTTTACAGGCGGTGACGAGGCGCTCGGTTTTTAGCTGTTCCGTTAAGAATTCATCCGCATCACCCTGGTCGACCAGCATCGGTGGTTGTTTTGATGCGATCGATGCCGATGCCTCAATCAGCAATGTTGCATCATAGTCCCGCCAGCCCGTCACGTCATCGCCCAGGTAACGGCTGAACGCTTTTTTACCCCAGGGGCTGTCAGTCGGGTTGGCGATAGGTGAAAAGGCGGATACCGATTGATAGCGCTGCGGATTCCGCAATGCAATGATAAGTGCGCCGTGGCCTCCCATCGAATGTCCGCAGATCGAGCGTCGGTCGCTTACCGGGAAATATCGTTCAATCAGGGACGGTAGCTCATCGACAACATAGTCATACATCTGGAAGTGTTGATTCCAGGGTGTTTGGGTGGCGTTCACGTAAAAGCCGGCCCCCACCCCCAGGTCGTAGGCATCCGGCGCATCGGCAACATCTTCTCCCCGGGGACTCGTATCCGGCATAACCAGCGCAATGCCCAGTTCTGCCGCAACGCGTTGAGCACCGGCTTTAAGCGTGAAATTTTCATCGGTACAGGTTAACCCCGACAGCCAGTAAACTACTGGTGGTTTTTCTTTATTGGTTGTCTCGGGGGGAAGGTAAATGGAGAAATTCATGTCGCAGTTCAGCGATTTTGAACGATGAGTGCAACGTCTTTGAGATCCATCGAACAAACGATGGGATGAGAGGAGCTTCAATTGCAACATGCTAAATCCTCAACATTTAATTTGGATCTGGGCAAAAAGACATGGATTGGCAATTTATGCATCCTCTGAATATATTTCCGGGTTCGCCTGTGACGAGTTCTATAGCGAGCTGATTTACACATTCTTCATTTATCGAAATGAATGACAGTGCGGATGGATTTACCTTCGTGCATAAGATCAAATGCCTTATTGATATCCGTCAGCCCCATGGTGTGCGTGATAAAAGTATCGAGTTCGAATTCTCCATCGAGATAACGCTGCACGTAACCGGGCAGTTCTGTTCGGCCTTTTACCCCGCCAAACGCCGAGCCGCGCCAGACGCGCCCTGTCACCAGTTGAAAGGGGCGGGTGCAAACCTCCTCACCGGCGCCGGCAACGCCGATTATCACTGACTCTCCCCAACCTTTATGACAGCACTCCAGAGCAGACCGCATCACCTTGACGTTACCGATGCATTCAAAGGAAAAATCTACGCCACCCCCGGTCATTTCGATAATCACGTCTTGAATCGGTTTATCGTAATCCTTGGGATTCACCACATCGGAAGCACCGAGTTGATGTGCAATTTCAAATTTCGTCGGGTTAACGTCAATCGCAATAATACGTCCGGCTTTAGCCATTGCCGCGCCTATTATTACTGCCAGCCCGATGCCGCCAAGGCCAAAAACCGCTACGGTATCTCCGGCCTTTACTTTGGCAGTTTTCGCAACAGCACCCAAGCCTGTTGTTACGCCACAACCGAGCAGGCAAACCTTTTCCAGGGGAGCTTTCTTGGTAATTTTTGCCAGCGAAATTTCAGGGATTACAGTATATTCGGAGAAGGTGGAGGTGCCCATGTAATGATAAATGGGTTTCCCATCCTTAAAAAAACGGGTGGTGCCGTCGGGCATTAGTCCTTGTCCTTGCGTCGCACGGATTGCTTGGCACAGGTTGGTTTTGCCAGACTTGCAGAATTTGCATTCCCCGCATTCGGGCGTATAGAGTGGAATTACATGATCGCCCACGTCAACACTGGTTACCCCCGCGCCTAAAGCTTCAACAACGCCGCCCCCCTCGTGGCCTAGAATGACCGGAAACCTGCCCTCGGGATCCTTTCCGGATAGTGTGAATGCATCGGTATGACATACGCCTGTAGCCACGATACGCACCAGCACTTCACCTTTTTGAGGCGGCATTAAGTCAACTTCTTCGATATTTAAAGGTTGTCCTGGAACCCACGCAACCGCCGCGCGCGTCTTTATCATTGGCATATAATCATCGCTCCTTTCTGTGGTTGAAGGGTATAGTTTATCCCGGCATCTTAAATTGGCGGTAATAGAAGTCAGCTGGTCCGAGTCTCCGAACTCGCGAAAGTATTATTTGGCGTTGCAAACTAGTTACCATAGTAAACACATGATGTCCACGCCATCATGACGTCGTATTTGAGTGTAGCAGCATCAGCTATTCGATTTTCAGGCTAACGGACGTATCTACGATTCGAGACATGGCGTAATTAGAGCGGACATTGCTTTTTCGGATGAGCCGTCCTATCATTTAACTAAGGCGGATTTAAGTCTTTGCACTGAGTGATTGCCTTAAACCTATCAGGAGATAATGATGCGACGAATCTACTTTCTTGTCCCCGACGTTGCTATCGCCAAGCGTATCGTCGACGATTTGCTTCTGGCACGGATTGACGAGCGGCACCTTCACGTAATTGCAAAGCGTGGCACTGAGCTTGAGGACCTGCCCGAAGCCAATATGATGCAGAAAAGTGATTTCGTTCCTGCGGTGGAACGTGGACTGGCGCTGGGGGGGTCAGCTGGCGCCCTTGCTGGATTGGTCGCGATCGCGCTTCCTCCTGCTTCAACTGTAATTGCAGGAGGCATTTTGCTGGCAAGCACGCTGGCAGGGGCGGGGGTTGGTGCATGGGCCGGGAGCATGATCGGCGTGAGCACCAGCAATTCCAGAATCAAGCAGTTTGAGGCGGCGATTGAGGCAGGCCAGCTATTGGTTTTGGCTGACGTGCCAACGAATCGCGTTGAGGAAATTGAAGCCCGTATCAAGGCGCATTTGCCTGAGGTGGAAATTGAAGGAACAGAACCGATAATACCGGCGTTCCCTTAGTTTGTAGATGATTTGCACATTGCGGCAGACTAGGCCTTCGACGCCACGGTTTTTCATCCAGCGACTTGCCGTGCGTGGCGAAGACTTTACTTGACATTTTAGCAGTCGATAGTGAATTCGCCCTCGACTACGCCGCCGCTCCCAAAAACATTTTGCGTTACTTTAGCCCTTCACTTATCCAGCGGTTTGGCTTTTGCGCTGTGTCATTGTTTCCGGGAGGGTATTTTCTAGCCGCGCGTCGGTGTGCCTTCCACCTTGTGGCGCCTGTCTCTGGATGAACGTTAAAATGATGGGTCCTTGCATCGAGGTTATAGTTTTGCCCAGGCTGGTTTATCATTCATGGCTTTCAAACCGAAGAGTGTCACCATGGCAGGACTCAGTAAAAATACGCCCAACCCCATTGAAGTAAAACTCCATAAGAAGTCCAGATTACTGGAAATTTCTTTTGGAGACGGCAAAACCTTCCGGCTCCCTTGCGAATTTCTCCGCGTCTATTCCCCCTCGGCAGAGGTGCGCGGTCATAGCCCAGGACAGGAAGTGCTACAAGTGGGGAAAATAGAAGTAAATATCAACCATATCGAGCCAGTAGGCAGTTATGCCATTCAGTTGAATTTTTCGGATGGCCATAATACCGGCCTGTATTCGTGGGACTTGCTCTATGACTATGGTCTGCATCAGGATGAAATGTGGAAACGGTACTTGAATAGGATGGAAGAAGCGGGTATGAGCCGCGAGCCACCTGCTGGCTCGTCGACATCCAATGGGCAACCCACGCGGCAACCCACGTCGAAATGATTTAACCTTTCGTATGATTTAGAAGCATACATATCTATATAAGCTGAACATTCATGAATAAAACTACCCATTTTGGTTTCAACCTCGTTCCTGAAACTGAGAAAGCGCGCAAGGTGGCGGGCGTTTTCGATTCAGTGGCTGAACGCTATGACTTGATGAATGACCTCATGTCGGCGGGGTTGCATCGGTTGTGGAAGCGTTTTGCCGTGGAAACCAGCAGCATCAGGAAGGGTAGTCGCGTACTTGACATTGCCGGTGGCACTGCTGACTTGAGTGCATTGTTCGTGGAGCAGGTAGGAGGAAATGGCGAGGTCTGGCTTACCGATATTAATAATTCCATGCTCACGATAGGCCGCGACCGACTGCTGGACCAGGGCGCAACTGTGTCGGTAGCGCAGTGCGACGCTGAGAAGTTGCCGTTTCCAGATGATTATTTTGATTGCGTGAGCGTTGCTTTCGGTCTCAGAAACATGACCCACAAAGATGCAGCGTTGAAAGAAATGCTGCGTGTGCTCCGCCCCGGCGGTTCTGTTATCGTGCTTGAATTTTCAAAAGTATGGAAACCGCTGCAACGCCTTTACGATATTTACTCATTCAAGATGCTGCCAGCAATGGGCAAATTTATTGCAAAGGATCAGGATAGCTATCGTTACCTTGCCGAATCCATCCGTGTCCACCCTTCGCAGGAAGAGCTGAAGAAATTGATGCAGCAAGCCGGGTTCGAGCGCGTTGAGTATTTTAATCTGGCCGCCAATGTGGTTGCACTGCATCGAGGCTACAAATTCTAGTATTCTGTTTCATAAATATGGCCGCTATAAACGCTCGATCGCCGAGTGGTGCGGTATTGCAGGGATAGCATATATCTTCTTACGTTGACTCGATACCAAGCTAATGTCGATTGAACGTCTCGCTCACAGTCTATTAATTAAATCTGTTATAAAAATACTTCCTACGCTCTTTAGATACATATCGGCGAATATTCGCGCACGGCCTGCGAGTCTGAACTGCGCGATTAATGATTTAATGAGATCAAGTCTTTTCCATGGGCTCCGAGGATGACCGCCATCCGACACCTCGTACTCTTGTTTGGTGAAATTTTGATAGACCGGTTTCCCGACCAGGAAGTATTGGGGGGCGCACCGTTCAATGTTGCCATGCATTTGGGTGCTTTCGGTTGTGTGCCGGTTCTGGTTACCAGAATAGGGCAGGACAACGCCGGTTCGCGTTTACTGCAGGCTCTGGAGAGATCGGGGTTACCTATACATGGGGTGCAGCTCGATTCCATGCATCCCACCGGAGTGGTAGAGGTGCGTCTCACGGCTGAAGGTCATCGATTTGATATTCTTCCCGATAGAGCCTATGACCATATTCATCCACGCTTGTCCCGAATGACTGCCCTTGCAGTAAACCCCGAACTGGTCTATTTTGGGACGCTGGCCCAGCGCGCTCATTCTCATCGAGCCTTGCGCCATACGTTGCGTGCGGTTGGCGGACAGCGTTTTTTTGATGTCAATTTGCGTGATCCGTGGGTATCCGCCGAGCGGCTGCACTGGTCATTGCAACACGCAGATATCGTTAAAGCCAATGACACTGAGCTTGAGCGTATAGCCGGCCTGCTCGATTTGGACGCGACGTCCGCGGAAGAGCAGGCGAGGGCGCTGGTTCTGCGATATCAGTTACATGGATTGCTCATTACCTGCGGCGCAGCGGGTGTGTGGTGGCTGGACAGCACCGGGCAGCAGACATCAATGGCGACTGATGCCATAGCGGGTATCCGTGACACGGTAGGTGCTGGCGACGCGTTCTCGGCTGTTTTCATACTCGGAATGCTGTATGGATGGGCGGTGCCGGTTGCCTTGCAACGAGCGCACCATTTTGCTGGGGCAATTTGCCGGATACGTGGCGCGATTCCAGAGCATAACGATTTCTACAAGCCGTTCCTTGAAGAATGGTTGGAGCATAGATGAAAGAGTTATATGTGCTGATGCTAAGCCTGCACGGGTTGATTCGAGGGAATAATCTGGAACTTGGGCGCGATGCTGATACCGGCGGCCAAATCTTATACGTCGTGGAACTGGCCCGGACACTTGCGCGTCAACGACAAGTAGGCAAGGTGGATTTGCTAACCCGCCGAGTAGAAGATTCAGCTATCTCGGCGGACTACGCCTGTCCGGAGGAGATTCTTGGCGATCACGCCCGGATTATTCGCCTTCGATGCGGACCCCGCCGCTACCTGCGTAAGGAAAGCCTTTGGCCTTATCTAGACCAGCTGGTGGATCGCGTATTGCTTTTTCTGCGCGAGCAGAAGCGCTTGCCTGATGTCATCCACAGCCATTATGCCGATGCCGGATATGTCGGGATGCAGCTCTCCCAGCTACTGGGTATTCCGCAGATCCACACCGGGCACTCGCTTGGACGCAGCAAACAGCAACATCTCCTGGCGCAAGGCCGCAAACCACAGGCGCTGGAACGTCAGTTCAATTTTCACCGGCGCATCGCTGCCGAGGAAGCCATATTGCAACAGGCCAGTCTGATCATAACCAGCACGCCTCAGGAGAGCGCCGAGCAGTATGGTTTGTATACTAATTATCAGGCCGAGCGTGCAGTTGTTATCCCGCCTGGAACTGATATATCGCGTTTTGCTCCGCCCAGCCGCCGGACTCCGCCGGAACCGGAGGTCGCGAGACTGATTGACCGCTTCCTGGTTCAGCCGAGAAAGCCTCTGATATTGACAATTTGCCGTCCGGAAATGCGAAAAAATCTTGGTGCTTTGGTTGCTGCGTTCGGTAGTTCACCTTCGCTTCATGAAAGGGCCAATCTTGCCATCGTGGCTGGCAACCGCGAGGACATCCGCAAACTTGAGACCGCTCAGACTGAGGTTATGACCAGTCTATTACTCGATATTGATCAATACGATTTGTGGGGTAAGGTTGCCCTGCCAAAGCAGCATAAACCAATCGATGTCGCTGGATTTTACCGGCTTGCGGCCCAGCGTCGAGGCGTATTTGTCAATCCGGCGCTCACTGAGCCGTTCGGCCTGACCCTGCTTGAAGCGGCTGCCAGCGGTCTTCCGATCGTGGCTACCGAAGACGGTGGGCCACGAGATATCGTCGGCCATTGCAAAAATGGGATGCTGGTTAATCCCTTGGATATTCATGCGATAGCGGAGGCCATTGAATACGTACTGGCTGAGCCGCGTCGTTGGCAGCGCTGGGCGCGCAATGGCATTGCAGGGGTAAAGAATCACTATACCTGGGATGCACACGTCAAGAAATACCTGCATGTTCTATCCCGTTTGCTGCATCACGAGCGAAAGCAAATCCGGCGGGACATGGCGATATACCGGCCGCAACGGCATCCGCTCCCATTGGTCTCGCAGATGTTGATAAGCGACATCGATAATACCCTGCTTGGTGATCGCGCTGCCTTGCGCCGTTTTCTTGCCACGCTGCGCGCCACGCCGCCAAACCTGGGTTTTGGTATCGCGACCGGCCGTACATTGGAAAGTACATTGAAGATATTGAAGGAATGGGGGGTGCCATTACCGGACGTACTTATTACCGCGGTCGGCAGCGAGATAAATTATGGTGTGGAGCTCCGGCCTGATATTGGATGGCAAAATCTGATCAAGTACTCGTGGCGCCGCGACGCAGTGGAAGAGGCGTTGCGCGAAGTACCGGGGCTCATCCTGCAATCCCCAGAAAATCAGCGTGAATTCAAGCTCAGTTACAATGTCGACCCCGAGGCGTTGCCGCCAATTTCTAAAATCCGTGCCTTGCTGCGCGAGCAGAAACTGTCTGCTAACTTGATCTACTCTCGCCAGGCATTTCTCGACATTTTACCTCTGCGTGCCTCCAAAGGACGAGCAATACGCTATCTTGCTTACAAATGGGGATTGCCATTACGTGCTTTTCTGGTAGCAGGTGATTCCGGTAACGACCATGAAATGCTGATCGGAGATACGCTCGGTGTCGTGGTTGCCAATCACAGCCCTGAACTCGCGAGTTTGAGGGGAAACGAACAAATTTATTTCGCTAATACCCGTTATGCGGATGGTATTGCAGAGGGCATGGCACACTACGCATTTGGTATTTCCACACCGGAGACCACGAATGATTTCAAAATTTGATGCCTGGGCCGTAGACCATCGAGATGAGCTGCATGCACTGTTGCGTAAATGGTTCGAGCTGGAGCGCCCGCTTCTCCTGCGCTCGGATTTGCTTGAGGCTTTTGACGTGGTGCGCGATTGTCACCCGCAGCCTCTTGTCAACACCCCCTTGCACGAGTTGGTCAAGTCGCTGCAAGAAGCGGTTTGCCGCCCTCCATTGACATATCTGGCGTTACGCGAAGGTGCGGGGCGTTGGTCCTTTTTACGTATTCATCAGCAACAACTTATACCGGAGATTATCAGCGTTTCCGATTATCTTGCTTTCAAGGAGTTGCTGGTGCGTCCAGAAGGGTCGCATGAACCGGTACTGGAGCTGGACTTTAGCCCTTTTAATCGCGAGTTTCCGAGACTTACGGAAACTCGGTCGATTGGCCAGGGAGTAATGTTTCTCAACAGGCAGCTGTCGGGTACGCTGTTTACTCAATCGGGTATTGGAGCAGCCAAACTATTACATTTCTTAACCGTACACAACATGGATGGCCAGCAGTTGATGCTCCATGGCAACTTTGCCAATGTTGCGGCGCTACGCACCGGTTTGCGTCACGCACTTGGTTTGCTCGACAGCTTTCCTGAAGACGCTCCGTGGCAGACGATTGCTGAACCGCTGAGCGGTCTAGGTTTTGCGCCCGGCTGGGGTAATCATGTCAAGCGGGTGATCGACACCATGAGTCTATTGGTAGATATTCTGGAGGCCGCCTCGCCGCAAATTCTCGAGAACTTTCTGGCGCGTATTCCCATGATCTCAAAATTACTGATTCTGTCGCCACATGGTTATTTTGGGCAGGATAATGTACTGGGAATGCCTGATACGGGTGGTCAGGTAGTCTATATCCTCGATCAGGTACGTGCACTTGAACGGGAAATGAGCGAGCGTCTCATTTTGCAGGGAATCGTGGCACAACCAAAAATTCTGATATGCACACGCCTGATTCCCGATGCGGGAGAAACATTATGCAACCAGCCGCTGGAAAAAGTCCACGGTACCCAAAATTCCTGGATCGTGCGGGTACCATTTCGAAAAGAAAATGGAGAAATTATTCGACATTGGATATCTCGTTTCGAGATCTGGCCCTACCTTGAGAATTTCGCCCGCGACATCGAACGTGAAGCGCTGGCGCAGCTGAGCGGCCGCCCCGATCTCGTTATCGGCAATTACTCGGATGGCAATTTGGTGGCTTCCCTGATTTCGAAACGGATGGGGATAACTCAATGCAATATCGCACATGCGCTGGAACAGAGTAAATATCTTCATTCTGCTTTGCACTGGCAGGAGAATGAGGCTCAATACCATTTTAACTGCCAGTACACTGCTGATCTTATCGCGATGAATAGCGCAGATTTCATTATTACCAGTACCTATCAGGAAATCGCCGGCACTCCTTACACGGTCGGGCAATATGAAACCTACCAGAACTACACGATGCCAGGGTTATATCGGGTAGTGAACGGTATAGACCTTTTCGACCCAAAATTTAATATCGTCTCGCCAGGTGCGGATGCCGATGTGTATTTCTCATACCTTGATCGCGAGCGCCGGCTGCAGTCCTTGCTTCCCGACATTGAACGTCTGTTGTATGCGAGCGATCCTGGCGTACCGTCGCGCGGTTATTTCGATGACCCTTCCAAGCCCCTGATTTTCACGATGGCCCGTCTGGACGTGGTCAAGAATCTGACTTCGCTGGCAGCGTGGTTTGCGCAGTGCCCTCAGCTATCGGAGGCCGCTAATCTGTTGATAATTGGAGGGTATATTGATCCGGCTGCTTCAAATGATAGTGAAGAACGTGCCGAAATAGATCATATGCATGCCATCATGAATGAATATAAATTGGAAGGACGGATGCGCTGGCTCGGAACGAGGCTGGAGAAGAATCTGGCCGGGGAGTTATATCGTCATGTGGCTGACCGGCGCGGGATTTTCGTTCAGCCTGCTAGATTTGAGGCATTCGGATTGACGATTATCGAGGCTATGGCGTCCGGCCTGCCCGTGTTTGCCACTTGTTATGGAGGTCCTCGGGAGATCATCCAGCATGGCATTTCGGGATATCACTTTGACCCTAACGACGGTTCGGCGGCAGCCTCAGCCATGGTGGATTTTTTTGCACGCTCAGCGGTCGATCCAATTTTTTGGGACAAGGTGTCCGAAATGGCGCTAAAAAGGGTTGAATCACGTTACACATGGGGACTTTACGCAGAGCGGATGATGACATTGTCCCGCATTTACGGTTTTTGGAAATTTGTCAGCAACCTCGAACATGAGGAAACCATACGGTATCTCAACATGTTTTACCATTTGCAGTTTCGTCCCATGGCGAAGTCGTTGCTGCCCGATCAATAATACCGATCCGATATAAAAGCGTTAGCCGGGCTTGATTTACCTATCTGCGGGTATTTGCGCAACTTTGGAAACGGCTTGAATACGGTTGTAAACGTCTAATTTCTTGAAGATATTCTGAAGATGATTTTTAACGGTAAAGATGCTAATTCCCAGAACGGCGGCGATTTCGAAGTTGGTTTTGCCTATCCGGACACAATTTAGTATCTCGATTTCCCGATTGCTTAATCCAAAGTCGTCGATATTTTGTGAAGATGGGATAGGTTGACCGCTGTGGGGGAGAGGCGTAATCTGACCTAATGCGCTATCAATATATGGCAGCAGAACTTCAATTGCATTAATGGTCGAAGGGGCGAGCTTTTTTTCCGAACTAAAGATCAGGTAGAGACAGTCATGATGCCCGCGCTCATCGCTGATCCCGTGTACCAATAAAGATTGCATGCCTTGCAACGCGATGCCCAGGGAGCGCTTCAGGTCACGCTCTTCGTATTCAAGCAGGAGGAACCCGGATTCGCCGATACTCAACGCATAGGGTGTCTTATCAAGTTCGATCCAGCGATTAAAAAGCCCTTGGAGCAGAGGAGATAGACTCTCCACATTGGCATGATCGGTTCTTACATCCAGCAGAGCGGATACGATGTCATAGTGGATAAGATTCGAAGGGAAGTTTCCCCATGCCGCAAGCATGATTTCGTGAGGTAAATAATGCTGGATTTCACCCTGCAGCCATAGTAAAAAGTCGTAGTGTCGTCGCACGGCTATCCCCTCCTGGATTATCCGGGAGTACCGTCCTGCATCTTCAGCAGAGAGAGAAAAGGAAAAAGCCATATTTACACGCTGCGGGCTGGCATTTAAGAAGGACATTTTTTCTTGCAGTCGCGGGAGACTTGGTCAGATCGCGCTGGCTGTGCCATATTCATTAGGGCACTTTCTATATAAGCAATAATCATGCCCCATATAACACGCTGATTATTAATATTTTAAAAATATTCATTCGTGAACTGTAAATAATCTCGACGCGTTTGCGAAGCCTTTTCTTCGCTTCTGAATCTCTCACTTCCAACGGGGTTTTTTAATCTCGGAGGAGATGAGTTTATGAGCACCTCAGGGATTTCCAGCATGAGCAATGTGCGTGGCCCCGTCTTCTTGCAAGCAATATGATTACCTTGTTGGCCCCATTCTTTATTGATAGAATTCACGTTAACAGTTATTGTGTGCAGTTGTCTTTCGTGCCTATTTACTGCAAGAGCAGTTCCCGGTCGCATGGAGAAACCGCCAGAGAGAAGTTTTATATAGAGATAGTGAGCGTCCTCGGGGTGCGCTTTCGTTGAACGTGTATTCGTTCTGAGCTAAGGCGACATACGTTGCTCGACCAGTTGCCGCTGATTAATTACCCGATAGGGACTTTATTGTCGGCCGATGCATCTATGGCTAGGGAAGATTTAGCCAAGGAGTAATTGTGAATAATAGAATTATTGGTATTGGGCTAATCGCCCTGGTTTCGTCATGGCCGGTTTCTGCCGCGTCGACGCAGGCGGATCCGCAACAACGTTCAGCGGTACAGTTACAATCGCACCCTTTGGTTCATGGTGATGGCTGGCGGCTTGTCCGCTCCATTGAGCTTGGAAATTCGGGGAATTATGTCCATATGGTCCTCATAGATAGTAAGCGGGATATGGACACGGCCGTTTATGGTGCGGCGCTGAGCAAAATATGCAGGTCGGAACCTGACTTCTGCAGGGTAAGATTCTGGAACGAGGAACGCCATGTAGCCCGGTCAATTTCTTTTACTGATGCGCAGTTTAAAGCGCTGAGAGCCGAATATGTGTTCAATCGGGCGGGTTCTGTCCAAGAGATGCGATATGCTTGCACAGTTGTGTCGGACAAGAACCAGTGTTTTTCGCACTGATCAATGGGAATGCACTTGTTAGCATGCTTTCTCTGATCCTGTTTGGTTTGTAGGTATATCACAATAATTGGGTTTGGTAACATTCTGGTCAAGGGGGATTTCATGTCACGCCGATTAATAAGCTCAGGCTCTGCATTCGAGCGGGATATTGGCTACTCCCGGGCCGTAGTTGATGGTGAATGGATTTTTATCTCAGGCACGACTGGCTTCGACTATAGCAAAATGACGATTTCTGATGATTTAGTGGAGCAAGCCGAACAATGTCTTAAGAATATTGACGCAGCTCTTAACGAGGCCGGGGCAAGTATGCGAGATATCGTCCGGGTAACGTACGTACTACCAAGCGCTGCGGACTTCCCCAAGTGCTGGCCGACGCTGGCCAAATATTTCGGAGAAATCAGGCCTGCGGCGATGATGATCTCCGCCGGACTGTCCGATCCTCGGATGCGTATAGAAATTCAGGCTACGGCCCGCCGAGGCTCCGGTGATTGACGTGATGAAACAAATGCGAACTGATGAATGACCTTACGTTTGAGCGTTGCTAACAATAAATTGATTCCAAGGGGAGGTATTGAATGGCTTCAAAAACGAACACAGTCTTTATCAGCTTCGCGCTCAGAGATATTAAGCTGCGTGATCAACTGCTCGAGCAACTGAATAAGGAGCAGACCGGTTTCTCGTTTGTGGATATGCCTGTCAAGCAGTCATGGGAGCCCGCGTGGAAGGAAGAGTGCAGAACTAAAGTTACCGGCTGTGACGGGGTGATTGCGCTCATCACCAAAAATGTCATCAGGGCAGATGGTCAGTTATGGGAAATACGCTGCGCTTACGAAAGTAGAATGCCTGTGTTAATGCTTCACGGAGATGCCGAAAAACTGCCATCAAAAATGCCCGACCCTGTCGGTGACCGCGAGATCGACGCCTGGACCTGGCCCACCATATCAGCTTTCCTGAACAGACTGTAGAGCGAAGCGGATACGTCCCCTTCGCTGACTGTCGGTTAATCGTATAAAAGGTCAAGTTTACCAATAAAAGATTTTTACCATAAATTCAAAAGGATACGTGGAGGGGCGCATAACGCCCGCTTGGTTAGCATTTTCAATGCAGCACATGCAGAACAGCGACCCGCTTCTCGATCTGCCGCATCATGTTCCGGTAAGCTGGTGCATCAATTCCGCCAAAGCGTCGTTTGAATTCGGCTTCGGCCATGAATTCGGGCAGGTCGGACCATACCGGCATCAAATCGGAATCTTTTAGCCCTGACGCAACCCGCTGCTGGAGCTGTTTTGCCGAAACTTCATTTGCGACAGCCTTTTCCCCAAATTTTGTACCCGCTCGATCAGCGGCAATGTCGTTGAACGAAAAACCACTTCCAAAGCGGGAATCGTCAATCTCCTTATATAAGCCAATGGCATCGGATAAGGCAGTGTCGGCATAGGCAGAGATAGTGGCCGATACCATAAAATGTTTTGCGAAGTCGTCACGCCCATCGAGGGTAACTGACTGGAGTTTGGGGTGGGGCCACCCTACTGCTTCTGGAACGATTTGTTCGAGAGAAATGCCCAGCACATAAAATGTCGCAACCAAAATTGCCGCCCGATTTTCCGCCAATGCATCTCCATTTATAGAGCGTTCTCTTGCAAGACGCACTAATGGCGGTAGAATTTGCGCGAGAGATACTACAGGTTCATATAGTTTGCTGTTCGCGGCTAGCAGGGATTGATAGCGAAGCAATCGCTTACGTTCATGTTTGTCAATGACTGACGCCCGAACTTCGTGGTGGAGACCATTGTCCCAACGGTAGAAGATGCTCAATCCGTCTGGTGACATTTTGACGAGCCTCAGGGCATCAAATCCAGTTCGGTACTCGGGACTGCGCCGTAACCATTGCACAAACTGAGGTACAAGCATGTCGGTAAGCGCGTCAGGCAGCGAGAGTTTTCCGACATGCAGCGACTGAAGTTGCGGAAGCGTGGCTGTCTCGACGAGCGTTGCTTGAAGGTTCAGATAGCCGCTTAGCGGAAATCCATGTAAGGGGAGGCTTACGCGGATAATCGCATTGCGGTCGGCCAGCGTTACATGTGCGCTGCCTTTTCCGAAACGGTTCGCCAGATAATTTGCGGCAAAATCTGCATCTTCCGGCATCACTTTGGCCGCGGCAAGCATACCCGGACGGACCCAATGACGATGCGCGTCGACGATCTGCTTTGCACGCTCTATGTGTTCCGGAGTAAAGACTATCTGACGTTCGATGCTAGGGTGGTTCTCGATGGCCAGAAACAATATTGCAATTAGCGCTAACGGGACACCGCACAGAAGACCTATGATAGCAAGCGGAAGTTTGTGCATGAGTTAATTGACGTCCTGTTCGGGCTTGCCCGGTAGGGACGGACTGCGCAAGAACCGCTGCGGGAGCGGCATCGGCTACGATAGAGCGAAGATTACCAATAGGGTCTATTGTACCCGCCCCAAAACGGATTGCCATAATATCCATATCCAAAGTATGGGTTCATGCCGTATCCCCCATATCCAAAGCCTGGATAACCATATCCATAATAAGGATTATTCTGAAAGACTGGCCACAAATAAATAGCTGTAGAGAAGAGCAACGGCAACCGGATGGTTTTTTTACCTATAGTACGTTCGATATCGCCTTTAAGTGTTCCCGCCACGGTGATTTCCTTATCTTTCGCATAAACGGCAGGATCTAGAAACTCAGAGCTTCTTATGACAAAGCGCCCTTCGCTCGGTTTGCTCAACTGCGGGCGGCCATAGTAGTTTAGAGGATGCGATAGGACCTGCACGAGAGTGAAGTTTTCTTCGTTCTCGACCTCGATAATGACCCCGCCCCATCGTACAGAGGTATCTTTATAACTGTTCAGGTTTTGGTTGGCCTGGCTGTAAGTTATGTCCGCAACGGGGACATTTCTGATTGTTGCGGGCAGGCCCGCGCAAGCGCTCAGCAATAAACAGCTCAATAACAAGTAGCCTCTCATGCCTTTCCCTTTTAATTATGAAATACCCGCACTAGGGTTTCGCCCCGCTTTAGCATCGAATTTCACATGCAAACCTGACGAGCATGATCTGGAACAAAAGCGTTAACAAACATCTAACCATAAGACAGTTATAGCAGGTGATGATTCCGGCGTTCGATAAAAACGCGTATGGCGGTGCAATTTCAGTTTTTTAAAAAATCGATAAGTACTTGATGTTCTTGCAAAATGGGCAGGCTAAGCGGAATTATTTTCATCTGACTGATAAAAATTGAGTTGGGCGCTGCCATTGCTGGCAAGATGGAGGTTCCAAAGACTACATCAACGCCCAAGATGGATACTACGCAACGGATTAAATTA
>JACCWK010000140.1 GCA_013697655.1 Nitrosospira sp.
CCCGATCAGCTCCTTCCGTCCGCTGACCTGCGCGAGCACGGAGCGCAATTGATGGTAAGCCTCGATGCGATTTTGTGAACGATGGACATTCCGCTGCATTTGCGGATCGCGCAAGTAGCGCAGGGTATAGATGCTGCGGATCAGCTTGTCGAACTCGAAGATGGCTTTGCGAGTCCGATGATGCCCGGACAAGGTGCATAGCTTGCGCACTAGAACGCTCTGACTCATCTCCTTGAGTCCCAGGGTGGCCACAATGCGGTCGATATTGTCTTTTTCCGAGACGATCAATTCGCGGTCGATCTGCGCTGTCGGCAGAATCAGAAAAGTAGCGTACTCTTCCGGATCGCAGCCGCAGCAAAGATGATTCAGCTGCGTCTGCAGATGAGTGAAGCGCGGCGCGAGATTCATGCCGAACCAGTGCAGGATGGCGAAATTGGCCTTGTTGATGCTGTGCATGTCGCCGGTAATAGTAGTCGGCACGATATCCGAGGTGTTGTTGTAACAGATGTCGAACACCCAATAGCTCTCATGCTGGTTTGCGCTCAACATTTCAGTTTGCAACGCCACATGATTGGCCAGTAGGGAGTAGGCGACGACACCCCGATCCTTGCCGAAATACTTGCGTGAGTAGCGCGCCTTCAGCGTTGGGTCAGCGGCGCTGAATTTCTGGCCATCGACGCTGCCATAGAGCACCTCAAGGTCAAACGAATAGTACGGAAAGATGGGCTGCTGCGCGATAAAATTGCTGATCTGGTCATTCGCCGCTTTCAGCGTCGCCAGACGCAGGTGTTGCTGATGAGTGGCTTCGAGGACGTGATAGGGAATATCGCTGGTCTCGGCTATACTGAGATTGCCGTGATTCATGGCCTGCGCAATAATCACCGCCATCAGGCTATCGTTATCAGCGATCTTTTTCGCATAGCGCGGCTGCAACGGCGTCATGGCCGACAAAAAGCGGCACTGTGCGTTTACAAAACGGAAGATATCGGCAATATCCCGCGCCTGGAATCTGGAATAGAAACTCTTTTGCAGCACTTCGTCCTGTTCGGCCTTGGGACGGTGCCAGGTTAGGGCTTTCTTGACCGGATCGAAGTCCAGATGTTTGAGTTTGCCCTGGCGCAACTCCCGGTCGAAAGATCGCCACTGGGTATCAAGCTCAGTGAACAAGGTGTCGAGTGTGGCACCGACCGGTTGACGCAGCCACGGGATATCCAGTTCTTTGAGCACCGCCGCCTTCCGATCCAGGGTGACCAGTTCATCGGCGAAGTGCCGGTGTTGCACACTGTCATCGACGAATATGTCGCCGATATCGAGGCACTTGCGCAGTTGCCGGTACACCCAGAATTCGTAGCGGTCACCCCGCAGGCTGGTTGGATTGCCATTTTTGTCGAAGACCAGCAGATAAGTGCGCAAGCGCTTCGGGATAGTATTCTCCGGAATTTCGTCGAGCGGCCGTTGCGTGAGCCGCTGTTGCCGGTCGAAGACACCTTTCATCCAAGTCAGGGCCGAGAGCCATGGACTGTTGGTGGCGCTGCTGCCGAAGTCGAGCGACATGGCGAGTGGGCGCAGGTTCTTAGTGCAACGACCCGATTGTTTGTCCACTGCCTGCCAGCGCAATTCCATCTGGCTAACAGATTTTTCGCATAGGCGCTGGCCGGTCGAGAGCAGAGCCTCTTTCGGCATGATGCTGAAAGCCTGGCGCCGTACCGAGCCGAAGGGCGTGGCATCTTCGAGGGCATCGTCCACATACAGCAGGAGTAGCTGGCCGACCCGTGGCGCTGCTTGTTGTTGCTGGGTTTGAGCCTTGGCGGCCTGCTTGTTGGCCGTTTCCTTGGTGTCGTCTTCGAGCTGTTTCATGTGGTAACCCAGCGCGTCAACCAGGTTGTCAGAAAGCTGCCGGTAGCGCTGCCACGCATAGCACAGCAGATAGAGATAGGTCTGGCCAGGCTTGAGCCGTCGTAAATCGTAGATTGTGTAATAGTTGGCAAGGCTGGCGTAATAATCGATATTTCGTTGCGAGATATCCAGGTTGGGCAACAGCGCTTTCGCAATCGCATACAGCGGCACCAACGTGGCGCGCTTCTGGCGCTCCACGACCATCATGCGATGACGGAAATGTTTGGCGTCCTGTTTGACGGCCGACAGCTCGGACAGCGTATCCTCTCGCACCAGCAGTTTTTGCAGTGCTGCGCGCGCCACTTCGTCCAAGGCCGCTTCGACCCGTTGCTCCAGGCGTTGACGTTCAGCAGTGAGTGCGTCCCTGATAATTATTTGCAGTGTGGTGTAGCCAGGCCGCACGATACGTTGCCCGATCAGAAATGACATTAGTTCGGTCAAGAGGAATGCCGGTGTCACATCTGTTCTGGCCAGGAGCGTTGCTTTTTCCAGCAGTACTGGCAGGTCGCTATCAGACCAGAGACGATAGCCGAATAAGGCGGCAATTTCTTTGCGGGGTGCATAATATTCATTATCGCTTAACCGTTGGGCGACCAGTGTTCGCCCAGGGAAGTACCGCTGCATGAGAAATGCAATATCCTCGGGCGGTACATCCTTCAGAGAGAAGCGAAAGAATGCTTGCTTGGCTTTGAAGTAACCAATCTGCAACAGGCAATAAACCTGGGCCTCAAGACCGTTACGCCGTAATGCTAAAGAGCGCTCCGCATTTGTCATAGCGAAAAACTCGGCGCGCTGAAAATCGTCAAAATCGGGTCGGCCATAGAGCGCGAGCTTCTCTGTCTCCGAAAGAATGGTCAGTCGCCTGCTACGGTCACCACGCATGAGGGCTATCCCCTGAAGCTACGGAAGTTAGTAGAGCGCGCAAATGATGTGTCACATATACAAAACAT
>JACCWK010000155.1 GCA_013697655.1 Nitrosospira sp.
ATCCATCCTGGGCGTTGATGTAGTCTTTGGAACCTCCATCTTGCCAGCAATGGCAGCGCCCAACTCAATTTTTATCCGTCAGATGAAAATAATTCCGCTTAGCCTGTCCATTTTGCAAGAACCTCTAGTTTAATGAGGTGCTGAAGTAGTGCACCTTCATCAATTCAAATTAAAGTGGGCAGGCTTGAATTTGTTCGAAAGAATATGCTTTCCCCTTAATTTTGTTCAGACAAGGAGATATCATGAATCATTCACATCACCCCGGTGAACACGATCATCCGGAAACGTTTGACGCAGTCATCACTCAAGGTTTTCCCCACGATAAACTCAAATTACTTGCCAAGCTCAATAAGGAGAGAGTACGTGAAAAGCCGGCGCCCCGCGCCGCCCGCATAGCCCGGCTAGCGGCTCCTGTCGCAACGGCCGTTCGCCAGGACCAGGCCAAGTTATCCCGTGCGAAGCGAACCGCATTTCGCAATGCCATTGTGCGGTTGGCTGAGGAGGGTAAGTACCTTGAGCTGATTCGGGACCACATGGACATGTCACACACCATGCACGGGTCCATGGGCGAAGTGGGTCTTTATCGTTTTCTGGCCTGGCACCGCCGCTATCTCCTGGAAATGGAGCGTGAACTGCAACGGGTCGACGCGATACTCCGACCCCGTGCAACCAGCAAACTCGGTATTCCGTACTGGCGTTGGCAAGATCGCTTCCCCGGTTGGTTGAGTGGTTTTCTGCCTGCCACGGATCCAAACACGGGACTGGCACCTCCGCCGCGTAAAAACGCTTCGCCTCCGCCCAAGGCCAAAGCCGCCGACATCGCTATCATCGTTAATCAATTCTCGATCCAGAACACCGGGCTGACTGATGAGAATGACTACACAAAGTTCACCTACGGAATTGAAGGCTGGGGTGTGCGTCCAAACGGGACAAGCCTGCCCGCTCACAATCATGGTCACTCCTGGATTGGCGGCATCATGAATAATACCCGCACGTCCCCCACTGACCCCATGTTCTGGCTACATCACGCCGAGATTGACCGGTTGTGGCAAATCTGGCGGCAGGATAATTCGGCCGCGGCGCCAAGGCTCGAGGGTTCTGATCGCATCATGGACCCATGGGAGGAATCCTACGATGACCTGCTTGATATCACCGCGCTCGGCTATGCGTACGACTCAACGTCGCTGTGAGATAATTCCTTGCGAGTAATTGCTCGCGAGGAATCCCGGTTCTTGACTGAATCTTTGACGGGGAGCATGTAAACAGACCGCTCCGCAAATCGATTCAGGAAGGAAGGTGAAAGGGAACGAGCGCGGCCCGTTTACAACTCGGGGAGCGTTCGGGAATCGTCAGCATCTTTAGCGATCATTACCCGATTGCGTCCGGCTTTTTTCGCTTCATACATTGCCGTATCCGCACGCTCAAGCAATGCTTCCTTGCGCTCGCCCTGGCGTAACATTGCCACGCCAAGACTGATTGTTACACGGATGGTGAGTTCCTTCAGATGCAAGGGAGTGTCCATCACTCCTTTGCGTATTCGCTCCGCGATGACCTTTGCCAGCTCCAGATTGGCGTGCGTCATAATGATGACGAATTCTTCCCCGCCGAACCGGCCTACGATGTCGAAGTCGCGCACAGCCGCCTGAAGCCGGCTTGCCACATGCCGGAGCACGAAGTCTCCGACGACGTGGCCATACGTGTCATTGATATCCTTGAAAAAATCCAGATCCGTCATGATCACGCATAAGAGATTCCCGCCAGGGTCTTTCTGATTTTTAGGCATTTCCTTGTGCGCAATGGTGATCTGGTGCTCAAGGGACTCCATAAGACTGGCATAATTTATCATGCCCGTGAGTTGGTCGATCGAGGCTTCCTGGTGCAATCGGGATGTTTCTTTCCGGAGGTTCTCCAGCGCCTTCCGCAATTCGCCGATTTCCGGCAGATGGTAACCCTCGGCGGTCAGGTATAGGTGAAGGGACGTAAGCTTCAGAATGCATTCTATAAGCGGCTGGACGGTGGACGTATTTTCTGCAAATTTAACCGATACCTCCGTTATCAGCATCTGCTGGGTGAGGCAGTGTTGTAATAGCAAGATGCTCAAAGGAATTTTAGCGCGGGCGGAAGCGGCGGCGATGGCCAATCGTTCTCCAAAATACCCGCAGGTATTGAATTCCTGGCCATAGCACTGCAAACGGTGGATCCAGGCCTTTCTAAAGGATTCGATACCAATATTCCGCTCGATCAGTGCAAAGCTGCGCTCCCGTGCGAGCGCAGCGCAGCCGGACTCCACGAATACATCGGCCTTTTCGTTTATGATTTCGCTCCGTATGCGCTCCGCGAGTTTGCCATGCTCCGCACCCAGTCCCAGCATTGAAACAGCTTCCTTGATCCGGGCATTGTCAAACCCGAACGCCGCACACGTTGCGTCAGAGTCATGGTGTTGGTTATTTTTCAGAATATTCTCCATAGTGGAAACCTACCATAAAGAGGAGGTCTTTCCAATGAGGCAATTCCGTATTTTGAAGTTATCCAAATAATAATGACGATATCGTAGCGGTGTTAGCAACAAATAGAATTGTCCGGTTTGGTAGCAAATAGAGTGTCCGCTTTCTAACGCATCGAATTATGGATTCGATTCAGTGCGCGGCTGTGGCGGCGGATTTACGCCACAACCTTATTTTT
>JACCWK010000156.1 GCA_013697655.1 Nitrosospira sp.
ATCCATCCTGGGCGTTGATGTAGTCTTTGGAACCTCCATCTTGCCAGCAATGGCAGCGCCCAACTCAATTTTTATCCGTCAGATGAAAATAATTCCGCTTAGCCTGTCCATTTTGCAAGAACCTCTAAAGTTTATCATTAATATTGGATTCCTCGCTCACGTCCCAAGATCAGCCAGATCGGAAAGCGAATCATACTCATAATATCGTTTGTAATCGACCATGTCTCCTGGCGTCACTGTTTCCTCAAAAATGCTGTAAAGCGCATCGTCAATGCGATGAAACTGGAGCGTATCCGGCGCGCTCATATCGGGTAAATAGCCCGATGCAGGATTTCGTTCCTGCCAGGCTGCCCAAATTCGGTCTACGTTACAGTGATGCAGAAAGAAAACGGGATCGTTCGGCGAAGAAGACAATGACATATCTCCACCAACCCAGACATGAACGCTATTGTGGATGCGCTCCGGTCCTATCCAGCCTTCAGTGAGATTCCGCAGGCCGCGTGGCGAAGAAGAATTGAAAGGTGGCACGTCGTAAGCGCTCTGATCGTGGATAATAGTGCGAACCTCACTTCTCCTCGGAAGCTGACCGCCGCCAAGATCGCGTTGTAGCGATCGATCGGTCTCCCGCAAATCGCCCGTTCTCAGACTCATCTCCAGACGTACCCTCCAGTCCGAGCCGGCGAACTGGCCAAGATTCGAGTTACTCCATACAGGAGAAGTGACGGATTCACTTAATTCAGCATCCGCCGTCCAGTCCCAGTATGGAATCCTGAAGTCATCGTCGTTAAGCGCCCGACGCAGAAAACCTTCAAGGGTGATAAGGAAATACCGGTGCCAGGGCAGGAAGGCCGGGCCGGAGTGGGCCGCATTGCGGTCGCTTTGACTGGGTGGAGTCATCATCATCATCGACTGGTGATGCCAGAAAACGAATACGTCATACATCGACAAGTTGTTTCGTCCACGCCACGGGAACTGCGCGGGGTCTTTCAGCCTTTTTACGCCATCGATGTATTTCTGCGCAGCCTCGGCGTCAGCGAGAAAATTGCGGCGAATCATGAGTGGCCTCCGCCGTGCTCATGATTGTTGTCATGGTCATGACCGGCGTCGGAATCGGAATCGGAGAACGCATCCGGGTAGGCATCCATGACTTCCTTCATCAGGTCAACGGCGGATGCGTATGTGACAAATGGCGTGGCATGCGTGAATACTTGCCCGTCTTCGTCAACGGAGAGATGCATATCGGCCGGTTTCCCATCTACCTCAACGCGATAGGTAGTGATGATCTTGACGTTATGTCCATTGTGCGTGAGTTCTCGCACGCTCATCGCCTCGTGTTGACCATGTGGCATGATGTAGGTTGGGAATTTTTTCTTAATCCAATCCGGATGGGATTCCGCACCGCCCGTGGGCGAATAATGCTCAAGCACGGAGGTATCGGGATCAGTAATCGGCTGATTTGATTCTTTTCGAGCGGTTTTGGACTCCTCCCCACCTAGGCTGGTGGCATTCTTGTTTTCCATAATAATTCCTCCAAAAATTAGATCTGATTTGCCGGTTTAATCGTCACTGAGTGCCAAAAAAGCTAGCCGCTTCCAGTCCGCAGCCAGTCCGCAGCCTTAGTCAGCTCAAAAAATAGGAATATCTTCAGCAACCCCTTTTAATGTCAATGTTTCGTAGCTGAGTTCCACGCCAACCGGCTTTATGACGCGACCCCTGCTTTTTATCTTGATTCCCACTGTTTCAAAATTCTGGTGCGCCTCGCCTCCCAGATGAACTGGCGGCAGAATCAAGGCAAAATCCAGGCCACCTGCATCGGCGTTGGGTTTAAGAATCACGGAAATGATGAGTCCCAGAACAGTCTGTTCCTGGCCGATCTCGTCTCCCCGGAAGACAAATTGACCTTCTGCACCTTGATATTCGAGCTGGGAATCCGCAGGTGTTTCGCTTGCTCCCAATGGCATGAATACTTTCGGAAAAAACACGATCCGCGTGCGGGCATCGCAATCACTGAAAGTAAAGCGATTGGGCTGCCGGTCGGGTTGATCAGGGTCAGCCATTGCCAGCAATGACGTTTTCGAATTTTGTGAAGCATGTATCCGCACGCCTTTGAGCCCTTCCGGAAAACTCTTCCATGCGTAAATAGCGTCAATGGGGGAAATTACCTCGGCCGCAATCCCTTCAGGAGGATCTGCAACGAAATCAAAATCATAAATCCCGTCCGGAGGAGGCTGAATATAGATATAGGGCACCAACCGGGGGTCGGACCAGCTGGCTGTAGGCACGTTGCCGGATGCGACGATTCGTAACTGCGGCGGAAAGCTTTCCAGAACGGAAATATGGACGTTGATAATTTCCAGGATTTTTTGCATGACCACTTCTCCAGAATCTGCATTGGTTAAACGAAAAATACGCTATTTCTCTCCTCTGTATTTAATTTAGTTCAGAAAATGGAAAAAACAAGTATTTGTCCTTTTGCGTTAACGCACATTCGGTCCAAAACCGGTCATCTACGCCGGACGCATCAAGCCGTCTCAATTGACACCACCAAATGATACCCGCATAATTCTCGCAGATGGACCAATGTTCAGGTTATGCCGCTTGGATGCCGACGGAGCGACGGAAAAATACTCGTGAAAGAACATAAATTTTTTGGTAATAATCCACGGCATGCACGTTATAACAACAGGTCCCCGGTTAGAGTGTGACTTGGAAACTTCCTGCAAAAAAAAACAATAGAGGAGAAGCCCGTTGTGAGTGAACGTCGGATCCTGGTCATTGGGTCGCAATGCGAATCCCTTGGTCAACTTGATTTCCTGCCTCAGGCGGCGAGGGAGCTTTACCGGGTAATGATCGATCCGGAACGGGGAGCATGCGTTTCCGCACTTGAGGAGGAAGGCTTACTCATCGATCCTTCTGTTCAAGGTACTAAGCAGGCAATCAAAAAAGCATATCAGCGCGCGGCGAAGGATGAAGCCACTCTATTTATCGCCTACATCGGGCACGGTGAGCGCACGGATGACGACTTCTACCTGCTTCCGCGAGATGCGGAAAACCCTCCCGACTCGGATACGGCTGTCCATCTTACGAATCTGATAAAAGAAGCGCACAAGAAGTCCGTGGGCAAGGTGGATGGGCTGGCTGTGCTGGTAGATGCCTGTTATTCCGGGCAGGCCGGTTTCGGTGCGGCGCAGGCCTGGGTCCGCGGGCTGGGAGGCACACTCCGCTTCGAGGTTCTCACCGCAGCGGCAGATCGTCCCGCTGCGGATGGTTGTTTTAGCCGAAGTCTTGCGGCGTTACTGCATGATGGAGTCTCGGCAGTGCCCTCCGAGCACCTTCATTGCGTTAATCTGCGTCCTCTCATTGAGAAATGCTGTCCAAGCCAGGAACCACAGAATCCTGCCTACAATCCTGACGAAACATTGTGGCTGGCAAAAAATGCGGGCAGTATTCGCGAGCCATGGGCCCAGACGCCGCAGGCTGACGAAATCCAGCGCCTTACAAAAGCATATCAGCTTACCCCTGCCCTGGCCGAAGTAGTGGCACGTTCGCGGGTAGAGCGCTGCGTGGCGGTAGTTGGCGGTGCCGGTACGGGGAAATCGGCGCTGGCAGCGGCGCTTTCCTGGCCGAAAGTCGTACAGGGGATCGTTCCCACCGGCTTCGTACAGGCGATTGCCCTCCTTACCGAAGCAACAACCCCACGGGAACTCGCGCGCATACTGACCGAACAGCTTGCCCGATCCGTAACGGGATTCCGCAAAGCGCAGCAGTTGTTCGCACGGGACACACCTTACGACCAGCAGCAAAAGCTGGATACACTGGAAAAGCAAGTGGTTGGTCCGCTTAGATGGTTAGGGCAGCTTAAGCAGCAGCCAGGCCGGGTTGTGGAGGTGCGCATGGTACTGGATGCACTCGACCGCCTGGCGACCGGTGCGCGGGGTTCGGTAATGGAAGCATTGAACCAATTGAGCAAATTGGACGGGGTAAGACTCGTGGTCACTGCCCGGCCCGATACCGAACTTCCATCGACAGCCTCGTCATATGCCCTCGCTCTCGCCCCCGACGAAAAGGTGCGGGAGTATCTTGAGCAGCGAAAAGCTCCGGAGGCACGCAAGATAGAGACCGTGCAGGCGTCCGCTGGGAACTGGCTGGTGGCTCGGGTGCTTGCTGACCTGCTTTGCGAGCTGCCGGATTCGTCGATTGGTGCCGGTCGTCTCGCTTTGGGCGATGCCTATGAAGAAATGTTGTCGCGCTGTGGCGCCATTGATGACCCACACCTTCAACGCGTTCTCGAAGTTCTCGCAGCCGCCGGCGCCGGGCCCTTGCTGCCCCTTCCCCTGCTGTGCAAAGCGAGCGAGATACTTGGAGGCCCCGGAAGCCCTGCCATGGTTCGCGATCAACTGGTGCGATTACGCGGTCTTACGGTACGAAGCGCAGCAGGTACAGAAAACGAGCAAGCCGGTCTTTTTCACCAGACGCTTGTCGACCACATTGCTACCAAGGCGCAGGAAAGGGTTCAAGCCGCGCACAGTGCTCTCGTGGCCGGAATTGAGACGCTTGCGCCGCCCCCCTTGAATTCCGGCTCGACAGATCTGAACAACAGTGTCCAGCGTTATGCCTTCGAGCGCGAGGCGGAGCACCTGTGGACGTTAGGCGAAATTAACAGGGTTCTGGCAAGCCTCATTGCAAGAACCTCACCCGTTCCTCGCGATAATCTGCGCCGATGGCGCCTGTGGGAATCGCGCCTGAAGGCCTGCTTTGAGGCCGACGACCCGATTATGCTTACAGTTCGCAGCAATATTGCCAGTTGGACTGGAGAGAGCGGGGACGCTCGTAATGCCCTAAGCCAATTTGAGGCACTTCTTTCCGATCGGGATCGGGTGCTGGGCTGCGACCATCCGGATACCCTCAACACGCGCAGCGATATTACTAACTGGACTGCAACGTGTGGAGATACCCAAAGGGCACTTGAACTGCTTGAAGCGCTTCTCCCCGACGCGGAGCGTGTGCTGGGCCCTGATAATGTCGATACACTCCGGACACGCGCAAATATCGCCATCAACACTGGGGAGTGCGGAAAGGCACACGAAGCATTGCGGCTGTTAAAGGCACTTTGCCCCGATCTGGAGCGAGCACTCGGAGCCCATCATTCAGATACGCTCAGAACCCGAGCTCATATCGCGCGGTTCACCGGCAAATGCGGTGATATGACTGCAGCGTTGCACCTGTTCCAGTCGCTGCTTTCTGATCGGGAGCAGGCGCTTGGCTTCGATCATCCTGACACGCTCGAGACCCGTGCCGACATCGCCGCCTGCACCGGCGAATGCGGAGAAGCAAACGAAGCTTTGCGGTTGTTCAAGGCGCTTTGCCCGGATCAGGAGCGCGTGCTGGGCCCAGATCATCCGGGAACGCTTGCTATCCGCAGCAACATCGCCCACTGGACGGGCGAATGCGGAAACGCAAACGAGGCCCTGCGGCTGTTTAAGGCACTGTGTCCCGATCAGGAGCGCGTGCTGGGCATCAATCACCCCGATACGCTTGCCGCCCGCAGCAACATTGCCTACTGGACTGGCAAGTGTGGAAATGTCCATGAAGCGCTGCGATTATTCCAGGCTCTGCTCCCGGATCAGCAGCGCATGCTTGGCCCCGATCACCCGGACACACGTATAACCCTTGGATGGATAGACAATTTGAGCCAGCGCTAAATATCTACTCAGGCCGCTGGTGCCAAAATCACAGGGCGCTTTTGAAAGCTTCCCCAATCACTCTGCCAACCCGGGCCTTGCCGAGATAAAAATCAGAATTATGAGGATCGGAGCCATTGTCCACAGTGTAGCCACCCTCGAACTCCGCGTTGGCAGGAATGCCCGTACCGAACAGGTCTCCAAGATTCGGCTCGGCAGCAATAAAATCGTCCCGGTCAGCAATATTCACCCAGCGCCGCACGACCGATGGAAACCCTGGGGGCTGTGGCCGGAGTCGCTGATAAACAATAGTCTGGAGCCCCAGCGGTGAACCCAGCGTCAACAGCAACGGAAGCGGCTGCTTCATAAGATGAGCTGCTTCGTAAGCGACTACGGAACCTAGCGAGTGGCCGATTAATACCCTGGTTTCCGGACCGATCAGCCTGAATACCGATTCGAGGGCTGCGGAACGAATTGTGTCATTGGTTAGATATCGCGTAACCTGCGCAAGGGAGCTATTAACAAACCGTTCAGCAAAGCCCATGCCGAACGGGGCAAACCAGGAAACCTTAGCCAGACTTCCAATGGCACTGCGGACGACGCTCCCCGCGCCCTGTTCCATACCCATTTGTTTGTTTACATAAGCCAGTTCCCGTTCTCCGGTCTCACGCGTCTTCTGCCTTGTGGCACGCTCGGCGACGTGCGTGAGCCATTCCAGCGCCAGTGCCTGCGCGAACTGCACCTCATCGGGAGTGAGCTCGCCGGGATCGTCGCCTTGCTGATTAGGGGCAAGGAAGAGGCCGCCATAGAATGCCATGCGGGTCTCGATGCTTCCCGGTGTCCCTGCGTTTCGCCAAATGCGATCCGCCAAGTCCGGGAAGCCCGCGTCCCGGACGCCGCCAGCCAGGGCCGGCAGCCAAGCGCTCTCCAGTTTATCGGCAGACTTCTGCTGCTGATCGATACCATGCACGAGAACGATTTCAGCCATGATTTTCTCCTTTTATTATTCTTGGGCACCAGCCATAGCCTCTCGTCTTGAGATAAGTCATTGTCAGGAAAAAGGCTGAACAATGGTTAGCATCCTGGCGGATTTTAATCCCGGTTTATTTTCATCAGCCGGTTGATGCACCAGGCGACGAATGCCTACCTGCCAGGTTTGCAATGTCCAATCACGCTGCATCGCAGAACATATCGGTACTCGGGATAACGGGATTTGTCTGAGTCTGAAGATCGGTCATCCCGCGAGCAGCGTTAACTCTAACAAAGTTCGTTAAATGCTCGCACAACGTGTCAGCGCCTTGAAGTGAACCCAGCAATTTGTCGACAGCATTTAGTTTTTTAATTTCGTAATGGTTGGCACTGCTTGCTTCACCCTGAAGACGATGCAATTTCTCCGCGCTTGCATACACGCGCCAGGCAGCGAGGGGAACTTCTGCGTTCTCTATAATGCCCAGTGCCTCGAGAATTTGTGAGCCGGCCTCCTCCAAAGCTTTTTCTTCCATGGCGATCTCGGCAAAAAGACGGTGGCTGAGCGCGAGATAAGTGCGTTCGGGCGCTTCAACCGAGAGATCGTGCAACCGTTGAGCGTGATAGCGCGCTTTGCTTAACTGTCCCTGCGCCAACCAGGTTTCTCCGGCTCCCAGGCAAGCAGGGAAACAGTAGTTGCGGGCGATCGGCAAAGATTCGTTTTCTTCTGCCTGAAAGAAAGCCTCAAAATATCGTATCGCACCGCTGTGGTCTCCGAGTCCAAGCAACGCTCTTCCGTATATGGCCGAGAAATGCACCGAGATAAAGGTGGCCCACGGACCAAGCTTTTCCAGCAACGCTTCCTCGCAATAAGCTTTGGCACCTGCAAAATCGCAGGCTTCGACATGCAGCCACGCTATCATGATCTGACAATGCAGACGCAAGGGTAACGTGGCATCATCACAGTTACATTCGAACGCACGCCTGCTCTCATCGGCGACCAGACGCAACTTTCCCCACTCTCCCAGATGCAGCAAGGCCAATCCGCAATAATAATGCCCCACCATAAACATGTAGCCATCGCCCAGCGTGCGCGACAAAGCCAAGGCCTCATCGGCCGTTGCCCAGGCATTCCTGTAACGGGATCCCAGCATTTCAATGTAGATCTGCTGTGTCAACCGGGAGTGAAGCAGAACAGGACTTGCCGAGGCTCGCGCCACGTTCATGGCGTCATCACAGGCGCTGGCATAGTCTGCGCGCCACTTTCCGAATAATAGATTCAATCCGCCCCACATGCCATTGACAACCGATTGAAGAATTCGATCATCCAGATCTTTACTGCGGGCTACCGCCTGTTTGGCCAGTTCCAGACATTGGCTGCGATCCAGCCATACAAGAACACGGCTTAACTCGACAAGTGCCAGAATTTCCGCCCGGATACTTCCCGATACTTTGGCCGCGGCAAGCATATCCTCCAGATCGGCTTTAGCGCCCGCCATATCGCCCATCGAGCGCCTTATTGCCGACGATTGCTTGAGGAGCTCCATATGGGTTTCAAGTTGCTGCGCTGCAGGCAACCGGTCAACCATTCCCAGTGCACGAACAAGGTAGTGATAGGCCTGACGATTGGCGAAACGCTGTGCGGCATTAGCGGCGGACAGGGTCAGATAGCGGACTGCCCGGTTCCAGTCCCATCCCTTTTCAAAATGCAAAGCTAATTCCGCAGCATGTTTCAAATCTGGCTTACCATGCAGCTTCTCAAGGCATTCCCCAATGCACAGATGTAACCTGACCGCCTGACCCTGTGCAAGTCGCTGGTAGAATACCTCTACATACAAAGCGTGGCGGAAAGCATACAAACCAACGACATCACCTTGGGATCCCTGTTCCATGCCATCCGGAAGCAATATCTGACCGCGCCTGACTAATGCTTCACAGCAATGTTCCACCTCGGCAATCCCCATGTTAAGTACTGCACCGAGCAAACGTGCTGAAAAATGCGACCCTATCGCGCTGGCGACGTCGAGCACACGCTGTTCGTCAGCGCTTAACCGCTCTATCTCTCTTTCGATGACGCGGCGGATCGTATCCGGTAGTGCTTTGTCTACCACTATTTCTTGAGAAAGCGGCCACTGATGATGCTGGCCCAGCAGATATTCAATCAGGTTGGAGACTCATGCCACAAGTTTAAGCGATCGTTTTGCCCGTATTTCTTCGCGTGCGATGTGGCGCGGCACGGTCAGTAGCGGCAGCGGTTTCGGTCGTCGCTTCTTGGCGCGCGGCTCGATCCGGTCAGGCCG
>JACCWK010000158.1 GCA_013697655.1 Nitrosospira sp.
ATCCATCCTGGGCGTTGATGTAGTCTTTGGAACCTCCATCTTGCCAGCAATGGCAGCGCCCAACTCAATTTTTATCCGTCAGATGAAAATAATTCCGCTTAGCCTGTCCATTTTGCAAGAACCTCACTGGTAAGAATAAGCCTTCCAGCGTTCGGCTGCCATAGTTCTTTATGATCGAATGAAATTCTAAGGACAATAGTAAGAGAAAGACATGACACCTTTATTACGAGTTGATCACATGTTTATGATTTTAACGAAGAGCGGATACCTTTGTTCAGCGTGACGCTTGCTCGAGCTTGCTTTAAGGATGGCCTCGAACGGAAAAACTCGCTTTTCATCCAGCTCCACATTTAGAATAATAAAATAGCAAGAATCATTCTCATTATTATGCCATAATTTCTCTTGAATTGTCGCGTGAAACAGCGTTCGGCGGCTTGTCATTCTTCTGTTACCAATGGAGACGTCGCAACAATGACCGCTTTTTCCACTGGTGCCCCTGCATGCGTTGCAGGATATTGTCCAGCATCTGGATAGCCTGGATAATATGTGACCCCTTATTGAGCATCACACATTCGGCTCGCCCGCTCATGGCTGCATCAGTAACTTCGGCGCGGCTTGGTTTTCCGGTCTTGGCTAGTCCCTCCAGCACCTGAGTCGCCCAAATCACGGGAAGGTGGGCCGCTTCGGCAAGCCATAAAATTTCTTCCTGCAATTCCGCCAGCCTCTCGTAGCCGCATTCTACGGCTAGATCGCCGCGCGCTATCATGAATCCCACTACCGGCGAGCCCAGCAGGGTAAATATCAGCTCCGGCAGCTGTTCGAAAGCGGAACGTGTCTCGATCTTGATCACGATTCCCAGCTTGCGGGCGTCAAGACGCTTCAGATGCTGCTGAAGCAGTATGATATCGGCGGCTCTGTGCACAAAGGACAGTCCAACCATGTCCGCATGACGGGCAATAAATTCGAGGTGCGTAATGTCTAGAGCCGTCAGACCGTCCAGATCGAGCTGGCTGTCTGGTAGGTTAATGCCTTTGTCAGGCAGTAATTTTTCTCCGCTGTCACGCGCTTGCGTGATCTCAATTAATATTTCATCGGTGTTGACATTGCGGATCACGCCGCCGATACGACCATCGTCGATCAGGATTCGCTCACCGGGGTGAACGCCTGTAAAAATCTCTGGTAATGAACAGGCAATGCTGGCTGGGCGCAACAACTGGCCGCGGTCATCGAATTGAGCGGGGCAGCCGGGAACTGGCTTGCGCGTTAAAATCAGGCTATCTTCGCGATGCAACCGGATTGCTTGCGGCATTTGACGAATTGTACCTATCTCGCCGGCGTCGCCCGGCTTACGGGGAGGACCGGACACAGACGCTCGCTGCAGGTAAAGCTTCAGGCCAGGTTTGACATAAGCTGTCTGGGTGCATTCCGCCCAATAGCCATTTCCGACTTGTCCGATCAGTTTCAGGATGCGCAATGCCCCCCTGGCATCGCTGAATTCGATCTCATCGCCCACTATAGCCTGTGCAAGCCAATTCCCCTTTATGGGAAAACGAGCACAGGCATTAGCCGGGCAGCAGGATGCATCGTCTTCTGGATACACCCATATACGGACTGGCTCTATCATCCTGCCATACGTGTCGCGTTTTGGTCGCCATTTGAGTACCGCCGGGCCCGGACCGATTTCGCCGGTGCGTAGTTTGGGGCCGCCCAGATCCATCAGGATACGGCAGGGGCGCCCTGTTTCACGGTGTGCGCGTTTGATCTGCCTGATCAAGCGCGTCCAGACACCCGGGTCATCGTGCGCGCAATTGATGCGGGCGCAGTCCATCCCCTGGAGAAGCATTTCCTTGATCAATGGATAGTCATCCGCGGCGTCGCCTGGCAATGTGACCAAAATACGCACGCGTCGTTGCAAGGGGGGCTTGCCGAGCAGG
This sequence comes from Nitrosospira sp., assembly GCA_013697655.1. Lineage (GTDB taxonomy): Bacteria > Pseudomonadota > Gammaproteobacteria > Burkholderiales > Nitrosomonadaceae > Nitrosospira. The sequence continues at coordinate 1,935 of JACCWK010000158.1, forward strand.
TTATTGGTGTTGGTTTCCAGCAGTGCCGGGCCAATCGCCGAAGAATCAATAATAGAGGGACGCGTTTGCTTTGACTGCTTTGCCAATGCGTGCTGCAGCAGAGTAATAATGGCATTCAGATTGCTCAGAACGTGCGATTCTGCACGCCCCAGGGACGACAATCCAGCCGCTGCGAGTTTTTCTTGCAGGGGGCGCACATCGTGCCGCCTCAAGCCGAGATAATGAAGCAGGTTAGCCGCACTAGCCCGGTGGCGCGTATCCACCTTCTGCAACATTTGGGTGGATTCGCTTTCCACTATCGTCAGATTATGGTGCAGCGCGACTAGTTCCTGCAACAAATCAGCGTAAGCATCTTTTTTATCTCGCGCCGATGGTAAGGTCTTGCTAACCTTGCGAGACATATTCATGCCGACTGTCCATGATTAATGAACCTTGACACGGTATTGTTACGTGGAGATGACAACAATTGCCGAAAAGTCTTGCTTTTTAATTATAATTAATTATAATAAGAATCATTATAATTATTAATCACAGAAAATCTTTCCTCTTGGGGGCCTTAGTAGGGTAATACGTACCGGGAAGAATTCCATACTATTAACATAGCGTAACTTTTATGATAATCAAACATATTGGGCTTACTTGACGCCCGTCCGACCAAATAAACAATTCGGTCTGAGATGGGTACAAAGCCAATATAATTTATGCCTATGAACCATTTTCAGCCTCATCTGCTCAAATTCATTGAGATCAAGTATATAAGGAGTTGAGTCATGAAGACCGCAGAGCTGAACCTGCTGGATTGGCCGG
>JACCWK010000166.1 GCA_013697655.1 Nitrosospira sp.
CTCTGTGCCAAATCGCTCCTGCCAATCCAGCAGGTTCAGCTCTGCGGTCTTCATGACTCAACTCCTTATATCGTTGATCTCAATGAATTTGAGCAGATGAGGCTGAAAATGGTTCATAGGCATATTCTAAAATGGCAGCTATGTGGTTTGATGGGTGCCTGGAGCTATTGGTGAAGGGAATTCACAGCTGCTTTTCGTTTACCATGCGCCATTATACGAATATACTCTTGCTTGTCTTAAGCACAATATTAGTACATCGATATAGTGGAGATTGGGCGCCGTTTTTTCGTTAAATTTTCAGGAGATATGATGAAAGCAAGAAAATTGATTCCTATGGGGATACTCTTGCTCGTGGTTCCTGCGTTATCGGGCTGCTGGTTGCTGGCAGCGGGCGGAGCGGGGGCCTATGGCGGCTACAAGATGAAGGAGGAAGGATACACCGTGCAGAAACCTATAAAAAAGGAAGCGCCCGCAGAAAAGACGAATTAGAGGAGACCTGAACGAGTCTTTCGCTTGGGACGTACTTTGCAGGCTCTCAGCTTTGGCGGTTGTTTTTGGACTCGCGACACAGGGGCGGTTGTTATGTCATCGCCCTACGAAGGGGAGAAGCAACGTCGTGGCCCATGCTGACGGACTCCGGGAGCTATTCGAGTTCTTAGGGCTCCAAGAATCCTGGTTTACTTATTTTTCGGTTCCCATGTATTACTGTGTGACTACGGGACGTGCTCATGACTGCTCTGTGCGTCCTTCCTCCCATGCTGCAATCCACCCTTCAAATTCGTTTGCGATCATGGGCTTTGCATAAAGATAGCCCTGACCCTCTTTACATAAGATTTTTTGAAGAAACTCTGCTTGCGCTTCGGTTTCTACGCCTTCGGCAATGATACGCAAGCCGAGGCTGAGTCCCATAGCCACAATGGCTGCTGCGATGGCTTCTGCGTCGGCATTTCCCGGCAGGTCGCGCACGAAGGACTGGTCGATCTTCAACCGGTCGACAGTAAACTGTCTCAGATATGAGAGACTTGAGTGACCCGTGCCAAAATCGTCAATTGCTACTCTCACGCCGAGTGCTTCCACCTCCTGCAATTTTTGCACGGTTGATTCGACTCCCTGCATCACTACACTTTCGGTGAGTTCAAGTTCCAGACTCCCTGGCGATATGCCGGATTCATTAAGGGCGCGCTCCACGACTCCTACGAAGTCGCTTTGACGAAACTGCACGGCTGAAACGTTTACCGAAATGCATATATCCAGGATGCCACGGTCACGCCACAACCGTGCCTGCCGACAGGCTTCACCCAGAATCCACTCACCGATTGCTAAAATCAACCCGCGGTCTTCCGCGATTGGAATAAAGCGCGCCGGCAAGATCAAACCCTGCGTTGGATGTTGCCAACGCATAAGGACCTCCGCCCCAATGATGCGCCGAGTCCCGAGTTCTATCTGCGGCTGGTATACCACAAAGATTTCGCCACGCTGAGCCGCGCCACGAAGATCGTGTTCAAGACTGAGTCTTTCGATTGCCCGCACCGTCATGTCATCGGAATAAAATTGATAACAGTTGCGGCCGGCTTCCTTGGCGCTATACATGGCAGCATCCGCATTGCGTAACAGGGCATTCGATTGCTTGCCATTTTCCGGGTAGATGCAAATGCCTATGCTTTCGGTTATCAGCAACTCATGACCTTCGATTGCATACGGTTGCGACAATCCCTTGATAAGCTTTTCTGCGACGCGCGCTGCGTCATCCGCCGTCTCAATTTCGCTCAGGAGAATAACGAATTCATCCCCACCTACCCGACTTATCGTATCCACGCTGCGCACCGAAGCCTGCATGCGTCCTGCCACGCCTTTTAGCAACTGATCGCCGATATCATGACCGAGCGAATCATTGATCGGCTTGAAACGATCCAGGTCCACGAACAGTACGGCAAGCCGGATAGATTGTCGTGCAGCGCGTTTAATGGAGACTTGCATGCGGTCGGCGAGGAGTGCACGGTTGGGAAGGCCAGTGAGCGAATCATAATGTGCGAGATTCAGGATGCGCTGTTCCGACGCCTTGCGCTCCGTAATATCGCGCGCAAGGACGATGAAACGTGGGTCGAGCCCGAAATCGACGTGTTTGCGGGAAACGGAAAGCTCAAACCACAGCTTACCTCGTGGAAGTTCCAGTTCCAATTGCTTGCCGGACGACAGCCCTTTTTCCTGAGCTTCCAGTAGTGCCGACACGATAATATTAACCGCGCTGGACGGAAGGACATCTGAAATCTTTTCACCCAGCAGATCTACAACAGGTGCAGCCGGTAAATCAGTGCGGGCGGAATGGTAGGCATGGCAGCAACCGTCCAGATCCAGCTCGAACAGCAGGTCAGGTATGGCATCAAGCGTGGCCTGCAGTTGGCTCTGCGCCGCGAGCGCCTCGGTCTTCCGGTGCTCCTGCTCGGTGATGTCGCGGATCATCGCGACAAAGTAATTCACCGTGCCATCTTCCGTTCGTACGCACTTGACATTAATATTAGCGATGACAGTCGAGCCGTCCTTACGGATAAAGCGCTTGTTCATCGCATAGCCCTCCGACTCCCCCTTTATAACTTTCTCGAACTCAACGATATCTTTCTCCATATCCTCCGGGTGGGTCATTTCCATCCAGTTCTTGACGGCGAGTTCTTCGCGCGAATAACCGAGAATCTCGCATAACCTGTCGTTGAACCGCAGCCAGCGCTTGCTCTGTGGAGATGTAATCGCCATGCCGATAAATGGCAAATCGTAAAAATACTTAAGTAGCCTGTCCTGTTCCGCGGTATGGACGAGCAAAGCCAGATCGTGCGCGCGCCTTTGTTGACGCCATAGCAACATAACCGCCACGCTTACTGCAGCAATGGCGAATAGAATGACCATGCTGACCCAGAGCACCAGTGTCCAAAGCTGTTCCAGCACTTCGCTACGATCAATTTTAGCTATCAGGTGCCAGCCGGTGCCCGTCATTGGCCGGTAGGCAGCGAGGACGGGTTCGCCGCGATAATCGATCCCGTAAGAGGTGCCGCCATGCTGCGCTCGCGCGGCCGTGGCCGCGGGCACATCATCCTTGGCAATCACTAATTGATGATCCGGGGCATTTTCGCTGCGGCCACCGCGTTCCTTATGTCGCCATTTATTAAGATAAGCAATGGCTTCACCTTTTTGACGCACCAGGAGGGTTTCCGCGCTGGGACTGTGAACTGGCCATTTTCCAACAAGCGGTAGCAGAAACCGCTCAAGATTTGCACGCAAAACCACCACTCCCACAGCCTCTTCGCTACTTGTGCTCAGAACCAGAGGGACCGCGATATCCAGCCTGGCTATTCCACCTTTGTCCAGGAAGAGATCGCTGCTCTGTAGCCGTTTGGTGCGCAGCGCAGCAGGCAGCAACGCTATTGTAACGTCGGACAGATTGTGCTGCTCTCCCAATGTCAGCAAAGGCTGGCCTTTAATGTCCAGCAGCACTACAGACTCGTAGCTATAGGCCTTTTGAATGGCCTCCAGTCGGTTGCGGATGAGTTGGTGAAGATGTTCATCCGTTTTATTATGCATGTTCGATACCCGCTCAATGAGCGCCTGACTCACGGCTATTGCTTGCGCATCACTGCGCCGTTCCGTCAACCAGAGTTCGATCTGCGCCGCTTTGAGGTCCACAATTGTTTGCAGATCTGCATAGGCCTGTCGTTCCATCTCGGGACCATATACCTTGATGATGCCAATGCTAACCAGGGGAGCAACCATCGCGAGGGCGGCAAACATCAGCATCAATCGCTTCGACCAGAAAGAGCCGGAATCTGGCCGGGGAGCCTCTACGCTGATTGGAATATCCGGTTGGAGTCCCAATTTGAGCAGTAGAAACAGCAGGCCACTGCTGACCGCAACGAGAGTCAGTTCCTTTGCCGCATAGGCATGACTCCTCAGAACCGGATCGTCGAGCGTGATCGAAATTAAATAACTGGCGACTACCAGCCACAAGATTGAGAAGGCGGCGTAAAGCAAAACGATGAGCCAGGCAGGTCGACTCATCATTTGACGGCTGTGCAGGAAGAAAACTTTAGCATCGAACTTAAAAAAGAAAGTAAAAAATTTCAGAGAATAAAAATTTCTTGGCAGATATGACTATTCCCGTTAACCAATTCCCGCTTTTTGCTGGCAATCCATCGCGAATCGAGGCTACCATGTAATGCGGCAAGAAAAGCATTTGAACTATTATGCAGCCGCATCTTATACTTTATCGCTTATTGCGGAGAAGATAATGAAGCACCGGATTATTGTGGTTGTATGCATTCTGCCCCTTTTGCACGTTGCGCAGGCTGGCGCGTTTGTCGAGAGCCCTTGCTGGAAGATTCTTGCGGAGGAATTTTACAACGGGTACTCAAGGAGTAACGCTCAGCTAAGAGATCAGGTGATGTACGCGAAACTATGCTCATCAAACTTTAAACAAGCCCGCCAAGCGATAAACCGCGCGCAGCAATCCGGTATCGACAGCTCGTTTGGCGTCTCTTACGGACTCTTTAGCCCTGGCAAGAGCGGGACACCGGCCGGAGTGCGGTTATCCGACGGGTCATTTAGCGAAGAGCGATTCGGTCAGTGGAAGAGCGCATATTGCTCGAAGAACTCCGTGGCAGACTCCTCTCGGGCAACAGAATTTCTGATGCAGAAAATCGTTCCCCCTTCCGTGTCAAGTGCATGGTCCGCATGTATGCGAAAGCGCGAAGGCCTCACATGCTGGGCTGCACCGTACGGGGCGCAGAATGAAGAGATCCTGTTGAACGTCAATTGGGAAAAGAACAGTTCTACGCAACCCGAAGTGCAGCACTCCTTCCTGACGAGAAGTGCCGTCTCGAAATTGGGGGACGCTACCCGGAAAATATTGCCGGCTGGCCTTCACTTAAGTACTGGAACGCTGCAGATTCCTATTGTAAGGGAAACAAATAAAGCTATTGTCGCCAGCCTCCAGGCGAACCATGAGGGGGTGGAACATAGCTGCAACGTTTTTATCCCGGGCGAGCGAGACTTCGCGCTGACAACGCCTTTCATAGCGCAATAAGTTAAGCAGAAGCGTAAAGCCTGGCTGTGGCGGGTCCGTCTGCCTGGCTCATTTTCGAACTCGCCATCTTGTCCAAAAAATGTTGGATAGATTGGATCTTTGACCCAGACTCCATCCATGGCCGAGTAAAACTGAATGTGCGGGATTCTTTCGTGCCCGGCTTGAATATATGTGTCATATTCAAGATAAGGTATCAAACAAATAGCGACATAAGACAGGGCAGTTATGTCCCTATTATTTTTATTGCAAGGGGAAAGAAAATGAATGAAGGTACTTGGGAATCAGAGAATGATCAACCGCAAGACCTGGGCACTTCCATAATTGATTCTGCCTTGGATCCTTATGTTTTCCGGAAACTCGGAGCCCTCGTTGACGTTACATTCAATATGAAAACCACTCTTGCCATACTTGGCGAGGTTCCGGTCCTAGATAAGCTAACCAAAGCGTATGGTGGAGTCAGTTCTGTTCACCACGATCTTTTTATAAAGAAAATCGTTGGCTTTCTTGATGGCTGCGGAAACATGACTGAAGGAGAGAAAACAGAATTCGGCGAACGTTTGGAAAATGACGCAGATTATCGTAGGAAGGTTGGCGAAAGCCTTCTTTTGATTTTAGATCGACTGGACAATTTTGATAAAACTAAGATTCTCGGCAAGGTTTTTGCTGCCAGATACAAAAAGGAAATAGATGAAACAACATTTTTTCGGTTAGCCGCGGCTATATGCAATGCTTCCATTGCAGACCTTGAAAATCTTGAATCGTCTTACGCTAAAATAGCAACTTACGATATGAAGGCAGGAAAGCCATTCTCCGACAGCTTAGATGACGCCACTGCTCAATCTCTATTCAGCGTTGGATTTGTACGTGCGGATGGATACATGGAAATGACATACGTTCCCAATGAACTCGGATCGACTCTGATATGTCTTATGAAGCAATGACCATGAGACGCGCAGAAAGTTAAATTTCTTGCTGGCTCAACAATTCCAATTCGCGCGACCGTTCCATAATCTGAACTTTTATTTGCGACCGCCGCTCTTCTGGCATCACGCTTTCTTTCGAGTGATTTTTGCTACAGGTGCGCTTTCCTTTAGTCCGGCCGCTATCATCATCGCAGTGGTCGCAGTGTTCACGCTGCCGCGTACCGGATCCAGATCAAGCCGCGCATAAATTGTCGTGGTGCTCTGGTTCTTGTGGTTAAGACTCTTCCCGATGATCGCCAGCGATGCGCCGGTTTTGGCTTGCCAGCTGCCCAGAGTGCGCCTTAAGTCGTGGATACGCAAATCATCAAGACCCGCACGCGCCAGGACGCGCTCCCAGCCCTTTTTAGGCTCCGCCAGATGGCCACTCTTACCAATACCAGGAAAAACAAACCGTGCGGCTTCTTGAGGCTTTCGGTTACGCAATACGGTTAAGGCTTCAGGCGATAATGTGAAAGTTTGGGGAGTGCCGTTCTTGGTTTCCTTGACGCGCCACTCTGCCCGGCCCAAGTTCACGTCCCGGTGCCGGCAACTACCCAGCTTAGCCCGTCGCAGCTGTGCTTGTAACTACGCAATATGAAATCAGGACTGAGCGGTGTCTGGTTCGACATCATATGACGGTAGGGTGGAAAGACGCGGGTCATCGCTGTGGACCAGCACTTGCCTATTGCTTCGGCCCTGTGAAGTATTAAGCCGCATAGCGAACCCGGCGATCCTGGAAGTAGCCAATAACGCGCTCAGGGTTTTGCTCCAGCATCGCCATATGATCGTTCGCGGCCTCGCGCAACTT
>JACCWK010000167.1 GCA_013697655.1 Nitrosospira sp.
CTCTGTGCCAAATCGCTCCTGCCAATCCAGCAGGTTCAGCTCTGCGGTCTTCATGACTCAACTCCTTATATCGTTGATCTCAATGAATTTGAGCAGATGAGGCTGAAAATGGTTCATAGGCATAAAAGATAATATCAATTTTTCAATATACTTAAAACGCCATAGAAATATTATTTCGCAGCTATGACTACCCGCTCAGTCAGCATAAGTAGAAAGCGGTTTCGCTCCACGCCAGAATTTCCTTAAATCGGCACGTCTCAAAGCGAAATTTTTGGTTTTATTTGCGCCGATGGCTGTGAGGGTCAATTGTTTTAACCTGCCTTGCTGTAACATTTCGCTCAGCGGATCAAACCAGTTCTGCTCCAGTTCCTTCAGACTCTCACGCCAACCATACGCGTCGGCGTATTGGGCTTTCCCATGCAGGGCATTAAGCAAGACAAGATGATTGGCAGAAGCGGAGGACTGATACCATGTTGCAGCATTCAGCGGAAGCTGAGAATGATCTGCTCCCGATGCGAGTGCCAAAGAACCGGCAAGAACGTCACTGCTCCATACTTGAGTATAAGGACAAACCACGGATTTCGGCATGATGCCACCGCCCCAGAACCAAGTGCTGTTGATGGCAAGTTCCCCGCGCTCTTCCCGCGATTGGTTTAGTGGATGCTCGTGCAACAACATCTGAACCTCATTGAAAAGTTGGCACCAGTTCATGCCATTCGTGCCGAACGGCAACAATTCATTAATACTTTTATTCGCGGCTTCGCTAAGCAAGTGGGTTTTTGCCGGTGACATGGTTGCGCGCAAATACCATCGATCGGGCTGTAACGGCATAAATACTATTTCCTGATCACCTTCGGAAAAGTGCAAATTTAGAAAATCGGTAAGCTGGTCAGACTCATCGGCAGAAATTTTAAAAATACGGCTGTCAGCAAGTACAACCTCATCCCGTTCGATGCGTAGATGCACGGGGTCAGCGCGAATCCAGTAATCCTCTTCCGCTTTTAAATCTCCTTTTCCATCCATTTGCAGCGTGATTGGTGCCACCGGCCAATCGTGCTGCTGTTCCACGCCAAAAGCGCGGCAAAGCCATGCCTCAGTCCCAGTCGATCCATCTTTATCGTTAGTGCACAAACTTTTTGCCAATATATTTTCCAGGGAGGGCAATGCCAAATCACGATAAATTTCAGGTAGCGAGGTTCCCGGCCAAAAGAGGGTAGGAATAAGCAAATGTAGATGCATGTAGTATAAGATGAATGGAATCTATTGGCAGTTGCCTCGCAACACGACACGCCTGAAGAGTAAATCCCGGGGTCTTGGGATTTACTGGAGAAGGAATAATACCGCTAATATTCGAATCTGTTCAGCCACCCGCGACCATCATCCGGTCTATCAACAAAGACCCACATTGCTTAGAGCCGCGGATACTCACATCGCTACCCACCGCAGAAATGCCTAACAACATATCTTTCAGGTTGCCAGCGATCGTGATTTCTTCCACCGCATGGCGTATTTCCCCACCCTCCACCCAAAAACCTGCCGCTCCCCGGGAATAATCTCCGGTGACAGAGTTTACGCCGTGGCCCAGCAATTCGGTTACTAGGAGTCCTTTACCCATTTTTTTTAGCAGTGCGGAGAATTCCAGTGCGGCGCCATTATCCAGAATCAGATTATGGTTACCGCCGGCATTCCCAGTAGTACCAAGCCCTAGCTTCCGCGCGGAATAACTACTCAGAAAATAACCTTGCACCACGCCGTTCTCTATTACATTGCGCTCACGTGTGACGACCCCCTCGTCGTCAAATGTTCCGCTTGCCAAGCCTTTTTTCAGATGGGGGCGTTCCCGGATCTGTATGTCCGGTGCAAATACTTGCTTGCCAATACTATCCAGTAGAAATGATGACTTCCGGTAGAGACTGCCTCCACTCACAGCACCAACAAAATGTCCTATTAAACTGGAGGCTATGGGTGCCTCAAACAATACAGGCACTTCGCAGGTGGCGATTTTTCTTGCGCCCAGACGCGCGACACTGCGCATCCCTGCTTTCTTGCCTACACTATCGGCATGTTCCAGATCCGCAGCATCACGCACCGCACTGTACCAATAGTCACGCTGCATGGATTCGTCGTGATTCGCGATCATCGCACAACTGATACTATGACGAGAGGCAGGATATCCGCCCATGAATCCTAAGCTATTTGCATAAACAAACTGCGATTCACCTAGTGAAACACTTGCTCCTTCGGAATTCGCTATGCGCTTGTCAACTGCAAACGCAGCTGCTTCACAAGTTTGAGCGAGCTGTATTGCCTCCTCCACCGGCAAGTCCCAGGGGAAGTACAAATCAAGGTCGGGAAATTCCCGGGCCAGCAAATCAGCATCAGCCAGTCCGGCGCAATCATCTTCAGCGGTGTGCGTGGCGATGGATAGGGCCGCCGCTACGGTATCGTATACAGCACCGGGAGAAAAATCCGAGGTGCTAGCATGACCCCGCTTCTTGCCAATGTAGACTGTTACCGACAGTCCCTTATCGCGGTTGTACTCAATCGTTTCCACTTCTCCCCGTCTCACCGTAACATTCTGGCCGAAACCATCAGAGATATCGGTTTCGCAAGCACTCGCACCACCTTTCCTGGCGTGATCCAGGACGTCACCCGCGATTTGCTGAAGCATTGTAAAAGGATAGGAAAAACGAGGCGAAGATACGGCGATATCGTTCATGGCGACTTTTACGGTAGTTACATTAATCGGCTACTGAACCGCGCTCATTTTCGGAGCAAGAACCAGGTTCGACTGGCGCAAATGAGATTATGCGTTAAACACGGTATGATAGCAGCTTCTTAACGCCGCATTAAACAAGCCGCCGTGCAAAAAAAAACAGAAAATAATTCCGAGCAGAATCTTCCGCCCAGCAAGACCCGCCGCAAGCAGGAAATGCATGCGCTCCAGGACATAGGAGAAAAATTGGTGCAACTCGATTTCAAGCGAATAAGCGAACTGGGTTTGCCCGAGACGCTGACCGTTGCTATACGCGAAGCCAAGAAAATGCACAAACATGAAGCCCGCCGCCGGCAAATGCAGTATATCGGTAAACTAATGCGCGACGTTGACGTAGCACCAATTCTGGAGAAATTTGACTCATGGAGCGGGGTAACTCTGCAGCATACCGCATGGCTGCATCTGCTGGAGCGATGGCGCGTTCGTTTGTTGGCAGATGAACAGGCTTTAGCTGAGCTTGGGCAAAAATATCCTGCCGCTGACTTACAGCATTTGCGCGTACTCACGCGCAATGCTCATAAGGAAAAACTTGCAAATAAGCCGCCGCGAAGCTTTCGCGCGATATTTCACGAATTGCAGGCGATTATTCCAGAAAACCCCGAGACAAGCCGCAGCAATAATGAGTGACGAAGCAATCTGACAAGAAGTAGTGATTGCACTTCCCAGAAAGACTCCAATAATGGGGAAAGCAAGACTAATAATGGCGCATCGGCGGACAGGGCTCAATCCCGCGAGTCCCCGCCCGCAGGCCTGAACTGGTGCAGAAACTTATTAGAATTTCACGCCTGTACCGACCAATTCTGATGAGGTGATTTGATAAGCAAACTCTTCGGGCTCAAGGCTATCCCGTTGGTGTCCGGCGATTTCGGCCTGGGGATACATGAAAAACGGTAATTCACCTATTACGCTATCCCGCGCCAGCGTGATGTCTCTGGCATGATTAAACGCCACCCAGTTCATTTCCCACGCACCGAAAAGTTTTTTGCGCAGCGCAACCACCCTGGGATGAGTAACGAGTAATTCTTCATCCAGCGCCAATTGACGTACATCGGCGGGATCTACAGGAACCCAGCCCAAACCTGCGAGATAAAATTCCGCGCGGCAATGCTGTGCATTGCTGATATCTCCTGACTTACCAAGGGTTTTGTGTGCTGCGGAGTCGTCTATGCGAATTCCGTAGTGGTCCCGGGCGGGAACTCCCGCAGCACGCGCCAAACCCACGAACAGCGCATTAAGGTCGGCACACTTCCCTCCCAGATTGCCGGACTCCAGCATAGACTTTATGTCGCCGCGTCCGCAGCCACGGATAGCCGGATCGCGGTAGGAATTGTCAACTACCCAGTCATAAATGGCTTGGGCTTTTTTTATGGGTGACTGGGCATGAGCGTCTTTGACAATTGATAAAGCGGTCTTACGTACAATACCATCCAGCGGCATATGCTTGGTTGGTTGGAGGAAGCGTTTGATATCCGAAGGGATTGGCGCCTTGCCCGGCTCGGAATAACGGCTCAAATCGACAAGGCGATCTGTGGTTTTGACCACGCTGCTCACTGTCACGCGGCGCGGACCGATGCCGCGCCATTCCGCATAAAACATGGGAGAAGATGTTCCGGGAATATTCTCAAACCTGGCAATATCCGCGTTACCGCTCCACACACTGCCTTGAGAAAATTGATGAGGAGTATCGTCGGTATCTGGTAATGGCAACCATAAGTGCGCTTTTTTTCCTTCCCCGGGAAGATCGACCTTATAGGTCAGGCGATAACTATGCGACCGGGATGGAATAGCTTGCTGGCCAAACACCGACGATGCAATCGGAAATAATGCAGCGCTTACCCCGGCTAATTTGATAAAATCCCTGCGCTTCATGGTGTTCTCCTGCTTTATATGGTTCAATCTGAAAATTGAAAGCGCGAATCTAATCCTACCTCTCGACTAAGTCAACCCTCATTTCAACTGCGTATTCGACAATGACCAGTACCCCCAAGAACCTTTTGCCCGCCATAGAACTTGAGACCGGGATTCGACCCACTCACACTATCTTGTGGATGCATGGTCTTGGTGCAGATGGCAACGATTTTGTCCCCATCGTAAATGAACTGGCGTTGCCTCGCAATCCGCACATCCGTTTTCTGTTCCCACATGCACCGATGCGTCCGGTGAGCATTAATAACGGTTTGGTGATGCGGGCATGGCATGACTATGACTTGACCAGTTCAAATTCAGCATTTCGTGAAAACGCGGCGAGTTTGCGCAATTCGCAAGGTGCGATCGAAGCGCTGATTGACCGAGAAAAACAGCGTGGTATTGCGCCGCAGAATATTCTTTTGGCAGGCTTTTCCCAAGGGGGAGCCCTGGCATTGCATACTGGTTTACGCTATCCTGAGAAACTCGCCGGCATTATGGCATTATCGTGTTATCTGCCAGCAGCACAAACTTTTGCGGCGGAAGCCCATCAAGCGAATTCTGGCATATCGATTTTCATGGCACACGGCAATCTTGACAACATCGTACCGATGACGCTTGCTGCTGCATCGAATCTACAGTTGCAGGCTGCGGGGTATACAGTCGAATGGCATGAATATGCGATGGCGCATGCTGTTTGCAAGGATGAAATCGCCGATATCGGCGATTGGCTGAAACGAGTGCTGATATAAGCTCCGGAAATTTATGGGCCCAATTGGCAGGCAAAAAATAAGCTTCCAGCTCCAGCGTCAAACGCATCCACGATTCCCGGTCGACACGTAAAGTGGAAAAACACCCGAGTATAGCCCAACCATTCACATTTCTATTCGTAATAGACGAGCGCCGTCTTCACTAATAATTAACTTGCGCCTGACAATTCCTTCACACATGCTATATTACCCTGTTGGTAACAGGGTATCTTTTACAACACTAGAACAGAAGTGGAAGGAAAATTAAAATGCACACATCTATCCAACGACTGGAACCCGACAAGTTGACAAGCCAACTCCCGAACTCGATGTTGACAGAAAACGTTGCCACATATCGTATTGCGCATATCGATGACGATCCGGATATTCGAGATACTGTCAGACGCATCCTCAATGCAAATGGATATATAGTCGATAGCTACCAGACAATGAGCGATTTTGTAAAGTCACTCCAAGATTCCAGAAATCATCCGGATCTTGCAGTTCTCGATGTAATGGTGGAAACCATGGACTCGGGTCTGGAAGCCTATGTAGAAATTCGAAAACGCTTCCCCGAAATTCCCATGATATTCATGACTTCGCTTGGTGAAGAAATTCGTCCTTATTTTACGGGTGTAAACAACGACTGGATTTTGATTGTGGAGAAGCCGGTCGAGCCCGTCAGTTTTTTATCGATTATTCGTAGTCGCCTGGATAACTCCAAATCTAAAGCGGATTCTTCCTAAAGCGGTTCAATGGCTATTGCGGAGTTCTCCTGGGACGTATCCAAAAATCGTTTCGCGTTCTCTGCCGTAGGCGTAACCGGCTCGAAACTCAGCGACGAAGTATTAATCGGTAACGCCCGGTGGTTTATCATTTTTCGATGGGTCGTAATCGGCGTTCTTATCCTTTTTCAGATATTTGCGCTAGTTGCTTCGGAGGCCCTCACAGAAATCGGTATTACTCACCAGCAAGGGTGGCCAATTGCTGTAACGATGGTATTATGCATTGCAAATATCATCTACATCTATGCCCTGGATTTCCGTCAGTCGACCAGATATAACTCCCCGTCGATAAATATTTGGGCGCAGATTATTGTAGACCTTCTATGTCTCTCAGTCGTCGTGCATTTTGTTGGCAGCACCGCGACTCCCGCTCCTTTTTTCTATGTACTTCACATTGCCTTATCGTGCATCTTTTTCACCACGATAGAAAGCATGATTGTTACGGTTCTAGTGTGCACGATGTATGGTATTGTTTTACTGAGTGAAAACCCCCTTCTTTTTCTGGCTTCTCAATCCGTCCTCGTAGATCCAGGCACACCTGCCGTAAACCCGCAAAAATTCAATATCCTCTTATGGATGGTCACTCTTGATGTACTGTTTGTTATCGTCTGGTATGTGGTTTCCCGACTCTCGATTGTAGTACGCACCCATGAGCGTCAACTCCTGGATGCCTACGAACAGATCACGCTCGCGCAAGTGGAGAAAGACCGGTACGCTGTTCTCATGACACATCAACTCAAAGCGCCGCTCGATGCTATTCGCAGCAAAATCAATCTTATAAAAGGCGATTATTGCGGTGAAACATCACCCGAAATAAAAGATGTAGTATTAAATATTGATAACCGCGCCTCAGGCATGGCAGCTCTAATTCTGGATGTACTTAAACTTGAACGATTGAAAGCTGCCGCCCGTGATAATAGGGCCTTTGAGCATGTCAATATCGAAACAGTTATTTCCAAATGCATCGACAAACTAAAACCTATTGCCAACGCCAGGCATATTAATATTGAGGCATTTATTGAGAATTTTGTCGTAGAGGGGATTCCCAATCAACTCGAAATACTCTTCGAGAATATAATTGCAAATGCAATCAACTATTCATATGATGGCAGGTCGGTGGAAATTGCATCGGCCATTGATAAACAGGATTTCTCGGCAACCGTAACGATAATCGATCATGGGATTGGGATCGGAGATAAAGATTTGCCGCATATATTTGATGAATATTTCTATACTCCCAGAGCAGCGCTTCACAATAGGACATCGAGTGGAATAGGGTTATCAATAGTGAAAACGGTTGCGGAAAATAACAAGCTCCACATCAAGGTTTTAAGCGAACAAAACGTGGGAACAATTTTTTCCGTCATATTTCAGGGAGCAAAAAGCTCATTTGCTTCAGAAAAAAGTGGCGCCGCAATTTAACTGTCGGCTGCTGTCCACTAGAGAATCTATGTCTGGTCACTGAAGCCACACCGAGGCTGTTGGCTTCAAGATAAATTACTTACGAGTCTTTATCCCGCAGCAACTGACTGGCTAATTTACGGTACAGGTTCGGTCAACGTTTTTTTTCTCAAGCTCTTAAGCAGGCCCCGCTGGACTTTGCTGTCGAGTCGCTTAATTTGTGAGTTGCGGGTCGGTTTGGTCGGTCTACGTATGGGGGATAACCTCGTTACCTTCTCGATAAGATTATATAGTCGTCTTAAGGCTTCCTCTCGGTTTTTCTCCTGACTGCGATGCCTCTGCGCTTTGATAACCAATACACCGTCTTTGGTAATGCGCTGATCACTCAGTTTTAGCAACCGTGTTTTATAAATATCTGGTATCGATGAGGCACCAATGTCGAAGCGCAAATGAATTGCGCTCGATACCTTATTTACATTTTGCCCGCCAGCTCCTTGCGACCGAATCGCGCTTATCTCGATCTCCTTCTCGGAAACAATTATTTTGTTGGAGCTATCCACTGTTATTCCTGAAATACCTTGAGAGTCCTCCAGTCTGGCAGCAAGACCGCGCCGGGGTATTCTTTCACGATTCTGTAAGTAGGCAACGATCTTAGACGGGTTTAAACCGCAATTCCTGTTCAGCTTCGCCTCTATCATTGCATTGCGATCTATCGGACGTATGCGCAACGTTATTTTTGCGCCCTCCGCCAACTGGGAAAAAACAGCCTTGGCGAAAATCCAAAATCTCGCATGGCATCAGCATGATCGAAACACAGATCGATATTCATCCGTATTGCCATCTCCGGATTCATGTGACGCTTACCGGGAAGCAACATTATGATGCGTATCGCCCAACGAAACAGCCATCCCGGTATGGTCAGAAAACGCACACGCTTGTCGAGCGAGCCAAAAATTCGCTCCACCATTTTACGGTAACTCAGTGTCTCCCCACCACTCATGTTATATGCTTTATAGAAGGTGGCCCCCTTGTTTAGCGCCATTAAGCATGCCATCGCGAGATCATCAGCATAAACCGGCTGGCGTAAACCTGCCGCTTCTCCCACTAATGGAAAAAAACCAAAGCGCTGAATAAAACGTGCAATCAGCGTAATATTTTTATCCCGCACACAGTCATAGACTAACGTTGGCCGAAATACTGTCCATTTTATTTTCAGCGGTCCGCAAAAACGGCTAATAGCTTCTTCCACCGCAGCAAAGCGCGCTGCCAAACGTCGCTCACCGGCATCGGGAGAGTTAGCCTTGCTAAACAGGCTGGTTGAACCAAAGCCAATAACCCGCTTAATCTTCAGTGCGTTCACAACGGGCAATACTGGAGGCAATAGCCAAAGGGGGGCGAGATGAATCAACGCCTGCGCGTTGATGGGCGGTAATTGCTCCGGATGACTGATGTCCGCCTGATGCCAAACCATCTTTTTATCAGTCGTATTTATATGTGTCATGTTTGGATTTTCACTGGGAGCGCGGCTAATCGCGTGCACTTCGTAACCAGCATCCAAAAGGCGCGGTAGCAAGAACCGGCCCAACATACTGGTCGCGCCCGTAACCAATATTTTCGGGGGTAAAGCAGGATTAGACACGACTCATAGACCCCTGAGTTTGAGTAAGAAAGCAATTCGCGTATCTGCCCGACAAACTGGTATTTTATTCTCTCCTAGCCGTCACTAACCGTCCAGCGTGGCGAGTAGTGTGATATATCGCCACGGCCCCGAAACGCAACCATATACCCAGCGCCACCAGCCACATCAAGGCACCGGGATATTGATGCCGGAAAAATTTACGGTAGAACCGCATCATTCCCTTGTGCTTGTGCCACTCTACAAAGATTGGACGAGATCGGCTGCATATTCCTTTATGGTGCGCAACCGGCGCATTGGGCACGAAAAGAATCTTCCATCCTCTTTGCGAGAACCGCATACACCAATCAAAATCCTCACAGTGAAGAAAATAGCCTTCATCCCATAAGCCAACTTCTTCGAATGCTTTCCGTCGTACCAGCATGAGAGCACCCGAAATAGCTTCCACCTCAATCGGATGATCCGGCAACGCTTGCTTGTGAAGATGAAAATCAAAAAACAAACGGGGCCAATAGCATGAGAAACGGTATAACCCAAAAGCCCGAACAAAAGAACGCCATGGGGTAGGTACGGCGCGGCGCCCTCCTGGCTGTTCTGTTCCATCCTGGTTGATCAATAGTCCACCCACGATGCCCACGTCAGGATTGGCCTGCAGCGCTTGAATCATGCTCTGTAAGGAACCTGCGCCCAAAACGCAATCGGGGTTAAGGAATAGCACATAAGCTCCTATAGCCTGCGCGATGCCAAGGTTGCAGCCTGCGGCAAAACCGAGATTAACTGAGTTACGAATAAACTTGAGCCTGTGTCCCTCGGGAAAACGCTGAACGCAAAGATCAAGGCTACCATCTGTGGATGAATTGTCCACCACCAGCACTTCGCACGCCTGCGGTAACGCTGAATGAACGCACTCTGTCAGGAATTGCCCGGCATTGTAATTTACGATCACGACCGAAACCGGTGGCTGATCTTTGTATATATTTACCTCATCGTCTTTATTATTGTCCATTTCGCCTGGCAATTTCAGAGTATTCTGACCCCATCAACCCAAACACCACCATCATCTTGACGCCATTGCAGAGCGATGCGCTAATCCCAACAAGAGTTGGCGGAAATCCTATTCACCGGGGACGGATATATTAATCGTAGTAAGCAAACAGATGCCGGGAGAGATTGTGAAGTAGCGAGTGTATGGAAAGTCCTCGGGAGGAGGAAGCTCATGACCGAATGGAGTCAGACAATATACGAGACACCGATGAAGTATTTCTGTGGCCGATACGAGATCTTGGTGCCAGTTTTATTATGCGTTTCTTTGCCTGGCAACTGCATCCAATGTAGCGGCGGGCACATCGCGGCTCACGGTTGACGCGGAGGCTTCTTCCCATATACGGCGCAGTGCATCCCACATGCTGGTACGCACGGTCTTGAGATAAAGAGTGTTATCACTCAAACCGGCCACCAAACGACGTTGAGCCTTACCAAGGTTATGATAAGGCAAGCTCATGAAAAGATGATGTGTAGCATGATAACGCAAACCAACGGGGGCCCATAAGCCCGTGATAAACAGGTTACCCGGAACATTGATGGAGTCGAGATATTGCTCGGCGAACTCCATTTCGTGATCACCGGGATTACGGTAGGCATGTGCGCTAAGAGTACGTAATGAGTTTATAAAAAAAATAAACATTGCAATTGCATACCAGAGAATAAGTGCCTTATAGGTCAGAATACCCAACGCAATGCAAGTTATGGCGGTTGTCACAAATACAAAGGTAGCAAACTCTTGCAGCCGCCAGTGCTTATCATTGCGAATAGCATTCTCTGCACGCTGATAACTCATATCGATGGTAAGTGAGGAAGCACGCTCCCAAACAAGTTTACGCAATGGCGGAATCACATACGATAAGGGCGTGAGCAAGAGAAAACGAACAATAAAGAAAAACGGCAGAAGGAACGACAACAACACATAACCAATCATCGCCCTCGGCTTCAAGGTTGCGAAGGGAATGTATTCACCGTCCTTGCTGGTACCATAGACATCTCGCTTGTGATGGTCATTATGTACGCCGTCATAGGTAAAAGAGGGGACAAGTAACGGGATCCCGCAGCTGACGTTCCATATTAGACGAAACAGCCTGAACGTACCTTTTTTCAGGTGCGCCAGTTCATGAATGAAAATCGCCGCGCGATAGAAAGCAAGTATGGCAACGATAGCCGCTGCCATCTGCCAGACGGAAAATAGAGGCGTGGACAAGACAGTCACAAAAGCGGCCCAGCCCAGTGCGTTATGAAAGAGAAAGTCAATCCAGTAAATCCAAGGATTGGGCGTCATCAGATCCCGGACGAGGTTGTGTGCCTCACGCAATGGAAATTCCTGCCCAGCCGTAGTTTCTATCATTTGCGGATCCTCATCGGATCGTTCGTTTTTGGTTGAATGAAGCA
The DNA here is from genome assembly GCA_013697655.1 of Nitrosospira sp. Classification (GTDB taxonomy): domain Bacteria; phylum Pseudomonadota; class Gammaproteobacteria; order Burkholderiales; family Nitrosomonadaceae; genus Nitrosospira. The sequence goes on from JACCWK010000167.1 coordinate 11,692, forward strand.
TGCTTACAGTCGCCCCGGCAGCGTCTTGGCGGAGGATTGGCGAAGTTGTGGGATCATGCAAATATTTCGGCATCTGCAAGCTTAGTTGCCTTAGTGTCTTTGGCCGAAACGATGGGCTGTGTCCCGTTCTCGATAGGCCAGGAAATAGCGACCTGAGGGTCGTCCCATGCAAGGCTGCGTTCCAGATCAGGATTATAATAATCCGTAGTTTTGTACAAAAAGTCGGCACTATCGGTCAACACATAAAAACCGTGAGCAAATCCCGCGGGCACCCACATCTGATGATAATTATATTCAGTTAGCTCCGCCCCGACCCATTGGCCAAAAGTTGGAGACGATTTTCGAATATCTACCGCGACATCGAATACCGCACCGCGCACTACGCGCACCAACTTTCCTTGAGGTTGGCGAATCTGATAGTGCAGGCCGCGCAACACACCTTTGACAGAACGGCTGTGATTGTCTTGCACAAAGTTTACGTCAATCCCGGTTGCCTGATTGAAGTTTTTCTGATTGAAGCTTTCAAAGAAGAATCCCCGGCTGTCACCAAAGACCTTGGGTTCTATAATCAGGACGTCAGGGATGGATGTGGAGATTGCCCTCATAAAACCATTCGCTCCTTTAATAAGCGCAACAAGTATTGGCCGTAACCATTTTTCGCAAGCGGCTGAGCCAGTTTCTCAAGCTGTTCGGCGCTAATGAACCCTTGGCGAAAGGCGATCTCTTCCGGGCAGGCTATCTTGAGACCTTGCCGGTGTTCAATGGTTTCAATGAAATTGCTAGCCTCTATCAGACTTTCGTGAGTACCCGTATCCAACCAAGCAAAACCACGACCCATGATTTCAACGCTAAGCTGGTCGCGTTCCAGGTAAATACGGTTAACATCGGTGATTTCCAACTCGCCGCGGCTGGAAGGCTTCAGGTTGCCGACAATATCGATGACTTGGTTATCGTAGAAATACAGACCGGTGACGGCGTAGTTGCTCTTGGGCTGGGAGGGTTTTTCTTCCAGTGAGCTAACTTGATTATGGGCATCAAAGGCCACCACGCCATAACGCTCGGGATCTTGTACATGATAGGCTAATATGGTTGCACCTTCCTCCCTTGCCATAGCGCGCCCCAGTTGCATATGCAGATCGTGACCATAAAAAATATTATCGCCCAGAACCAGTGCGCTGGGATCATGTCCGATAAAACTTTTACCGATGGTGAAGGCATGGGCCAATCCATCAGGACTGGGTTGCACAGCATATTGCAAGTTTAGCCCCCAATCGCTTCCATCACTCAGGAGTTGCTCAAAACGCGGCGTGTCCTGTGGAGTAGAAATAATAAGAATATCGCGAATGCCTGCCAGCATGAGCGTGCTGAGGGGGTAATAGATCATAGGTTTGTCGTAAATCGGCAGCAACTGCTTGGAAACTGCCTTCGTCACGGGGTAGAGCCGCGTACCGGAACCGCCGGCGAGAATGATGCCTTTGCGTTGAGTCATGTTGATTTCTCAAGAGTTTCGGTAATCATGCGTTCGACACCAGTCTGCCATGAAGGCAAACACAAATCGAAGGTAGCTCGCAGTTTGCGAGTGTCTAAGCGTGAATTTTTGGGCCTTTGGGCAGGTAATGGAAATGCGCTGGTCGATACGGGTAAAATGCTTTCAGGCGTAACCTTGAGATTGACTCCAGCTTGACGCGCTAAATTCAATACAAAGCGCGCATAACCGTGCCACGAGGTCTCGCCGGATGCAACCAGATGATAAAGACCAGACATGCCTTGTCGCTGCAAGGCGGTCCGAATAGCATGCGCCGTGATATCTGCCAGCAAGTCCGCGCCGGTCGGGGCGCCCACTTGGTCATCAATGACTGTAAGGCGATCGCGTTCCTGGGCCAGACGCAACATGGTTTTTGCGAAATTGCCGCCACGCGCAGCAAAAACCCAACTGGTGCGAAAAATCAGATGATCGCAGCCGGAGGCAAGAATAGCTTCCTCCCCCTCCAGCTTGGTGGAACCGTATACGCTAAGCGGAGCAGCGGTATCGGTTTCTACCCAGGGCTTGCTTCCACTGCCGTCAAAGACGTAGTCGGTAGAGTAATGAATCAGCCAAGCGCCGAGTTTGCGGGCTTCCCGGGCAAGGGTAGCGGGGGCGAGGGCATTGATGGTGCGGACTCGGTCCGACTCGCTTTCAGCCTTGTCTACCGCAGTATGGGCAGCGGCATTCACGATCACATCCGGAGCGATTGCCCTAATGGTGTCGGCGATTCCATCAAGACACATAAAATCACCGCAAAGCTCTTGGCTGTCGAAATCTAGTGCTACTAGCTCGCCCAAAGGTGCCAGACTGCGCTGCAACTCCCAACCTACCTGACCATTTTTCCCGAATAACAGAATTTTCATCAACCGCGTCCTTGATAATTCTTCTCTAGCCAGGTCCGGTAGGCGCCGGATTGTACATTACCAACCCAGACCGGGTTGCCCAGATACCACTGCACGGTTTTACGGAAACCGGTATCAAAAGTTTCAGCAGGTTTCCAGCCGAGTTCACGTTCAATCTTGGTGGCATCAATTGCATAACGGCGATCATGGCCGGGACGATCGGTAACGTAGGTAATGAGACTCCGATAGGAACCAATAATTTGAGGCCGTAGCGCATCCAGAAGTGTGCAAATGGTATTCACAATGTCGATGTTGGGTTTTTCGCTCCAGCCACCTATATTATAGGTTTCTCCGGGAATGCCCGCTTCCAGGACACGACGCACGGCACTGCAATGGTCTCTTACATAAAGCCAATCCCGGATCTGCTGGCCGTCGCCATAGACTGGCAATGGCTTGCCCGCCAGAGCGTTGACGATCATCAGCGCGACAAGTTTCTCTGGAAATTGGTAAGGCCCATAATTGTTGGAACAGTTGGTGGTAAGCACCGGTAAGCCATAGGTATGATGGTAGGCACGCACCAGATGGTCGCTGGCGGCTTTGCTTGCAGAGTAAGGGCTGTTTGGTTCGTAACGATGGGTTTCCTTGAAGGCAGGCTCATCCTTGGCGAGGGAGCCATATACCTCGTCCGTCGAAACGTGAAGGAAACGAAAATCCTGCTTTGCTTTTGCATTTAATTCACGCCAGTAAGCTCGCCCAGCTTCCAGCAGCCGGAAGGTGCTGACGATATTAGTCTGGATAAACTCTTCCGGACCGAGAATGGAGCGGTCTACGTGGCTTTCCGCAGCAAAATTGATAATGGCACGGGGTTGGTAGCGCGCGAGCAAACTGGAAACGAGAGCTGAATCACCGATGTTGCCATGAACGAAGGTATGCCGTTCATCTGCCGCAAGCGCGGCAAGATTCTCCAGATTGCCCGCATAGGTCAGTATATCGAGGTTGATTATCGCTTCATCAGATTGCCTCAGCCAATCCAGCACAAAGTTTGCGCCAATAAATCCTGCACCGCCTGTAACTAAAATCATTCTGTTATTCCTAAGATTATTTCTCCGGCTGTTATTGCAGAGGGCTGATTGTTATTTTTAAAATATAAGAGATGCCAGTCATGCCTATACCAGACGTGCCACAGCTGCTATCGCTATATTCAGGCGGCACCATCGAAAGTAGCACTCACGGTAAAAATGAATAGTTATAATTCTACCGCACAGTGGGACATCCAGCGTCTAACAATATGAAATGATCTTTAACTTCAGTAAATAAAATAAAGAGATGCGGTAATTCACTTTCGCTGATCAAAGTAAGAGCAGGTTTCGGGTTAAAATTCCTCGCCGGGCCTCAAATAACGCCAGCTTCCTACAGGCAAATCACCCAGTTTTATTTTACCGATGCGAACGCGCTTTAATCCGGTGACTTTCAGTCCCACCAGCTCGCACATTCGACGGATCTGACGTTTCCTGCCTTCGCGCAATATGAAGCGTAACTGATCCTGATTCTGCCAGACTACTTCAGCACGTTTTAGTACTTGCCCATCCAGGCTCAGACCATGGTTTAGCACACTTAATGCCTGCTTCGATAGTGTTCCCTGCACACGCACGAGGTATTCTTTTTCAATCCCGGATTCTGCGCCGATCAGTTGCTTCGCAATGATGCCATCCTGCGTGAGCACCAGCAATCCCGACGAATCGATATCCAGGCGGCCCGCCGGGGCCAAGCCTCTTAAATGCATGGGGCTGAAGTGTTGTGGCACATCCAGACGAAAGTGGGACTCCGGTTTTATCAGAACGACTGCAGGCTGATAACCCGGTTCCGGTTGGCCCGACACGTAGCCGATAGGCTTGTTCAGCAGTATCGTAACGCGGCCTAGCTGCTGCGCTTGCGCGGGTTTGCCAAGCTTTATTTCCTGCGTGGGATAAATCTTTGTACCCAACTCAGTGATGCGATTGCCGTCCACAAACACCCACCCGCGTTCGATATAGCTGTCCGCCTCTCGACGGGAACATAATCCTTGTTGAGACATGAGTTTGGATAGTCGAATTTTTTCCACGAATTTGTGTAGCGTGTTATGACCGCATATGGAAGTTTAGTTCGTCTAGTGCCAGAACCGGGCATTATAATTTGTAGCGTCATCTATTTTCAGATAAAATCTGACCTTATTAGGCGCGTAGCTCAGCTGGTTAGAGCACCACCTTGACATGGTGGGGGTCGTTGGTTCGAGTCCAATCGCGCCTACCAAGAGTTCCAGCAATTAATTTTTCTGGTAAATTATCAAAACCGCCTGTTTCTTGGCGTTTTTTTTACACACCCTATCGGCCGTTCCTGAGTAAAATAAATATTTTGGCCCATGATGACGATCAGACCAATTATGGGAAATGATCGTTGTTACTATCTATCAACCCCGATTGCTGCAAAGTAAAACTGCATCAGCGTTCGCAAACGAGACACCACTCGCGTTGATTCATTAAATGAAATCGGGCAACAGAATGTCCGCGAGCTTGGGGTTCAAGGGTCAATGTCTGGAGAACCGTGTCCAGTTCAAGCAACTGATTACGTCAAACTTACGAAAGATCAGGTATCCTAATCATCGAGTGTCCGGCAATGCAAATGACCACTATCAGATCGCGGACAAGAAAGGATATATTAATAAAAAACGGCCTCCAGAGGAGGCCGTGATTTTTGCGGAACAAAAAGCCTGGTTTACTTGCGCATGCTCCTCCGCCGTACAACAGCACCCATCAACCCCAGGCCGGCCAAAAGCATGGCATAGGTTTCTGGTTCGGGAATTGGGGCGATTTGACCGGCATAGATAGCGCCCCCAGAGCCATTCGTTATCCCAGTTACCGTAATATACGAGGTGCCGGACAGCGATTGATTATAATCCAAGGTCAGGGAGTTGCCACCTGGAGCGGTGCTCGATGCCAAGAGCGAATCGTCACCTCCTCCAACGACTCCGTTAGCCCCGGCGGAGAAAAGAGAAATTGCGCTGAGTATGCCGTCGAAGTTTACCTGCGGGGAGACAATGGTCGGAACATCATTGACCAGGAAATGTGTGCCAAAATTCGACCCCGAAAAGTTAAAGGAGAAGATATCGCTAAAGCTTTGTCCGGCTCCCAATGCGGTACCGGCAATTCCTGTTGCTGTTAGTACGCTGGAAGATATCGTACCTAGATTCGTTGTCGTGGCGTGGGCTCCGACACTTGCACCCGCGAGGATTGCCACAGCGACGGCTCGCTTCAAAGAAAAATTAATCATAATTCTGACCTCCTATTAGTATATATTGAACACTTGAACATCAAAACCATCTTTATGTCATTACTTGACGATATAGCAACTACGATGGTTATTCTCAGGTACTGATCAGCACCGAGTTTTGAAAACGTATTCACAAAACCCGACACTTCTCAGGTTACGCTGACTAGCATAGGGGTCAATAGACCATTCGGACTAGCTGAGCTAGCAATTACCTGTCCTACCGCCCGTAAACGTCCTCAAAACGTACAATATCATCTTCGCCCAAATACGATCCCGATTGTACCTCGATCATTTCGAGCGGCACACAGCCAGGGTTCTCCAACCGGTGGCGCGTGCCTAGCGGGATGAAAGTGGATTCATTTTCAGAAACCAGATAGCTTGTGTCACCACGAGTCACCTGTGCCGTACCGCGTACTACGATCCAATGTTCCGCACGGTGATGATGCATTTGTAGCGACAGCGCCGCGCCTGGATTGACAACAATGCGTTTCACCTGGAAACGTTCACCGGCATCCACTCCATTGTACCAACCCCAAGGGCGAAAAACCTTGCGATGCAGCTGTCCCTCAGATCTTCCGTCTTGCTTGAGACTATCGACAATTTTCTTTACGTCCTGCGTCCGAGTCATATGCGCGACCAGGATAGCGTCCGGCGTTTCAATTACTACCATATTCTCCACCCCCACGCATGCAACCAGGCGGCTTCCCCCCATTACCAGCATGTTATGGGAGTCGTGCAGCATGACGTCTCCCTGCGATACATTGCCCTCATGGTCCTTGGGCAATACCTTCCATAAGGAATCCCAGGCGCCAACGTCAGACCAGCCGGCCGAGAGTGGAATGACTGCACCAACCGGTAGTGAGGCCCCGCTGGCGGCTAGACGCTCCATCACGGCATAGTCGATCGAATCGCTCGGGCACTGCACAAACGCTTCTTTACTCACACGTAAAAAATCACCGTCGACCGAACCCTGGTCCCAAGCCTCACGGCACGCTGCCAGTATATCCGCTCGACAGAAATCGATGGCCGAGAGCCATACTGAGGCCCGCAGCATAAACAAGCCGCTATTCCAAAAGTAGGAACCGGAATCAAGATAAGCTTGCGCCGTGGCAGCGTCAGGCTTTTCAACAAAGCGTGTTATGCGGCAAGTGCCGTCGTTGCCAAACGGCTCCCCGGACTGAATATAGCCGTAACCCGTTTCGGGCGAATCCGGCTTGATGCCAAAGGTAACCATCGCACCTTCAGACGCAAGCGTCATACCTTTGCGCACTACCTCCTGAAAACTTATGGTATCTAAAATTACGTGGTCCGCCGGCATTACCAGCAGAATTGGATCACCCCCTTCACGCATCGCGGCCAAGGCGGCCAAAGTGAGCGCGGGCGCCGTGTTACGTCCGATGGGCTCAAGCAGGATCGAGCCTTTCTTGCCCATTAACCTCAGTTGCTCGGCTATTACAAATCGATATTCTTCGTTGCAAACGATTAACGGTTCTCCAAGCTGTACGCCCCCCAGTCCTTCCATGCGACGTACAGTAGCCTGCAATAAGGAGTCTTCTCCGATGAGCGGTAATAGCTGTTTGGGGTATTTTTCGCGGGAGAGAGGCCATAGGCGTGTGCCAGAACCCCCAGAGAGCACGACAGGAATCAATAATTGCATGGATATTCCCTACTAGAATAATGAAATCTTATCTATTAAATTTATGTTTGCCTATCAGAAATACTTTCAATTGCCGGTATCCACGGCGTGATTCTTCCGAGCGTTGAGAATGCCGATCCTTCCTGATATTTCGCTACTTTTGGCTCCCGTAACCTTCAGGATTGGCACTCTGCCAGCGCCACGCATCCGCGCACATTGCCTCCAGCCCGCGCGTTGCGCGCCAACCCAGCAGATCCCATGCCAGTTTCGAATCGGCGTAACAGGAGGCAATGTCGCCGGGACGCCGAGGAGAAATCCTGTAAGGTACCGACCGGCCACTCGCTTGCTCAAATGCCCGCACCATCTCAATCACGCTATAGCCCGTACCTGTTCCCAGGTTCACTGTCAGGCATCCAGCCTGACCCTGCTCCGGGGCGTTCAGCACTTCCAATATTTTAAGATGACCCAATGCCAGATCCACTACATGGATGTAATCCCGCACGCCAGTGCCATCCGGCGTCGGGTAATCATTGCCCCATACGTTGAGAAACTCTCTTCGTCCTACCGCAACCTGGGCCACGAAAGGCATCAGGTTATCGGGAATACCCTGCGGATCTTCCCCGATCAAGCCACTCGCATGGGCACCCACCGGATTGAAATAACGCAGGATACCGCAATGCCACGACGAATCACTGCGGTGCAGGTCGCGCAAAATTTCCTCAACAATTAACTTGGTGCGTCCATAGGGATTAGTAGCGGAAAGGGGGTGATCTTCAGTCAGCGGAAGTCGCTGCGGATCACCATAAACCGTGGCAGAGGAACTAAACACCAAAGTTCGCACTCCGCACTCATCCATCGCATCCAGTAGGCGAAGCGTGCCGACGACATTGTTGTCGTAGTATGCCAGAGGTTGTTTAACCGATGCGCCCACCGCCTTGAGTCCAGCGAAGTGAATTACCGCACTCGCTCCGCTATCGCGCAAGGTTGTTACCAGAGCAGCACGATCCCGGCTGTCGCCTTGTACCAGATTCAGTTTCTTGCCGGTGATACGTTCCACCCGTGCCAACGCCTCGGGATGACTATTGCAAAAATTGTCAAATACCGTGACCTCGAAGCCAGCGTTTAGTAATTCCACACAGGTATGAGAACCGATATACCCGGCTCCGCCGGTGACTAGAATCATGGGATATCTTTAATGAATGATTACAAAAAATAAATGGGCTGCGATCATATTGCTTGCCCTTGTATCGTTGCATCCCAAAGCATACTCATAGGTCGCATCGAATTGCCTCATCCGATGAAATAAAAACGATATGGGCATTTCAGCCCTGTAGTTTTAGCGGGCAAGCTCCATGGCAAGTATCTCAACAATTCGCTCGGCTGCTTTACCGTCCCATAAATGCGGCCGGTGGCCCTGCTTACCGCCGCCCCGCAGTACCTTGCGCACCTCGGCGATAATGCGTGATGGATCTGTCCCAGCGAGGACGTTGGAACCTTCGTCTACCGTCACCGGGCGCTCGGTGTTCTCGCGAATGGTAATGCATGGCACACCAAGCGCAGTAGTTTCCTCCTGCAGGCCGCCACTGTCCGTCAACACCACGGCGGCGTCTTTCCATAGATGGAGAAAAGCCATGTAAGCTTGCGGTCCCACCAAGGTAATGTTTGGCCCGAGATTGATACCAAATTTCTCAAGATTTCCTCGCGTACGTGGATGTACCGGAAAAATTAAGGGTAACTCAGTCGAAATTTCTTTCAACGCTCCGCAGATCTTCGCCATTATTTCGGCAATGTCCACATTGCTTGGTCGATGTAGGGTGACTACCCCATAACGCCTACGACCATCTGTATTCTCTGTTTTGAACCTGCTAGTTTCAAACCCCGACGTCTCAACCTTAGCCAGTTTTTCTACCTGGTATAGCAAATTATCCACCATCACATGCCCAACGTAATGTATGGCGGAATCTTCCTTGCCCTCACGCTTAAGGTGCGCGACTCCGCTCGGTTCTGTAACAAAAAAAAATCCGAAATACTATCGGTAACCAAACGGTTGATCTCTTCCGGCATGGTCATGTCACCGCTACGTAAACCCGCCTCTACGTGGGCCACCGGGATATTTAATTTTTTGGCGACGATTGAGCAAGCCAGTGTCGAATTCACATCACCCACCACCAGCACGGCATCGGGCGGATCACTCTGGCACAACTCCTCAAAAGCCACCATGATCTTGGCCGTCTGCTGCGAATGACTGCCCCCCCCAGCCGCCATAAAGACATCTGGTTCGGGAATGCCCAACTCCTCAAAAAAAACATCGTTCATCTCCCGGTCATAATGCTGACCGGTATGGATAATTTTAAACGCGAAACCCCCATGGGCTTGCAAAGCGCGCACGATCGGCGCAATTTTCATGAAATTGGGGCGAGCTCCGGCTACCAGGTACATTTTTTGCATGCTTTATCTCTTCAAATAAGAGGGTCACTTTCGCGCGCATACGCAAAAATTTATATCCATCGATACTGAGCCTCAATGGAGTTTTATTCAGCTATCAAGACAAGATGGCAACACCAATTCTATCTGGGTCGGGGCCGGATCAAATAGCTGAACGGATTCATATGGTAACAACATGCACAAGCCCCTTGCAAGAGGTTTTCATGAATCTCTCCTGTCAGAGTACAACCTCTACTTGAGAGATGTTACTAGCCTGAATTTTGCATAAAAAGGGTAGATTATATCGTAAGTGTTTGATATAATTGCAGTTGTCGAGACGGTAACTTGTAAAACACAAACGGAATCTACCCATGTCGAATTCTACCCCATCCCAACT
>JACCWK010000163.1 GCA_013697655.1 Nitrosospira sp.
GCTTTTTCTTCTCCTGCTGTCAGTACAATCTCCGGGGCAGTTCGCATCGGTGTCCTCCTGTCATACGTTCTAATACCTGGACAGCAGGGGTGATTATTAGTTCTGTTAATTACGGCGTACTACACTAGGAGGATCGAGCACATCGATAGTATGTGCAACATTTATGTCCGTATCCGGCACTTTTTCAAACATGTTTTTTCCCTTTTTTTGGCAGAGTCTCCTGCCAGGCTAAGGCAGTTATGCTGCCAAACTATTTAATGTCATCTCTAGTCGCACTATTTCGCATGTCATCCAGATTAATTCCAAACCAATAGTTGGATCGGGGTAGGATTGTAGGCATTGCATGGATTGTTCAGTTGCGGACAGTTGGAAATAAGCACCACAACGTCCATCTCGGCTTTCATCTCAACATACTTGCCAGGCGCGGAAACACCGTCCGCAAAATCCAGTCCACCGTCTTCCGATACAGGGACATTCATAAAGAAATTGATATTGCTGGGAATATCACGCTTACTCATGCCGAGACTCTCGCAAACAGGATCGTGCGCCAGCGCATGAAGGAAACTGTCGCGGCAACTGTGCATTGGATATTTTTCGAGCGCGTAGCGCACGGTATTGCTTTCCGCTGCGCACGCCCCTCCTACGGTGTCATGCCGCCCGCATGTATCGGCAATTATAGTGAGCATGGTATTGCCGAAATTGGAATATAATTTACTGCCTGCGGTCAGGTATAACTTATTCTGGCGGCGAATTGTATCGGTTGCGCTGTAGCGCTCCATTGCATCGCTGGCATTATAGAAGAGGGTGTCCACAGCCTGATTACCCTCCAGATCGACAATACGGAATACCTGGTCTTTCTTGACCAATTTAACCCATGGATCGCCCGCCGCGCATATTTCATCCACCACGGCCAGATTGGGATTTAATTTGCTTTCAACAAGATTTTGCGCGCTCATGCTGCACCTCCACAAGAATACAAACGTTGGGTATTCTGTAAAGCGCGCGCGTTCTCGGCGATATGCGTACATTCCGTCGCTCCCCCGCGAAAATCGCCGGAAGCCGCGGATGGCGTCGCAAACGCGGTCAAATTAATTGCCCCGGGATGGTAGGTTTCCGCTGGATCGAGAGGATGAGGCGCTGCGGACAGCACTACTAATGAATCCATCTCGAAACTCAAATCCACATAATTGCCGGCCTTGCTGCTACCGGCATGAAATTCCAGTTCCCCGGATGAATTAGCAGTTACCTTGCTGAAAAAATTAATATTGGATACCACGTCGCGCATGCCCAGCCCCCACTTTCCCAATTCGATCAGCATGCCATCGAGTCCACTACGGAACATGTCATTACGAAGCTCCTGGTACCGCCCTGTACCATATTTCTGGCGTATCAAGTCGGCATCGCTCATGCCGCATACAGTGTCATGCCAGCCTGCGGTATCTTCGCTAATACAGCAGAAAATGTGTCCCATATCGGAGTGGCAGGCATGGCCTTTAGTCAAGCGGAATGTATGCTGCGTCTTGAGCGTATCTGCCATGTTGTAGCGCTCCAATTTTTCTTCAATATTGTAAAAGAGCACTGAAGCATTAGCCCCGCCTGCCACATCCACCAGACGTAGTGTCGTGCCCCGGCGCACGATGCCCGACCAGTGACAACCACCAGGGATGCGCTCTTCCCATAAACATGCGTTGGGTTGGTTCATATTCATCTCCTTGTCATAATAAATTATTCATTAATCATCCGGCATCTGATGCATAACAAACTATCCTTTTGCTTTACACCTGCTGCGACGCTTTTTGGGTTTCATTTTTTGTGCTCCGGTGCTTATTTATCAGTATATGCAATGTGGTTACACTCAGGATGCTTCCCAGTACCAGGGGAACCGCCCAGAGTTGCCACCAGGGCGCCCCGGCTGCTACCACATATTCACGAGGCCATCCGATGTTGACAAGTTCAAATACGGCCCAAAAGAAGGCTACTGTATTTATGGCCAGTCCCCACCCACCCAGCTTCAGTGCACCCCATGCAGGATTCCACCGACCTGTAAGACGAGCATATAACCCGACGCCAGTTGTCATGGAAAACATCGCGTATAGCCCTCCCGTACCGAAAGCGATTATGGTGGCAACCGCTCCATCATTTAACCCGAAAAGTAATCCGAGACCGGACAGCGATATGGTCGTAAGAATGGCATTCCGCGGAATTTTATGTTTTTTTGTCACATGGCTGAGCTGAGCTGGCATATTCCCCTCACGCGCCATTGAGAATACGATGCGTGAAACGTAATTAACCACTGACGATCCACAGGAAAGGAAAGCAGTCATCACAATGGCTAAAAAAGGTTTTGCGGCCCAAGCCCCGATGGTGCTGGCAATAATGGGCGAGATGGGATCAGACGTAGCGCTGGCTTCCACCAGGACGTGATGATCGACGGAAAGCATCAGCGAAGAAGAATTGAAAAGGACCACGCTTCCCACGGCGCACAAGGAGAGGAAAATCGCACGCGGGATCATTCTTTCGGGGTTATGAGCTTCTTCAGCAATAGTGGAGCAGGCGTCAAAACCGATGAAAGCCCAACCCGCAATGGCTAAAGCAGCCAAAAAAGCGGCAATGTCGGTAGGGGCCAACCCTGTACCCAAATGCTGAAACAATTCGGAGACTGGATAGATCCGGAAGAAGAAAAACAAAACAAACGCTACGCATATCGATCCAATCACCTCCGCGCAGACGCCTAGTAAATTGATCACCTTGAAAATGCTTTGATCGACCAGGTTGACCATCGTACAGATCAGCAGGAACACGGCGCCCCATATCACCGCGGTCGCACCCTGTGCGTTACCCCCGACAAAAACAGCGGAAAGCCACATGCCGCCGGTATAGGCGGTTGTGGTCAGCATAGCGATCGTGGAACTAACGTAAATAACCCCGGCGTACTGACCCGTTCGCGGTCCTATAAGCTGCCGTGCCCACTTGTAAGCACCGCCCGCGAGCGGGAACTGCGAAGAAAGCTCGGCGTAGACTGTCGCCACCATCATTTGCATTACCAGACACAAGGCCAGGGCAGAAATCCAACCGCCCCCAGTAACCAGGTTTTGAACGCCAAAAATGGCGTAAAGCCCTACGACTGGAGACACGACCGAGAAGCCAAGCGTAAAGCAATTCCAGACACTCAAGGTACGCTTGAGCGCGTGAGGCTTTGTCATTGAATTATCAGGACTAAAGCTATTCTTCCCTTGTTTTATTGACATGACGCTCCTCCCGAAGTGAAGTCGTAACACGCGCCTGCCAGCCATACACAACCATTTTTTTAGCGACAAAAGCTGCCTGAGAGACTAAAAGTAGCCTCCATAGCTTATTAGGGGTCGCGACAAGAAGGGGAAATTTAAAAAGGAAGTGCATGACGAAGTCTCCTTTAATCGGTGGGCCAAGTTCCAAGAGCGATGTATTTACCTATACATTCTCCCGGGCTTTTATCCCTCCGTGGAGCTTCGTCATGACGAAGCCGGAAACTCTCGGACCAGACATTTCCTGTTAAGGAAACCGGAACCCTAGTTTCTCCTTACCTCTATTTCACTGCTTTGAGCGCATCATTTTAGAGTGATGGATATAAAATGTTAGTAAATCTATATATGCTAGCTGATTGAAGAAAATACGGTAATGCCCAAGCTTCTCAACTACAAAATAGACTTGCCAATAAAAATTATACACAGGTATCCACAAAAATCAATACTCAATTATTTCTCAAGCAGCAATAAATAAAGGGCAGGCGATTTCAATGACTTCGTTCCGAAAAGCGCAGCATGATGCGGCCTGAGAATGGAAAGCATTGGGGGGTAAATCTCTACCGAATTCCAAAATCCCTTCAACTTGTACTGCCCGGCATTCAAGTCCAGGCGATTGTATCCAACTCTTCCTGGGCTAAGCAACCCAAGTTGCAAAGCGCGCCAATTAAGTTATTCACGTAACCATTCTTAGAGCGTGTCAAGCGCACGCAGTGTTCCTGCTGCCAGCAAATCCATTTGTGGCTCGTCAATGATGTAAGGCGGCATGAAGTATACAGTATTTCCCAGCGGGCGCAAGGATAATTCCTGCTTGAGCGCCGCCTGAAAGAATTTTCCGGCAAAAGCAGGGTCTTCCGTTTCTACCTCGAATGCCCAAATCATTCCGCAATTACGGAAATTTTTTACCTTGGGATGCGATGCGATCGGCCATGCTGCATGGTTGAGGTAATCTGCCTTGACGCGATTAGCCTCAATGATTCTATCCTGTTCAAAAATATCCAGCGTGGCCAAAGCGGCGCGGCATGCGAGCGCGTTACCCGCATGGGTATGGGAGTGTAAGAAGCCCAGAGCGGTCTCGTCGTGGTAAAACGCCTGGTAAATCGCATGCGTGGTCATCGTTACGGATAACGGCAGGTAACCGCCACTCAGGCCTTTCGCCAGGCATAAAAAATCCGGTGTAATATCCGCTTGCTCGCAAGCAAACATGGTTCCCGTCCTACCGAAGCCGACTGCGATTTCATCGGCAATCAAATGTATCTGGTACTCATCACATATCTTTCTCGCCAGTTTGAGATAATCGGAATGATACATACCCATGCCGGCCGCGCCCTGCACGAGCGGCTCTATTATGAATGCTGCAATTTCCGTATGGTGTTCCGCGAGATGCGCTTCCAGCGCAGCGGCGGCACGTAATGCGTAATCTCTGGGGGATTCGCCCTCGGACGCATAACGCCAGTCCGGGGTGGGAACGTGCGCGCTGTTGCGCAGAAGAGGAGCGTAAGTATCCTTGAATAGCGCCACATCGGTAACGGCCAATGCGCCCAGCGTTTCGCCGTGGTAGTCGTTTTGCAGGCTGACGAAGCATTTTTTCTCGGGATGACCACTATTGCGCCAGTAGTGATAGCTCATTTTCAGGGCGATTTCGATCGCCGAAGCACCATCGCTGCTATAGAAGCAGTGACCGAGCTTGCCCGATACGAGTTTGCTCAGGCGCTCCGATAACTCCACCACCGGTTCGTGCGTGAAACCGGCAAGCATGACGTGTTCCAGTCTATCGAGTTGATCACGGATGGCGGCATTGATGCGGGGATTGGCGTGACCGAACAGATTGACCCACC
>JACCWK010000165.1 GCA_013697655.1 Nitrosospira sp.
CAGCCTGTCGGACTTGAAGAATCGAAGCGAAAAAGTGACTGGGCGGGGACAGATTTTGACGATTTTGAAGGCCAATAGTTGTTCTATTGGCCGAAAAAGCGGCGAAATATGGACCGGCCCAGTCACTTTTGCAGCCGATTTCCTTTAAGTCCGACAGGCTGCTAGAGGGCTGGTTCATTAACTACCGTTGCATCAGGCCAAGACTTATTTTCCAGTAATCGCTCAACCATCTTCATCTTCAACGATAAACGAAAAATTTCGGCCGTGGTCCGGATTTTCCCGATTTAGTCCATGGTATCCGGGTCTTGATATTGGTCCTGCGGCGTTGGCTTGGGTCGTTTGCCGACATTGATCGTGACAGGCTTCTCCGCGTGATTGCGCACTACCACGATATTTGCAGGTTTTCCTGGCGGTAATGCTGCAATGAGGTCGAGCATCACGGAAGAGTCAAGAATGGGTTTGCCTTCTACCGATAAAAGTATATCGCCAGGCTTCACCCCTGCCTGATCCGCGGGCCCACTCTTGAGGACACCCGCAATCAGCGCCCCATGGGTGTTGGGGCGCTTGAACGATTCCGCCAATTCTGGCGTCAAATCCTGTACTTCCACGCCGATCCAGCCGCGAGTCACGCCGCCGCTCTGAATGATCTGCTCCATTATCTGCTTGGCCACACCGGCAGTAATGGCAAAGCCGATACCAAGCGATCCGCCAGTGCGGGATACAATCGCTGTATTGATCCCGATCAGGTTGCCCGAAGTGTCTACCAGGGCACCACCGGAATTGCCGGGGTTGATGGCAGCATCGGTCTGAATGAAATTTTCAAAAGTGTTGATTCCCATATGTGTCCGCCCCAGTGCGCTAACAATCCCCATGGTTACCGTCTGTCCTACCCCGAATGGATTACCGATGGCAAGCACAATATCTCCGACCTTAGCATGATCGGAGCGGCCAAAAGTCATTGTAGGCAGCGCTTCCATGTCCACTCGTATGACAGCAAGATCGGTTTCCGGATCCGAACCAATGACACGTGCCTTCGCTTTTCTGCCATCAGCCAGCGCAATCTCGATTTCATCCGCGGCTTCTATCACATGATGGTTAGTAAGAATATAACCTTCCGGACTGACAATTACGCCAGAGCCCAGACTTGATGCCCGCCGAGTTTGCGACTCGAAGCGATCACCGAAAAAGCGCCGAAATCTTGGGTCTTCGAGTAATGCATGAGGGGATGCCTTGATCTCTTTGCTGGTAAAAACGTTTACCACTGATGGCATGGCTATTTGAGCAGCGTCGCTAAAGCTGCCGGGCTTAAATGCTCCTTTGGAAGGCCCATCGGAAGCCGCTTCTTTTACAGTTACCATGGCGCCGCCACGCTGATGCCCTGGTAACAGTTCGGGCTTCAAGGTAGAAATGACAAACAATGCTGCAAGGACTATCGTTGCCGCTTGTGCGAAAATTAACCAGAGTTTGTACATTTCAGGTCTATGGATTTCGAGATAAAATGATTGAGATAAAGACCGATGGATACAAATGCGACTGACTGAGCTCGAAATCTATGTAAACCAATTGCTGGACATTGCACACTTTCGTGATTATTGCCCAAATGGACTACAAGTGGAAGGCAGAAGTGAAATTCGCAAGCTGGTCAGTGGTGTAACAGCTTCGTTTGCTCTCCTGGAAGCCGCGGTAGACTTGGGTGCAGATGCGGTCTTGGTACATCATGGCTATTTCTGGCGTGGCGAGGATTCCTGTCTGATCAATATGAAGCGGCGCCGTATTGGTCTGCTGATGGAGCATGACGTCAGTCTACTCGCCTACCATCTGCCGCTGGATGCGCATGCTGACTTGGGCAACAATACTCAACTCGCTCGCCGAATGGGCTTCATGGAAACTGCGCGTTTCGGCGACCAGCATATTGCGATGCAAGGTACTCTATTCTCCCAAGTATCGACCCTGAGGGACCTACGAATAAACATCGAACAGGTTCTGTCCCGCAAGCCCCTGGTAATAGGTGATGATACTAAACTGGTGCGGCGTATAGCTTGGTGTACCGGCGGCGCTCAGGGTTATTTCGATGAAGCCATCCATCTTGGTGTGGATGCGTTTGTCACAGGTGAAATTTCCGAACAGAACGTACATGCTGCCCGAGAATCTGGCGTAGCATTCATCTCGGCAGGACATCACGCCACCGAGCGTTACGGCATACAGGCATTGGGCGAACATCTATCCCACAAATTCGGTATTACCCACCAGTTTATTGATATCGACAACCCGGTGTGAAGGAATCAATGATACCCATCAGAAGCCCGAAGCAGCCACACGTGCCCTATCCGAGCCATTCGATTTGCAATCCTTATTAAAATCTTGAGTCGCTTGATGGGTGGTCGATTTATTGGTCAGTTGAAGCAATATCAGTGGTACCAGTAAGAGTCCTCATACTGGTGCTACCCGTTTATATAAACCAGCTATACAGTATAGGCAATAAGCTTTTATAACGGCGAATGCTTTTGTCTCGTGAATCATTCCGTGAGATTGCACTCGCGCGTAACGACTCTCAAAGCAGTCCTTCGGGAATAGCCTGTTTTTCGAGAACAAACAGACTGGCGATTAGACGATAGAACGGAACGCAAAAAACAATTACGGAAAACAAAGGAGAAACGAAATGGTTGTCAAGCTAGGGCTGAGGCTCGTCACGCTCACAT
>JACCWK010000193.1 GCA_013697655.1 Nitrosospira sp.
ACATCGCCATGCATAACCAATCCCCCAAGCCTTTTGTCTGGACTGCCAAGGCCAATGACATCCTGCAAAAAGTCATTCGAGCCAATCGCCACTTAAGTTCCAAACAGAATGACTCACTACACTAGTAGTCATTTATCCGCACATCCAGTTCCGAAAAACAGTTTTTTTACGCTGTGGCGGCTTGCATTTACTCAAAAGTAATCTAACCTTATACAGGTTGCTTTTTACTGCAACCTTTTGAAGCTACGGTGATTCTACTATGCGCTTGAATTCTAGATAGAAAGGCGCTTTCTTAAACTCGTTAACCTAGGAATACGAAATGAAAAAACTAGCAATTAACACTGCTCTATGTGCATTACTTTGCATCAGCTTTGCTGCTAAAGCTGCTTTAGAGGATCTTGGTAATGGAGTCATTAAAGATACTGATCTTAATATCGAGTGGCTTTCGGATGCGAATTATTCTAAAAGCTCAGACTATCACACCACTGGAGCAATGAATTGGGATGCCGCTAATACATGGGCTTCCAATCTTACTTTTGCGAATAATGGCGACTGGCGTTTACCTAGTGTAAGCGAAATGGAACATTTGTTCTACCATGAGTTGGGGGGGAGTGGAGGTAGCAACATCACGACTAGTCATAATGTGTACTACAATTTGTTCGATAACGTTCAATCTCAATGGTACTGGACCAGTGACCACAACAACAACAGCCAAGCGGTAGCCTTCGGTATGTTTAATGGCGGCACATATCTGACCAGCAATACGACTGGATTTTATGCGATGGCTGTATCGTCGGTACCTGAACCCGAAACTTACGCTATGCTGCTGGCCGGCCTTGGTTTGGTCAGCTTAGTTGCACGACGTAGAAAGCAAATATCCTAAGAAGCATTATTCTGTAGTAATTATTTGCCCGGAGTGGGATAGCCACTACTGGGCAATTTTTTTGTGGGGGAATCAGGATAGTTGCCAAGAGTGTGACCGCTGTAACTACCGTCCACATTGGCACAATAACTAGCAATTTATTATGTATAGGGAATTGTAGAGTATGGATAGAAGACATTATTAAACCCTTAGTGAGCCACGTTCATCGCCAGCCAGCAGCCGGGCACATTCCGCGAGATCCTCTTTGTCGGCGATTTTGATGAGCTTGTCAACAAGCGCCATATACGCTTGAAGTTCCGGCATATCAGACATAGTCACTCCAGCAATTGGAAGCATAACGCGATGCTTTACGCCATATATTAACAAGGAAATGCCATAACCAAGCGATTCTCCTCGTATTACAATAGATTGGGGCTTTTGTTATTGCCACTACAAAAAGGGGACATCATGGGGCAAGGGGCTAACGAAGACCGTTCAAAAGAAATACTTAATTTAGAGGTGCGAATAAAGCAGCTCCAAATACTAATCGCTGTTGTGACCCTTATTGGTGTTCTTATTACCACATTTAATATGTGGAAATTAATAGATACGGATGAAAAGGTCAAAAAGACATTCAAGCAAGTAGGCGAGACCCAAGCTAAGATAGAGGCGACATCAAAACAAATCGACGATATCAAATCCCTACTTGACGAGAAACCGTTTGAAGGAGAGTGGGATTATTCATCGCAATATCAGAGATATTACGACGAGCGGAAACCTCACGAACTACACGGCGGAGGCCGAGCAATTATCATATGGAAGAAACTGCAAAGCCGGTACGACGTTAACCTCAGCTATTCTATAAAACGAAGTAGCAGTGATGCTACTATTTTAACCGTTGTCTTTCATGGAGTGTTAATGGCAAACGAAAGCGGCGAGCAGTCACAACAACCATTCATAATGGATAACTTTCGGGTCCTTAGCCGCTTGCATTACCAAGGCAAAATACAAACGTTGCCAGCTTATCAATTCAAAGATTGTAATTATACAAAAAACAATAACCGGCTTGATAAAATAGTGTGTGTTCTTGAGACACCCGATTCAAGATCCACCGTCACGTTCAAATGGACAGCGAGCCTTCATTGAATTTGTAGAAGTACATATGTTCTATTTGACCCGCTGTAATGCCTCTAACCGCCTTTTCTACGGAAAGGGCCGCCCACAATCTGCGGAAACTACGGTTTCGGTCTCGCGGTAGGGAGTAAAGATTAACCCCGAGGCTTCGGTGTCTGTGCCTATTCCACGCCATTCGGCCACCCATTCCAGCATGATCCGGCCACCTGCTCCACGATGATCCGGCCGGGTCAGTCGGAGCGGAGCGACGCAAGATTTTCAGGTTAAGTTGTTTGATTGCCGGTTGTCAATTTTCCCCTTTCTTTGCGCATAGAACTGCCGCT
>JACCWK010000252.1 GCA_013697655.1 Nitrosospira sp.
TATCTCAATGAGTTCTGTTACCGCTTCAACCGGCGGGAATGGGAAGCAGAGTTGCCATTACGCCTCCTCAACGCTTGCCTGACGCATACTCAGATAAAACTGAAAATGGTTTAGAGGCATATTTTCATTTGACTTACATATCACCAATAAAGTATCGCTTCCACCGCGAAGTGGCAGACCGCGCCTATGACTGCACTGGTGGATTTCTATAATAGTTTTCCATCCACTTGCGTTTATCGTAAACCGCACCTAAACCTTCATGCTGGACGGAGGCGCCAGGTATTCGAAGGTGCCTTATCCAATCCCGCATCTCCCGCAAAGCTCGAGACAATTTGAAATATAGCGGACGGAGTCGTGCGGATCCAATAAATCCGGTGAGGACACCCATGCAATCAGGTAAATAGAAAAACACCCGTGAATCTGAGCACACAATAAATTTACGCATAATTCGTCCTTGGATTCGGGCCGCGACCGGCAACCCAACGGTAGTTATATCTTACCGGCTCCGACAGCCTTGACTATTGAACTCAGGTACTACCCAGAAAGCCAGCCCGCTGGACTTCGGTACTATCCCATCACCGGCAGGCGTAGACCGTCGTTAGACTTATGTTGAGCTCTAAGCAAGTGTGGCCCATGGTGCGGCTCTGCAATTGGACGAGCCCGTGGGCATAGGGTATTACGACAAGGTTGATTCCACAAATATCGAGCTGTACCTGTAAGATGTTACAGCTGTTCACAAATAGCCCTCCATTGTCTAATGCGTCTGCGTTATCAAGACCAAATTGAGGGCTGAACACATTGTCGATCGAAAAACGTGCCAAACCAGAACGGGGCGTGTAAATTGCAGCCTCTACGCGACATCTACCTGAATGGAAATACTCATCCGCAGTGCATCATATGGCCACCGACAGCAACAGTGCTCAGTCACGACACGAGGACAGCAACACATGAGTCGTCCTGATTTGCGTCAAATCCCGGATACCGGAATCGCTGATAAAAACCTCACCTCGACCCGGTACGGGAAAATTACGGCTCGCCCCGGAGTTCCCGGTATAGCGTGTCACGTACCGATGTAACGATTATGACGATCTGGAAATTAAGTCATATCTTTTATCTGGTGACAGCGATCCTGATCGCTTTGCTCACTCTTTTTGTTGGACTCCGCTTTTTCGAGCAGAAGAAATTAGACCACTTCTGGGAGGTTCGCTACGCGTCGTTCCTTGCCGCCGACAAGTTGCGCCAGTCATCCGATGATCTGACCCGCATGGCCCGCACCTATGTCGACACCGGCGATCCGAAGTTTAAGCGCTTTTTTTGGGAAATACTCGCGATTCGCAAAGGAGAGATGGAAGAACCTCTTCACTATGAGCGCAGTTATTGGGATCTCGTAATCGGCGACCCTGACCTCCAACCCAGATTGGGCGGCAAACAGGCTTCTCTACGTGCGCAGATGGAGAGACTTGGATTCACCGAGGAAGAATTTTCCAAGCTTAAGGAAGCCGAGAATAATTCCAATGAACTCCTGCAGTCAGAACAGATGGCCTTCAACGCGATGAAAGGACTGTTTCAGGGGCCAACCGGTCAGATCGATGTAATAGGCGCTCCTGACCCCGAGTTAGCCCGCCGTCTCTTGAACGATAAGAATTATCACGCTGCAAAGGCCAGCATCATGCTGGCGGTGAACGACTTCTATGAATTGTTCGACACGCGCACACTCAATGCGATTGCTACCACCCAGCATCGCACGGACCTCTATATATACGGGATATTCTCCTTGCTTGCCCTCCTCGTGGCCTGGCTCGTTCTTTCGGCCCACATCGTGTGGCGAAAGGTACAAAACCTGGTGCAGATCGAAGACGAAACCAGGAACATCGGAAATGAGGGCTATGTTTCCCAGTTCGAGATTGATTCCAGTGATGAGATAGGTAGTCTCTACCGCGCCTTTACTGCAGCCCAGGCTGAACGCGACCGCTACTTCAATCAGTCTCCGAATTTCCTTGCCATTTCGGGGTTTGACGGTTATTTCAAACGTCTGAATCCAGCCTGGGGGAAAATATTTGGCTTTCCGCCGGAAGAGCTGCTGTCTCGTCCATTCATGGACTTCATCTCCGGCGGTTCCCGCGCGGATACTGTGGCAGAATTAGAAAAGCTCAGGGCGGGTTTTCCCATTTCCTTTGAGCGGCAGATGGGCTACAAGGATGGCTCCTTCCGCTGGATTTCGTGGAATATTACCTCTATACCAGAGGTCCAGGAATTCTACTTTTCCGGTCAGGACATCACTCCGAGGAAGAATATCGAGATGGAGTTGCACAAAGCGCAAAAAGGAGCGGAGACAGCCAACCGCGCAAAGAGTGAGTTTCTGGCAAATATGAGCCACGAAATCCGCACGCCGATGAATGGCGTGCTCGGCACGGTTAGCCTGCTTCTGAACACCCCATTAACCGCGCCGCAGCGCGAGTTGGCGAAGCTGGCACGCGCAAGTGGCGAGACTTTGCTCACCATTATTAATGATATCCTCGATTTCTCAAAAATCGAGGCTGGTAAACTGATTATCGCGCCGATCCCTTTTGACCTCCTTCAGGCCGTGGAAGAAGTGGCGAGCATGATTGCCATGCAGCCCACCAGAAAGAAAGACGTGAATGTGATCGTGCGCTATCTCCCGGATGTGCCACGCTATGTGTTTGGTGACGTGGGACGCATCCGCCAGATACTGACGAACTTGACCAACAATGCCATCAAATTCACGGAGAAGGGGCACGTTCTAATCAATGTCGAGACCGATTCCATTAATGAAGATGGCGTTACGCTGCGCATCAGTGTCGAGGATAGTGGACTCGGAATCGCGGCAAGCAAATTGGAAAGTCTCTTCGACAAATTCACGCAGGCAGATACTTCTACCACGCGCCGATATGGAGGCACAGGTCTAGGTCTGGCTATCAGCCGGCAACTGGTGAAATTGATGGGCGGCGACATCGCTGCAAAGAGTCGCGTTGGCATGGGTTCAACGTTCTGGTTTACCTTGCGTCTGCCGCTACAGGGGAACCACCCGGCCGAGGTGAGGCCGCATACGGAACTGGCGGGTGTTCGCGTGTTGATTGTGGACGATAACGCAGTCAATCGTCTCGTATTGCAAGAACAACTCCGCGTCTGGAAGATGCGCATCGGAAGCTGCGTATCGGGTATCGAGGCGCTCCGGACGCTACACGAGGCCAGTGCCGCCGGCAACCCGTACCAGATCGCGATCCTCGATTGTCAAATGCCGGAGATGGACGGAGAGATGCTCGGAGCGGCCATTAAAGCGGATCCTTTGCTCCACGATGTACCGCTGGTAATGCTGAGTTCACTAGGACAAGAGGGCGATATCAGGGAGCGGCTCAAAAAGATCGGTTTTGCGGCCTACCTGGTCAAGCCGGCGCACCAGTCAGAGCTATTGGAGACGCTAGTGAGTGTCTGGGACGCCCACCGACGCCATCAGTCCGTAGACCTTATCAGCGATCATCTACCCCTTCCGAAAACTCACGAGGCAACCCTAACTGACAGCCCGGATCGACCATTTATTGGCACGCGCGTCCTGCTAGCGGAGGATAACGCCACCAATCAGATCGTCGGGGGGATGATGTTGAGGAATCTGGGCTGTCATGTGGATATCGCCGCCAATGGCCTGGAAGTAATGCAGATGATAGAAAAGTTTCCCTACGAAATTGTGTTCATGGATTGCGAGATGCCGGAAATGGATGGGTATGAAGCCACTGCGGAGATTCGTCGCCGGGCTGACAGCAAATCACGGCTTCCCATCGTTGCGGTAACGGCACAGGCCATGCAAGGTGATCAAGCCCACTGCCTGGCCGCCGACATGAATGATTACATCAGCAAACCAGTGAAGCAGGAAGATTTTGCCCGCGCTTTGAAATGGTGGGTACCGCGTCAAAACCGGATACAGAAGAATGAGCCGCTACAGCATCGAAGAGAGCATGAGAACGTAAACATCGTTGACATTCCGGGTTCTTCCTCATCCCCAATCTCATCATCTCTTCCCAACCCCTCTTCCGCATTGAGCACCGAAGTCCTGGCACGCTTGCGCGCATTGGAAGAAGCAACAGAGCCTTCTTTGGTTAGCCGGATATTCACGTCTTTCCTGAAGGATGGCGCTGAACGCATAGGTGTTCTGCGAAGCTCCCTTGAGATGAGCGACACCGAGCTGTTGCGCAAGACTGCTCACGCGCTTAGAGGTGCCAGTGGCAATGTTGGCGCGATGCATATGGCAGGCATCGCTCAGCAACTGGAAGCTTTGGGTCAAAGCAGCAGCATGAACGGAGCCGTCGCTTTTATAGAGCAGATCGAAGTTGAATTTGAACGGGTAAAGGCAGAAATTGCTGAGCTAATTATTCGTACCGAACCGCCAACTTCTTAAAATTCATTATGAAGATACTCATCGCGGAAGACGACACCACCTCACGCCTCTTGTTTAGCGCAACGCTCAGGAAACTGGGATATGCAGTAACGGCGGTAGAGAATGGGCAGAAGGCTTGGGAAGCCTGGAAACAGGGCGAGTATCCAATGCTCATCTCCGACTGGATGATGCCGGATATCGATGGCTTGCAATTGTGCAAGATGATCCGAGCCGAGCCCAGCCTGCAATATACTTATGTCATTCTTCTTACCGCGCTGGACAGCAAGGGCAGCTATCTTGAAGGGATGGACGGGGGGGCCGATGATTTCATCACCAAGCCTTTCGATGAAGAGCAACTGGCCGCCCGGCTGCGAGTTGCCGAACGGATACTTGCGTTACATAAGAAGCTGCACACGCAGGCTACGTACGACCGTTTAACCGGCGTATGGAATCGCGCCGCGATCATGGATTACCTGGCAGCGGAATTGGAGCGGACAACGCGTCAAAGTGCCTGCGTGGGCGTGATAGTGGCGGATCTCGATTACTTTAAGCAAGTCAACGACACCTATGGGCATCCCGCCGGCGATGCGGTGTTGCAAGAGGCCGCCCGCCGCATGAGACTTGCATTGCGTCCCTATGACCGGCTCGGGCGTTATGGCGGTGAGGAATTCCTTATCACGGCGCCGGGCTGTACCTGGAACGATGCGATGGACTTGGCCGAACGAATTCGTAGCGCTATCGGCGCAGAGCCTGTGAACAGCCCGTCGGGACTCATTCCTGTGACGGTGAGCCTGGGGGTTACGATCGGTGGTGATCGCATTGGGGAAGATGCAGCCACGCTTATCGCGGCCGCCGACGAGGCACTCTACCGGGCAAAAAAAGCAGGCCGTAACCGGGTTGAATTCTCGGATCGAAGAGTATGACCCCCAAACAATATACAAAATATATTAATACTTGCGCATATTACAATTTGCCATGAATCGCGCTTTTCCGGGATGCCGATACTCAGGACGGCTGTCTGAATACCTCAGGTTCGGGAAACCGAGTTTATGAAGCGCTGGTAGGAATTTACTTTGCGACGGCAAGTAACGGAAATACCGAGCAATCCCAGGCAGACAAGGGCCAGGGTAGCGGGTTCAGGAACGCTATTGGCGCCGGCGCTGCGATGGCCAATGCAAACCCAAAGGCAGCAGCCATTCCCAATGATTGATTCATTACCTTTCCGTTTACAGTTGTCCGTCGTTTTTAGAGTTAACCCACAAATTGCATCTTACGGATTTGTGGCATCTTGACCATTGGACTGAAGTACAGCTAGGGGATTGAAATCTGAGGAATAAATGAAGAAAAGGACATCGGGTAATCTCCGTTGCCAACTATTCTGTTTAGTTGCACCGCCAATATCGCGATTATTTAGATGTTTACCCTAAAAGCTATATTCATCGAGTGAGGGTTGTTTGCCAGCCCCAGCTTCTAATAGTGCTTCGCAATAATTCCGTGTTTCAAAAAAGATGGGAGTGAGCGGTTATATGAAGAGATGGCATAATTCATTTACTGTAATCAACACAATCCAAGCGGAAAAATTTTGCAGCATCGCTTCTCTGGCTCTACAATGACAGTGCTGATGCTGGGTGGCAATTCACCACCAGCCGGCGTAAGCGCGCAAGCACATTGCCATCTTCGGAAGGGAATCCCATGAGCATATTTCATCGTAGTACCGATGCTCCCCGCACAGGGGATACCGCTCTATCCGCATGCAAAATGGTACAGAATCCGCTTACCCTGATCATGACCATCCGTTCACCAGAGGATTTTCAGGCGCTTAATACACGCATACAAAAAATCCAATCAGCTCCACCGGAAAATAATCCCATCTGGATCGCCCTGGATAAACTCAAAATCGTGCACTTCGCACGCTTTGTGTTTCTTGAAAATAACACTAAACTGGCCATAATCACGACATATGACGGCTTGTTCGAAGATTACCTCAACGAATTCATCGACGAAATTGGGGATGTTTTCAACGCACTTCTCCAACATATGGAGGGAGCACCACCATTGCCCATTCAACAAAACCGCAGCGCTTTTCGGGATTATATCAAAGCCAACGACCTGGGCGGGATTGATCCTTTCTACAGCGCCTATCCGCAGGCAACGGTACTGGATATTCAGGCGGCGCTCAGCGAGCGTTGAGCACAATAAAGGGGATTCTCCACTTCAGGGTTTTTCCTGAATGGTAAGCGCTTGTCCAACCACACCCGCATAAAACAGGACAAGCTTTACCGGGATATCGCCGACATTACGACCGACGTGATCCGTATTGACCACCTCTATCAAAGCTTCTCCGGCTTGCAGGCGCTTTACCCGGCCGTCTTTAAGCTTCACCTCCAGCGTGCCCTGCAATACCACGGCAAAGGAAGGAACAGGATGCCGATGCCAGCCGGTTTCGGCCCCCGGCGCGATTTCTATCGACATTCCCGTAATCTCGGCTTGCCCGGCGGGATAAACAATGGGTTGGCCATCCCAACTGTGCGTTGTCCTGATTAGCGGAGTGACCGATACGGCTGCACCCGGCTCAAGCGCAAGCACATCAAGCGAAAGATGCAGGAATACAACAGCCCAGATTGCATTGAGAGTATTTTTCATCAGTGCTGCTCCTCCTATATGAGAATATCGGGATGATATATATAAATATGCCTATGAACCATTTTCAGCCTCATCTGCTCAAATTCATTGAGATCAACTATATAAGGAGTTGAGTCATGAAGACCGCAGAGCTGAACCTGCTGGATTGGCCGGAGCGATTTGGCACAGAGGCATCCTGTGCCCAAGCGCTTGCCCAGCAGCGTTGGCCACAGGGATTCCGCTGCCC
>JACCWK010000004.1 GCA_013697655.1 Nitrosospira sp.
GTTTAAAAACGGGGTCATCACGAAAACAGAAAATCATCAACGAATTGCCGCCTGATTAAGCTGCCATACACAACATTTGACTATTTCTCCGGTTGGGTTATCTGTCTCCCGCTGCATTTGAACGCCAGTTCTACGAGAAAAGATTGGCAGCATGAGTCCGTTGGTGTCCATTATTGACAACCTACCTCACCGTGCACCATCCGGGCACTCAATAGCCCTGTTGCGAGATTGAGGTCAACGATCATGCCCGATATTTGGGAGTTGCCTCGATGAACCAAGTATCGCAACAGCTTGCGTCCGATTGCCCGCTTCAAGTTTCTTGAAGATACTCTGCATGTGGTTTTTGACCGTAAAGACGCTAATTTCCAGAATGGAAGCGATTTCTGAATTCGTTTTGCCTATCCTGACCCAATACAACACCTCCGCCTCGCGCGCGGTTAATCCGTAATTCCTGTTTCTTGTGGCAGCATCAGGTACGACAGGTAGAATTAAGTCATGCTGCCCATCCCAAGGTTCCATCCGGCGCAAAGCAGTGTCAAGATGAGGAAGCAGGCTCTCCAGTGCAGCCATGTTGGAGTTGTCGATACTGGCAGTTGAGTTGAATATTATGTAGAGGTAGTCCTGGCCTCCCCGCATGTCGCGAATGCCATGTACAAGCAAAGATCGCATTCCATATACGGCTTTGCCAAAAGCGCCCAGCACTGCAAGCCCGTCATCCTTATAATTGAATTCCCCGAGATTGAATCTAAAAGGGGTCCTACCCAACCCCACCCAGCAACCATGGAGTCTCCGCTGCAATGCCAGGAGATCTTCGGATTGCAAATGGCCGGTCCTGACTCCTGGGAGTGCGGAAACAAGATCGTGGCGAAGGCTGTTTTCGCCAACATCGAACCATACCGCGAGCATAATCTCATGGGGCAGGTAATGCTGCATTTCTCCCTGCAGCCATCTCAAAAGATCAGAGTGGGTATCGACCTCGAGACCTTCCCCAATGATCCGAAAGTAACGGTACAAATGTTCTTCGGTCACAGAAGGAAACATCGACCGCGGAAACCGCCCCATGTCATTTTTCATGTGACATCGAGACCAAGTTTAAATTTCGTACGGATACTTTCATCAAAAAAGACTGGGCCGGTGCCTGCTTCTTTTGCCCGATACATTGCGGTATCTGCATTCGCTATCAGTTCCGCTCCCGAAGTTCCATTTTCCGGATAAACGGCTATGCCTATGCTAGAGTCAACGGTCAGGTCCCGATCATTAATGACCACTGCTGAAGAGATAAGACTGGATACCTTGTGGGCGATACGTTGAATATTCTCGGTACCTTGAGGATTTACCAACAAATAAAGAAACTCATCGCCACCGTACCGGCAAATCGTATCTTCGCTACGGGCTTCCATATCCAATCGTTGTGCCACCATCTTCAACACCCGGTCACCTACAGCATGTCCGTAGGTATCGTTAATTGGTTTGAAGCGATCCAGATCAATAAACATGACCGCCAAGTCCCAGTCGTGCCGCTTGGCAAGAGCAAGGGCTTGTTCAAGCCGGTCATGAAAAAGCTCTCGATTGGGGATGCCTGTTACTAAATCCGTCAAAGTTCGCTTTTTGGTTTCTTTCACTACCTCATGCGCAATTTCCCAAATGTCCTGAAGGTGGGGCAAGGGGGCTTTTTTCCCTGACAGCTTCTGCAGGGTATTTACCAGTTCGCGATTGAGCTGACTATGATCACTGATTTCCTGGGCGAGGGCAGTATTGACTGCGCAAAGATCGCCCATGCATTCCTGAATCCTGTCTTCAACAGATTCGTTTTGTGCCAAGGCTTTTTCCATCTCCTGAAATGTGTAACCCGTCTTTATTCCCTCTCTCATCGATTCATTGACGCTGGAAAGCCCGGTAATACAACTTTCCATCCTTGCGCGCACAGAATGGTTTTTTTCCAGCGCAGCTTCCAATAAAGGAGGCCTCATGCAGTCCGGCGATGTCGAGCAACGACACCCGCAAGCAGGCCAAGGCCGAAAAGAACCAGAGTTCCGGGTTCGGGGACAAGGTTGGGGTCGGAAACAACGCCAATTTCGGGAAGGCCGATAGAATT
>JACCWK010000022.1 GCA_013697655.1 Nitrosospira sp.
TAGTATCCATCCTGGGCGTTGATGTAGTCTTTGGAACCTCCATCTTGCCAGCAATGGCAGCGCCCAACTCAATTTTTATCCGTCAGATGAAAATAATTCCGCTTAGCCTGCCCATTTTGCAAGAACCTCGACTATTAGACATACTTTTGAGACAAGATATCCGCTAATTAACAGCGAAGGGCGTTAGAAAGTTTACACTAGTGAGTGCCGCAAAAATATCGCTATCCGAACTCGGATAGGCAATCGGGATTATATTGATGGGTGCAAATATGACGAGTATTGGTTTCATTGGGCTTGGCATCATGGGCAGACCCATGGCCGGGCAGTTGATCAGAGGTGGGCATGCATTGTTTTTGCATTCCCGCAGGGGCGTGCCGCAAGAGTTGCTTGAGCAGGGAGGCAAGGCTTGTTCTTCCCCAAAAGAAGTGGCGCAAAACACTGACGCCATCATTACCATGTTACCTGACACCCCGGATGTCGAGCGTGTATTGTTCGGTGAGAATGGCGTAGTTCAGGGTTTGACAGCTGGCAAGATCATAATGGATATGAGCTCTATTTCTCCTACGGAAACTCGAAAGTTCGCTGCCAGAATCAACCAGCTCGGTTGTGATTATGTGGATGCGCCCGTGTCGGGTGGTGATATAGGCGCGAAAAATGCTACCCTTACTATTATGGTAGGCGCCACGGAAACTGTATTTCAAAAAGTGAAACCTGTGCTTGAGTTGCTGGGTAAAAACATAACGCTGATTGGGGACAATGGCGCCGGGCAGACTTGCAAGATTGCGAACCAGATCATTGTTGCACTCACTATCGAGGCCGTGGGTGAGGCATTGTTGTTTGCATCCAAGGCTGGCGCCGACCCTGTCAAAGTGCGTCGGGCCCTGATGGGCGGGTTTGCTGCATCGCGTGTTCTGGAAGTTCACGGTGAGCGCATGATCAAGCGTACATTTGAGCCGGGATTTCGAATCGAGTTGCATCAGAAGGATTTGAATCTTGCGCTTTCCAGTGCGCGGGAATTAGGCGTAAGTTTGCCCAACACCGCCGCGACGCAGGAGTTATTCAATGCATGCAGCGCGTATGGTGGCGCAAAGCTGGATAGTTCAGCTTTGGTGCAGGCGCTGGAAAAATTGGCGAATCATGAAATTCATTAAACAGAGCCGTTGAGTAATGAATCCAGTTATTAATTCTTCCGAACTTGTTGCCAAGCTGCGTACTTTCCTGCCATCTGAGGCGGTGCTTCATGAGACGGAAGACCTGCGGCCTTATGAATGCGACGGTCTGTCGGCATACCGGCAAGCGCCGATGATTGTCGCATTGCCGCAAACCGAAGACGAAGTGGCTGAAATTATAAGGATTTGTCATGCAGCAAAAACGCCAGTAGTGGCGCGCGGCGCGGGTACGGGTTTGTCTGGCGGTGCCTTGCCCCATGCAGAGGGTGTTCTGCTGTCACTCGCCAAGCTGAAACGCATACTGGAAATGGATCCCGCGGCACGTACCGCGCGGGTACAACCGGGGGTACGCAATCTTGCCATCAGCGAGGCAGCGGCGCCCTATGGTTTGTATTATGCTCCCGATCCATCTTCGCAGATCGCCTGCTCCATTGGCGGCAACGTGGCAGAAAATTCAGGAGGGGTGCATTGTCTGAAATATGGGCTCACCGTGCATAACATCCTCAAATTGCGGGTGGTAACCATCGACGCCGAGATTCTGGAAATCGGCGGTGAAAGCCTGGATTCTCCTGGCTACGACCTGCTGGCGCTCATGACCGGTAGCGAAGGCATGCTGGGGATCGTAACCGAAGTTACCGTGAAACTCACGCCGAGACCAGAAAAAGCCCAAGTGGTCATGGCAGCCTTTGACGATATACGCAAGGCGGGAGATGCAGTGGCGAATGTGATAGGCGCAGGCATTATTCCGGCTGGCATGGAAATGATGGATAAAATCACTACTCGCGCGGTTGAGGAGTATGTTCATGCCGGTTACAACCTCGATGCGGCCGCGATCCTGCTATGCGAGTCCGATGGTGCGGCGGAGGAAGTAGCTGAAGAAATCCAGCGTATTGATGAGATCATGAACATGAGTGGCGCGACTGAAACCAGAACATCTCGTGATGAAGCCGAGCGGCTCAGGTTTTGGGCTGGACGCAAAGCTGCGTTTCCGGCGGCCGGACGTATTTCGCCGGATTACTATTGTATGGATGGCACTATCCCACGCAAGAGCCTTGCGAGCGTATTGTCTGGTATTGAAGCGCTCTCCGCCGAATACGGCCTGCGTTGCATGAATGTCTTCCACGCTGGCGATGGTAATCTGCATCCCCTGATTCTTTACGATGCCAATCGGCCTGGGGAGCTAAAAATGACAGAGGAGTTCGGTGCAAAAATACTTCAAATGTGCATTCAGGCTGGGGGAACCATTACCGGCGAGCATGGAGTCGGTATCGAAAAAATCAATGAGATGTGTTCGCAATTCAAGACCGGGGAGCTCGAAATCTTCCACGCGGTAAAAGCAGCATTTGATCCTGACGGACTGTTGAACCCCGGAAAAGCCGTTCCAACCTTGCGCCGGTGCGCCGAGCACGGCGCAATGCACGTACACCAAGGTAAAGAAAAATTTGCGGAGTTGCCGAGGTTTTGAAAGATTCATTGATCCGTATTCTTCTCAGCAATTAAGCTCATGCAATACATCATCGATCAGCTTGCCGATAGCATCCGTGCGGCCGCTGGACATAAAGTCCCGCTATGCATACGTAGCGGTGGCAGCAAGGATTTTTACGGGAACCGTATAGTTGGCCAGGCTGACGTTCTTGATCCCACCGCTTACGCCGGAATCGTCGATTATGAGCCGACCGAATTAGTAGTGACTGCGCGCGCCGGAACCCATCTGGCCGATCTTGAAGCGGAATTGAATAAGCATGGGCAGATGCTGGCGTTCGAGCCACCGCATTTTGGCGCTGCTGCCACGCTAGGCGGTAGTGTAGCCGTTGGCCTGTCTGGTCCCCGCCGAGCATCCGCCGGTGCAGCGCGCGATTTTGTGCTGGGGGTTCGCATGCTTGATGGTAGAGGGGACGACTTGCGTTTTGGTGGTCAGGTAATGAAAAATGTTGCTGGTTACGACGTCTCGCGTTTAATGACGGGTTCAATGGGTACGCTAGGCTTATTGCTGGAGGTGTCACTCAAAGTGCTGCCGTTGCCCGCAATGGAGATTACGCTGCGCATGCCAATGAAAGAAAGTGACGCCATTCATCGAATGAATCTATGGGCGGGTAAACCGCTATCAATTTCCGCTACCTGTTTTTACGACGATGAGCTTACCTTAAGACTTTCCGGCGCCGAACCTGCGGTGCGTGCGGCTCATGCAAAACTGGGTGGAGAAGAGATAGACGACGGCGCCGACTTCTGGAAATCGGTACGGGAACAGACGCATCCATTTTTTCAGTCGGGAAAAACACTTTGGCGCCTGTCCATAAAATCGACTGCCCTGCCATTGCCGCTGCCGGGAAAGCAACTGATCGAATGGGGGGGCGCGCTACGCTGGTGGGCAAGCGATGCAGGTATGGATGCGGAAGCCTTGCACATCATGGCGAAGGCTGCCAGTGGGCACGCGACGCTGTTTCGCGGACAGGAGGTGGACGCTACCGTGTTTCATCCCCTCGCGCCGGGGATGATGCGTATCCACCGGCGTTTAAAGGAAAAATTTGATCCGATGGGGATACTTAATCCTGGCCGGATGTATCCCCAATCCTAGATAATGCAAACTAAACTCGCCGCTTTCATCAAGGATTCGCCCGAGGGGCAAGAAGCCGAAACGATAATACGCGCTTGTGTTCATTGCGGATTCTGCCTTGCTACCTGCCCGACCTATCAATTACTGGGTGACGAGCTGGATAGTCCGCGCGGCCGCATTTACCTCATTAAGCAGATGCTGGAAGGCGAGCCGGTAACGCAAAAAACCCAGTTGCATCTCGACCGCTGCCTTACTTGCCGGGCCTGCGAGACGGCTTGTCCATCCGGCGTGCGCTACGGACGGCTGGTGGATATCGGCCGTGGGATTGTTGAAAACAAGGTAGGGCGCGGGATAGTGGCTGGTGCTATGCGTTACGTATTGCGTCAGGCGTTACCCAATCCTCGGGTGTTCGGACCGTTGCTGAAACTGGGACGGGGTGTTCGACCATTGCTGCCGGATAGTCTGAAAGATTCGATACCATCGTCCCAGCAGAGCGTGAAGAAAGCCCAATTTTCGGGAGCATGGCCACCGGAGCGCCACACTCGCAGGATGCTGCTGCTTGATGGCTGCGTGCAACCGGCGCTGGCGCCTAATATCAATGCCGCCACTGTGAGAGTGCTGGACAAGCTCGGCATATCTTTGATTAAAGCGGAAAACGCAAATTGTTGTGGTGCGATTTCTTACCACCTCAATGCCCAACAGGAAGGACTGGATTACATGCGCCGCAATGTGGATGCATGGTGGCCCTATGTGAGAGGGCTTGATGCCGCTCAAGCGACGCAGGGGGTGGAAGCCATCGTTATGACTGCGAGCGGTTGCGGGGTGACGGTAAAGGAGTATGGCCATTTATTGCGTCATGATGCCACCTATGCAGAGAAAGCGGCACGTATTTCGGAATTATCCAAGGATATCGGTGAAGTTCTGGAAGCGGAAACCCGCACCTTGGCTACTCTTCTCAACAACTTGCCCGTTGACGCAAAAAAATTAAAAATTGCGTTCCACTCCCCCTGTACACTGCAACACGGCTTGCAAATTCGGGGTGTCGTCGAGAAGATTCTTATTGCCGCGGGTCTTGAATTAACTTTTGTGCCGGATGCTCATCTTTGCTGCGGGTCGGCGGGGACTTACTCCATTCTCCAGCCGGAATTATCGCAGCAGCTGCTGAAAAATAAGGTTATGGCCTTGGAATCAAGCGATCCCATTCGGATCGTTACAGCCAATATCGGTTGTCTCATGCACGTACAAAGCGGTACATCGTTGCCAGTCAGTCATTGGATTGAAGTATTGGATGAGAGACTCTCGCTGGCGTAGGTGTTTGTCTTCGCCGAGTTTGTTCTATATCCTCGCGGCTCGATTTTGAGCCCATGGGGATGACATTTGATACTCATTGTCTTCCGCGTTTTCTGTTACCCGCATCCTCGTGGGAGGCAGACGACGGGGTTTTGCTTTTTACACCTGGTTTAACCCTATATAATCAGGACTTATTCTTATTTTTGTTCTCCACATCTATTCATGAGCTTTGTTAGCAGGCCAATGGCAAAAAAGCCCAGTTCCAGTCCTCTGCCGCCCAGACTCGTCAGGCTGCTACGCGAATCCGGCGGTCTTGCATTGCTGGGGATGGCGCTTTATCTGGTGCTAATATTGTATGGCTATGACCGTACCGACCCTGGATGGTCGCATAGCGGCGACGGGTTGGCGCACAATCCTGGCGGGTTTGCGGGCGCGTGGCTGGCTGACCTGCTGCTGTATCTATTTGGCATTTCCGCGTGGTGGTGCGTGTTATTTATCCTCTATCTGGTGTCATGGGTTTACCACCGCATTGAATTTGAAGGAATGTTCGATCGCCGCCCTTTATTCGTTTCAGCCGTCGGTTTTCTAGTGTTGCTTGTCGCCAGTAGCGGGCTTGAAGCGCTACGGTTCTATACGCTCAAAATGATGTTGCCGCAGACCCCGGGAGGGGTGCTGGGCGATGTGATTAGTGGATATCTGTCGCAGATGCTGGGTTTTACTGGTGCGACGCTGGCGCTCCTGGTTGTGATTGCAATCGGTTTCAGCTTGTTTTCCGGCCTGTCGTGGCTGCGCTTCGTGGAGAAACTGGGAGCCCTTATGGAGGGCAGTTGCCTGGCTGTCAGACAACGATGGGAAGATTGGCAGGATCGGCGTGCGGGACTGGTCTCTGCAATCAGGCGAGACGAATTGGTCGAGGTCGGGAAAAAACGTTTTCAGGAGCAGCCACCTTTACATATCGAGCAACCCGCCACCATCATTATTAAATCGCCCCGGGTGATCAAAGAGAAGCAGACGTCGCTATTCGTTGATTTGCCCGATTCACCTCTACCGCCATTGCACCTGCTGGATGAGCCGACAAAGAAGGATGTAGAAATACTGTCGACGGACACGCTTGAATTCACTTCCCGCCTGATCGAGAGGAAACTGATCGATTTTGGCGTGGAGGTTAAAGTGGTTGCAGCATACCCCGGGCCGGTCATTACCCGGTATGAAATCGAGCCTGCTGTGGGTGTGAAGGGGAACCAGATTCTCAACCTGGTAAAAGATCTGGCACGGTCGCTGTCGGTCGTAAGCATACGTGTGGTCGAAACTATTCCGGGCAAGACCAGTATGGGTCTGGAAATTCCTAATCCCAAGAGGCAGGTAGTACGGCTATCGGAAATTCTCAGTTCGCAGGCTTACGCCGAAATGGCATCGCCATTGACTATTGCGCTCGGTAAGGACATCGGCGGCCATCCCGTGGTAGCGGACCTGGCAAGGATGCCGCATGTGCTGGTGGCGGGGACGACTGGATCAGGCAAATCGGTTGCCATCAACGCCATGATCCTGAGCCTTATCTACAAAGCTACGCCCGAGCAAGTGCGCCTGATCCTCGTGGATCCAAAAATGCTTGAATTGTCCGTATATGAAGGCATCCCGCATTTGCTGGCGCCGGTAGTGACGGATATGCGGCAGGCAGCCAGCGCACTACGTTGGGGCGTCGCGGAAATGGAGCGGCGTTACAAACTGATGTCATCATTGGGTGTACGGAATCTTGGTGGATATAATCAGAAAATCCGTGACGCAATCAAGGGCGAGACGCCGCTTACCAATCCGTTCAGTCTGACGCCCGATGCGCCAGAGCCATTGGAGGAGATGCCGCTAATTGTAATCGTAATAGACGAATTGGCGGACTTGATGATGGTTGTAGGGAAGAAAGTCGAAGAATTAATCGCTCGACTTGCCCAGAAAGCCCGTGCCGCTGGAGTTCATTTACTCCTTGCCACTCAACGACCTTCGGTGGATGTGATCACCGGTCTCATCAAGGCCAATATCCCGACGCGGGTCGCATTTCAGGTATCAAGCAAGGTGGACTCACGCACTATACTCGATCAAATGGGGGCGGAAGCGCTGCTGGGTCAAGGTGACATGCTTTATCTTCCTCCTGGTAGCGGGTATCCACAGCGGATTCATGGGGCATTTGTCGCTGATCAGGAAGTGCACCGGGTGGTGGAATATCTCAAGAAACATGGTGAGCCGCGCTATGTGGATGGAGTGCTTAATTCAATAGAAGAAGAAGGCGGTACAAGTGAAAATAGCGGCATAATCGGGCAGGAAGGCGGAGAGACGGATCCGCTTTACGACGAAGCAGTGGCTATTGTACTCAAGTCTCGCCGCGCCTCCATCTCGCTGGTGCAACGGCACTTACGCATTGGTTATAACCGTGCGGCGCGATTGATCGAGGAGATGGAGCGGGCCGGGCTTGTCTCGACCATGCAAACCAATGGCAATCGGGAAGTCCTGGTTCCGGCGCGGAATGAATAATTTCAGCTTCATTGTTGCCACGCTGCGTGTCCGCTATTGCATGGTTAAATGCACTTCCTTAATTTTCTCTGACTTTTCTCTGACGTCACTCTAGTTATTGCTATTCTTACTTTATCTTACTTTATCTTACTTTTCCTTTCATGCCGCATCGCTATCGATAATTCTTCTATTGCAGGCTGCAATATTCTCCTGGAAAAATGCAATACGTTGAATGGAGAGAGATGCGTTCCGGTCACCTTATCATATGCCGTGAACGCTGAAAGTGAGAGCAAGAATTGAAATCGCCCCACCCCCTTATCATGCGGGAGCGGAGCGATGGCTTACAGTAGGTTCAGAGTTTCAGCCGAATCCTCATGTTTCGCCAATAACCGGTTACGGTACGATCCGGTTGTTGAGGATGACTTTGCTCTGGTTGTTCCAGATGACGTCCGTCAGGTTG
>JACCWK010000023.1 GCA_013697655.1 Nitrosospira sp.
AAATTCTTCGATCCGCACCCATTCAAGCGTGTGAATCAGCTTCTCCAGTTTCGGTGTCAGCGCGCCAACATCAGATCTTAATTCGGGCATCAGTTCATGCTGAACCACCGTCCACCGTTGCATTAACTTAATCCGTTGCGTAGTATCCATCCTGGGCGTTGATGTAGTCTTTGGAACCTCCATCTTGCCAGCAATGGCAGCGCCCAACTCAATTTTTATCCGTCAGATGAAAATAATTCCGCTTAGCCTGTCCATTTTGCAAGAACCTCGTTATGCAAGATCCAAGTTCAACCGACATAGTTGTGCCTCAAAGTGCGCGCTTCAACACGCCGCTGTGTTTGAAGAGTGGTGCTGTGCTTGAAAATTACGAGTTGGTATATGAAACTTACGGCGAGCTCAACGCGACAAAATCCAATGCCGTGCTGGTGTGTCACGCGCTTTCCGGCAATCATCATGTAGCCGGTTCTTACGCAGACAGCCCCAAGAGTGTGGGTTGGTGGAATAACATGATCGGTTTCGATAAGTCCATCGATACACGAAAGTTTTTTGTGGTGGGGGTGAATAACCTGGGTGGCTGTCACGGTTCTACGGGGCCTGCCAGCATAAACCCCAAGACCGGTAAATGTTATGGTGCGGATTTTCCGGTAGTTACCGTAGAAGACTGGGTGCAAACCCAGGCAAGACTGGCGGACCACCTCGGCATCAATCAATTTGCCGCAGTAGGGGGTGGCAGTCTTGGGGGGATGCAGGCGTTGCAATGGACGCTCGATTTCCCGGAAAGGATACGACATGCACTTGTTATTGCCGCGGCGGCGAAATTAACTGCACAGAATATCGCATTCAATGACGTCGCGCGCCAAGCCATAATTACTGACCAGGATTTCCACGGGGGAGACTACTATTCTCATGGCGTAGTGCCACGGCGGGGTTTAAGGCTTGCACGCATGTTGGGGCATATAACTTACTTGTCGGATGACTCGATGGCCGCGAAATTCGGGCGGGAGTTGCGTAATGGCGCGCTCGCATTCGGTTTCGACGTAGAGTTTGAAATCGAGTCATACTTACGCTATCAAGGGGATAAATTTGTCGACCAATTCGATGCTAATACATATTTACTGATGACCAAGGCCCTCGATTATTTTGATCCTGCGCATCAGCACAATAACGATCTTGGCGCGGCATTCCGTGCTGCCCAGGCAAATTTTCTGATATTGTCATTTACCACCGATTGGCGTTTTTCGCCGGAGCGTTCGCGCGCCATCGTCAAAGCACTGCTGGATAACGACCTGAATGTCAGTTATGCGGAGATTACTTCCAGCCATGGCCATGACTCGTTCTTGATGGAAGACCGTCATTATCACAAGCTGGTGCGAGCTTATATGGACAACATAGCGACATAAAGCGACAAATGACACTTGTGGAGTAGTTAAAGGTTCATGTTTGCAACGGTTACTTCGCGGATTATTAATCCGGTTCGCTGTAATTGTTCACGTTTCGTTCGGCCAAATAAACATTACCTGAGATTTCAAGTTTTAGAGACGCTATGGGAGCTTCATGAATAACGCGCGCGCCGCCAGGCAGATGTTACGCGCCCACCGTTATGGTGTCTTATGCACCTTATCGAAGAAATTCAATGGCCATCCGTTCGGATCGATTACTTCTTATCTGGTGGATCACGACGGTAGCTTGCTGATACTCATCAGCACATTAGCGGAACATACCAAGAATATCCAGCATGACCCTCGCGTGAGCCTGATTACGCACTGTCAAGATGAACACGACATCCAATCACAAGGGCGCGTTACTATGCTAGGTGAGGCGCAAGCTATATCGGACGGCGAGCAGATTGACGCGCGCTACCTGCGGTATTTCCCAGAGGCCCAAAGCTATCGCACCATGCGGGACTTTTCTTTCTATCGCATCATGCCGCAGACGTTGCGTTACATTGGCGGTTTCGGCAAAATCCATTGGATCTCAGCGAACAACTATGTGGTGCCGCATTACCGGTTAATCGGACAAGAGGATGACGTCATTGCGCACATGAACCTGGATCATGGTGACACCATGCGCCGCTATTGCCGCCACTTTCACCAATGCGAGGCGCTCGATGTGGATATGCTGGGCATAGATTGCGATGGTTTCGATGTGCGTGTCGATGGCCGAAATATGCGTTTTGCTTTTGAAGAGGCGGTGCTCGATGCGCAACAAGCGCGACGTGTCTTAATCGAAATGTCGCAAAGAGCGAGGTAACATGAGTTCCAATATTGATCAGCCAGTATTTAACGTCATGAATAAACTTAATATTTCAACCACTGTCTCGCGGCCCGATTTCGCTGCCATCGCTGCGTGGATCAAGCCTTGTTCAAAAGTACTCGATCTTGGTTGCGGTGATGGCTCCCTGCTGCGTTTTTTGCGCGATACGCGTGATGCCCGCGGCTATGGCGTGGAAATCGACGACGCCAATATACTGGCTTGTTTCAATAATGGGGTAAATGTAATTCAGAGCGATCTGGAATCAGGTCTATTAAGTTTCGAATCGGGATCGTTCGATTACGTGGTGCTTTCGCAAACACTGCAGGCAGTAAAAAATACGGAGAATATCGTCAAGGAAATGCTGCGGGTAAGCAAGGAGGGTATTGTGTCGTTCCCTAATTTCGGTTACTGGAGAAACCGTCTACAGGTTGTGTCCGGCCACATGCCTGTTTCGGAAACGCTGCCCTATCAGTGGTTCGACACACCTAACATTCACAACTGTACGCTGGGCGACTTCGAGGAGTTCTGCCGCCAGCATGGAGCACGCATTCTCGAACGCAGGGTAATGAACAGGGATCATCAAATTACTTTTCTTCCTAACCTTATGGGAATGCTTGCATTTTACAGGTTTGAAAAGCAAAAATGATGGTTTGAATATCATTTGCGAGGTTGGGGACGGTCCATAACCTCAAATTTTGACTGACCGGCCAACCATACCAATACCAAGACCGGTATGCCAAGTAATGCGGTCCCGATAAAAAAGCTGGCGTAACCGTAAGTATCGACGAAGTCGCCGCTGAATCCGGCGATGAATTTCGGCAACAGCAGCATCACCGAACTGAACAGCGCGTATTGCGTGGCAGAATAGGCGGAGTTGGTCAAACTGGAAAGATAGGCGATAAAAGCGGAAGAAGCTATGCCGCCCGAGAGATTGTCGGCAGAGATGGTGAATATTAATCCGGTTACATCGTGTTCACGACCGGCCAGCCAGACAAAAATCAGATTGGTGGCCGCAGACAGTACCGCACCCAGAAACAATGTGCGCATTATGCCGATTTTGGCTGTCAATACTCCCCCTACGGCCGCGCCGGCGATAGTCATGATGACTCCATAGACCTTGGATACTGTTGCCACCTCATCCTTGGTATAGCCCATATCCACATAAAAGGGGTTGCTCATCACTCCCATGACGACATCAGATATCCGGTAAATGGCGATCAAGGCAAGAATCAGCAACGCTTGTCGGCCATGGCGTACAATAAAATCCCGGAAAGGCGCCACCATCGCCCCATACAGCCAGGCCAGCATCTGCGTGAGTCGCGTGTTCAGATTCCAGTGTGCAATGGCTTTCCGGGCGTACGCTTCATTTTCTGAGATAAGTTGGGTAATGGGTACGTCCGGCTCGCGTATGATAAGGGTAGTGATAATACCCACACCCATACAAGCGGCCATCGCCAAGTAGGCGATACGCCAAGGCGCGTAGTCGTAAGAAGTCTCCGAAGGGTCTACCGCCGCGGCTATCCACAATACTCCAGCAGAAGCGAGAATCATTGCCACTCGATAACCCGCCTGATAAGTGGCGGCCATGGCTCCTTGGAGCCGTGGTGCTACCGCCTCAATTCGATAGGCATCCAAGGCAATGTCCTGAGTAGCGGAAGCGAAAGCGACAGCCAAAGCGAAAAAAACCGTATATGCCAGGTTTTCGAGAGGGTCGGTGCTGGCCATACCTGCCAGTGCGATGACTATAACGATTTGCGACAGCAGGAGCCATGCACGCCGCCGGCCCAGCCATCGCGTTAGTAGCGGCAACGACATCCGATCCACTAGCGGCGACCACAGCCATTTAAAGGCATAAGCTAGACCGATCCAACTCAAGTGCCCGATAGTGGAGCGATCGATTCCCGCTTCCCGCAACCAGAATGAAAGGGTACCCAGCACTAATAACAGGGGTAAACCGGCAGAGAAGCCCAATGACAGCATCCCCAGCACGCGTGGATGAGTGTAAATGCGGAAAGCATGTAGCCAGCCAGATAAAGCGGCGGCCATTATTTTGAATCCGGCATTATGGGGAGGTGATTACACCGTAAGATGAGCGACGAATTGCCAGATTCGGCATCATATATTGTAGTCATAATCGATAGTAAGCGGCGAATGATCAGAAAAACGTTCCGCCTTGTAAATAGCAACTTCAGTAGCTTTGTCAGCAATTCCGGGTGTGGCAATCTGATAGTCAATGCGCCAACCGACGTTCTTTGCCCATGCCTGCCCCCGGTTGGACCACCAGGTATATTGCTCGGGCTCCAGGTTTATTCGCCGAAATACGTCGACAAATTCAAGCTCGTCGAAAACTCCTGTAAGCCAAGTGCGCTCTTCCGGCAGAAAGCCGGAATTTTTCTGGTTGGAGCGCCAGTTTTTCAGATCAATTTCTTTGTGGGCAATATTCCAGTCGCCGCACAATATGATCTCCCGCCCGCAAGCTGCGAGCTTCTTGAGCATGGGTAGAAAACACTCGAGGAAAAAGAATTTGGCGGCTTGGCGGTGTTCGCCGCTGGAACCCGAAGGGAAGTAAATAGATATCACGCTCAACTTGCCAAAGTCTGCGCGCAGATAGCGCCCTTCCGCATCAATCTCCGGAATACCCACCCCTTCGACAATATTGTCCGGCTTGTGTCGACTGTAAATGCCCACTCCGCTATATCCTTTCTTTGCGGCGCAGTGGAAATAACCGTGATAGCCATCAGGTGAGACCATCTCACCAGTGATGTCGGTAGCCTGAGCTTTCAATTCCTGTACACATACGACGTCTGCCCGCTGCATTGGCAGCCATCGGAAGAATCCCTTGCTTGCAGCAGAGCGAACGCCGTTCAGATTAAGCGTTATAATTCTCACATCTATTTTCCCGGCTTGTCATAACAATGTCCGATTTCAGGGAGGAGTTCATTGAGTTTGCCATCAGCCGCAACGTGCTGTGCTTCGGTGAATTCAAAACGAAAGCGGGGCGGATGTCCCCATATTTTTTTAACGCCGGGCTGTTCAACGATGGCTTATCTCTCCGAAAGTTGGGGCAATTTTACGCCAAAGCCATTCTTGCTGCCCAGCTTCCGTTTGACATGCTGTTTGGTCCCGCCTACAAAGGTATTCCGCTGGTTAGCGCTATTACCATTGCTCTGGCGGAGAGCGGATATAACTATCCCTTCTGTTTCAATCGTAAAGAAGTGAAAGATCATGGCGAAGGCGGGAATCTTGTTGGGGCGCCGCTTGCCGGACGTGTGTTGATCGTGGACGATGTTATTTCCGCTGGTATTTCGGTGCGCGAATCTGTTAACCATATTCGTGTTTCTGGCGCCATACCTTGTGGGGTCATCATTGCGCTGGATCGGATGGAGCGGGGCCATGGGGAGCTTTCTGCTACGCAAGAAATTCAGAATACATATAAGATTCAAGTGAGCAGCATCATTAATCTGAAGGATATTGCAAATTATCTTCGGGAGAGGAAGAAT
Organism: Nitrosospira sp.; assembly: GCA_013697655.1. Classification (GTDB taxonomy): domain Bacteria; phylum Pseudomonadota; class Gammaproteobacteria; order Burkholderiales; family Nitrosomonadaceae; genus Nitrosospira. The sequence continues at coordinate 5,754 of JACCWK010000023.1, forward strand.
CTCGGAAACAATCTTCGGGCCGTGGAAAGCTATCGTGCGCAATACGGCGTTGCCTGATGCAGGATCGACATGAGAAGCTGTTTGCAGGCTCAGTAATTGGTGGCCTGTTTTATTCGGGTGTTATCAGTGTGCGGTAGTCGTCAAGTGAATGATTGCATTCAATGCACCGTGTCAGGCGACATGGTGGGCAACGTAATTTCGCCTTTGGAATCGAAGTGCCTGCCGAGAGCAAATCCCGGTCCGCCCAGCTTACCACGCAATCGGTAGTTGACCTTGGTATGATCGCTAGTGGCTAGTCCAAAAGCATGACGAATAATTGCCGTTGCAGGGACTGTTACCGGCACCGTAATTACTGTTTCTCCAAAGCGCGGTATCATGCCCTGCTGATTGCTTACTCCACTCGCGAAGCTTGTTCCCCGTAAATCCAGATCGAGTGCGACGCCATCATAATCCAGGGGTATGTCATCATGATTCTGAATTCTAAGGTGTACCGAGAAGCGTGCCTCCATGCCTTTTCCCTCCAGAGGCTCCATTCCAGCTACCGAGACGCGTAGCGGTTCACGCAGTCCGAGCGTGGTACATCCAGCTAAGATAAAAATTAATGCTGAAGTAAATAATATGCAAGCTTTCATGCGGCCTCGATTGCGAATTTGAATCATAACTCGGGTACTTTGCAAATTGAAAGCATTTTGCTGCGCTATGCTTATGCCAATTCAGATGTCCACGTATGCCAATGCGTTCTGTATCAGACACTATAGCAATCGCCCCGCCCTCCGCTACCGTGATTGTCCGTCCGCCTTCCTTATCTAAATCGGGAAGTTTTGCTTAGCTTGTCAGTTTGGTGATATTATCTCTATCGAAGCTGGCTAGACAATCGCTGCTTGCCTTTCAGCAGTGGAAGGTAAGGGGAGGAAAGTCCGGGCTCCACAAAGCAGGATGCCGGTTAATGGCCGGCCGCCGTGAGGCGAGGAATAGGGCCACAGAGACGAGCGTATTAAGTTACGGTGAAACGCGGTAACCTCCATCCGGAGCAAGACCAAATAGGCAGGCAATGATGCTGCTCGCTGAGCCTGCGGGTAGGTTGCTTGAACGCACGGGCAATCGTGCGTCTAGAGGAATGATTGTCCATGACAGAACCCGGCTTATCGGCCAGCTTCATTTTATTCTCATACTCCAAAACCCACTGCACAAAAGAAACGCGGCTTCAACATGATGTTGAAGCCGCGCGGATAGAACCTGCTCGATTTTTTTAGTGATCCATTGCCGGGGTTGAATTCTCATTGGGCTTTTTGAGTTGCTCCATGAGATCGTTGTTCCACTTGCCCTCGACATTCATGTGTGCCGCAGCGCCCAGCAATACTGCTTCAAGCAGGTTGTGGCTGAGGTACACATAGAGCCCCGGTTGCCTGAATTCATACAAGGCCACGCCGCTGCCGCCTCCAGGAACGAACCAGGTTTCCTGATTGGTCAAGGGAGGATCGCTGAACTTGCCGCCCTGCCATACCAGATCGCCATGGCCGCCAATCAGGTGAGGGCGGGAATCGCGATTTGCCTGGGAGTGAATGAACAGTACTTTCTCTCCGACTTTGGCCTTGAGCGCATTGTCGCCCGTCAGCGCACCGACCGCGCCATTGAAGACGACGTGGGTCGGGATCAGTCCCTTGCCTACTTCGAGCATGTCAGCCATGCCTTCGGCGGGCTGGGAATACGATTTGTATTTGCCGTCCTTGTCCTTGGGCAAGTACAGATCCTGCTCGCCTATGTAATAGGCCCGGTCATAGCGCACTGATTTGCCTTTGTTATCCTTCAGGCCATCCCGCGGCAATACCATGACGGCGCCGTTCATGCCTGAGATGACGTGGAACGGGATCATGGTGCCCCCTGGGGCGCAGTGGTAGACGAATACGCCGGCCTTGATCGCCTTCCAGCGCACGACTACGTCTTCGCCCGGTGCCACCAGCGTCAATCCGGCGCTGCCCAACGCTCCGGTGGAGGCATGAAAGTCAACATTGTGCGACATGGTGCTGGTCTTGGGGTTGACCAGGGTCAATTCAACATAATCACCTTCATGTACGACGATCATTGGACCGGGTACGGTGCCGTTGAAAGTCATTGCCCACATCTTGGTGCCATCCGGTGCAATCTGCACCAGCTTTTCTTCCGTGACCATGCGTATCTTGACTACCTTGGGACCCCCTTTGGCAATCTGATCATGCTTGGGCAAAAACGGCGGCGCTACCAATTCCTGGGTTACCACGGGTAACTTGGAAATGTCCGTCGCTGCCATTACGGGTACAGCGCTCATACACAGCAATCCCAATCCGATGACTCCTTGAACAGCTTTGTTCATTCTTCCCTCCATATATGTTTATTCACCACGCAAATACCCTATGCGCCTTGCTTCATTCTGCCTGTTGTCCAATCCGCTTATTCCCCCACCCTTTTCTGAAGAGC
>JACCWK010000036.1 GCA_013697655.1 Nitrosospira sp.
AGGTCTCACGGGTGCGCTGGTGGGCGGCGTGAATTTCCACTTCCAGCCGCGCTTCTTCCCGTGCCCGCTTTGATGGCGGACGACCCAGCCAGGCATAATAGCCGCTCGGCGAGACATCGTGGATGCGGCACATGAAAGGTATTGGGTAATCCCGCTGCAACCCCTTTATCATCGCGTACTTCACCGCGCTTCCTTGGCAACGTACGCTGCCGCTTTTTTTAACAGATCACGCTCCATTTTGACTTCCGCCAGTTCCCGTTTGATCCTTGCTAGCTCCAGCTCAATCTCTGTCAGCGGGCGTTGCGTCTTGCCAATCTTGCCCAATTTGCCCGCCTTCGCCACCTTTACCCAGTTCGCCAGGGTCGACGGCGGCAATGATAAACGTCGCGCCGCTTCATTGGCACTCAACCCATCTTCCGTTACTTGCTTGACCGTCTGTTCACGAAATTCCTTGTTGTAAATCGCTCTTGGTATTCTCTGCTTCATTTGGCACCCCCGTTTCAAGTTTAACAAAACGTTGGTGTCCATTATTTTCAGCCTGCCTCACCAGTCTGCCAGAGAAAAAACATTCATCGCATCAGCCTAATCATAATTCGACGCAGCTTGATGTAACTTCGGGGACTCTCAAGCTGTTGTCTCTCGAGTCGGTTCGCACCTTATAAGATATATTCCACGGATTTTAATGACTCTGACTTGCATTAATTCTTCTGCCTGCTACTCTGTTAATATTATTTATGGTGCTTGGCTTTGGGATTCTTGGATTTGTAGGTACTAATCCTGGTGAGGCTTACAAAACAACAAGGCTTTTCGAAGAGACACTTATCGTAATTTCCACCTGTTATCATCGCTGGCTCCAATGCAACAAGGCAATGCACTGGAATTGGAACTATCGCTGTCCCCATGCCGGAAGAGCCGGTAAACCACAAGAGATACAAAAATGAAACCAATGATTATCAACGCGTCGTTATGGTTAACAGTACTGCTCATCTCATCCACTGCGTTTTCACATGAAGGATCATTTGAGGTCCCCTCTACTTCGGCCGAGACCGGCAGTGTTTATATTGCCAACCGCACAAATGATGAAATTGTTTTCTACTTGGAATCGGCAAACACGATTCGAACCAAGCATCGCCTCTCTCCCCAATCGGGGATGACATTTAGCGGAGCAGCTGCGGACGCGTGGTTTAACATTCACGTTTACACGGATAACACCCCGGTGATTTATGGTCTTACCGCAGGCAAACGATACTATCTGAAGCGGAACCCGGCCGGAATTATAGATGTCTACATAATACCCGAGTCCTGAAGATCAGGCCCATTTTGCAATGACCCCCCTGCCCATCCCTCATCCGGTCCAATCAATTGACGCGTCCATAATAAAATCCTTCAGCAGCGGGTTTCATCGTTAGGAGAAAAATTACTAAGCTTATGTAAATTTCATATAAGCCCGGTGATAGGTTATAAGTAAAATAGAGTGCCTAATGACGCCGGGAATCTTAAATGGGCGAATATGTCTTCTATCTTCGCACTGAAGAAGGCCACATCCAGCGCTTGAGCAACATTATCGCTACCCCTCGAGACTACCTTATAGGTGATTACAGGTATAAGGAAACACTTATAAATTTCCCTGAAACTACCGTATTCTGGGCCAGCGAACTGAGATCCACGGTGGGCATAGCACCCCTAATCTCTGATCTGCCCGGGAAATATCCTTAAATTGCCAGAAGACCAATCACGCTTCTACGCACCTGAAAATATTTCAGGATTCTTCGTAAATGAATGCTGACATAATAAGCTGGCCCCGAATCCAGGATGTCCTGGGCAGAGAAACGGCCCGAGCTTGGGAATCGTGCTCCGACCTTCTCATCTACCAATTAATTTTCGAAGCTCAGCCTCGGCACAATTCTCTCAAACATGTTGAATCCCAATAAAAAACCCGCCGGACGGCGGGTTTTCTAATTTTAGAGCGACTAAACCGCCACTAAAGAAATCCTTCTATTACGTTCCAAAGAAAATCCCAGCGAATTCGTGGCTTATTTATCGGCTCAATGCGTGGATTCCTCCTCGGCGACGCCCTTTACTCCACGACATTCAGGGAACCCGGCAGATGGATATTCTTGGGATGGAGTTGGCACCATATGGTGAAGGCACCGGCCTTGTTGGCTACAAAAGCGACGGTCTTAGTTTCTCCTGCCTTAAGTACCTCCTTAATCCCATAGTCGTCAATGGAGAACCCCTCGCTTATGGGAGATTTGTTCTCTACGGTTATCTTTACCGAAGTCCCTTTCTTGACGGTCAATGTCTCGGGTTCATTCAGAACATTAAAGGCACGTATGTTCTTCACTGTAACACCTTCGACGTTGAGCTCAGGAATGGTGGTGTCATAAGCATTAATAACTACCTTGAACTTTTGTTCCGCTGCTTGCGCTGTCCCTATTAGCAGCAACCCAAGAGCAAAACTCACAAACATTGTTTTGGTTGTTTTCATCATTATTTTCCTTTACTCGAATTGTAATTCCGGGGTCCTTCAAAGCTCATCTTTGATCCCGGTGTAATACTCTAGATGGGATAATCGCGGATGTCAATCGTTAGCTTCCCCGTCAAATTTCTCTAATGAGCTTCTTGCAAAACTCCCGGGTGATCTGAGAGTAGGCATTGTTATTTACTGATCAAGATGACCTGAAGAGTAGTTTTGTTAAATTTCCTGACTCGTTTTGTTCAGGAACCCTGT
>JACCWK010000052.1 GCA_013697655.1 Nitrosospira sp.
GTGTTGCCAAGTTCAGCAGGGGACCTCATCGTGTCGATGAGGTCGAAAACAGGGTTCCTGAACAAAACGAGTCAGGAAATTTAACAAAACTACTCTTCAGGTCTCCTGATTAGTAATAACAATGCCTACTCTCAAATCACCGGGGAGTTTTGCAAGAAGCTCAAGTATATGTCGCATTATTTTTCTCCGCGTCGATTCGCCTCGTAAATTATCCCAGAAATATTCGAAGAATTGAAAAATATACCGGCAAATGCCCAAATTAAAAGGCATGCATTGCAAAACGATGCCTTCAGATTATCACGCTTTCCGAATGGGACGCCCATGCACAATGAGCGCCGCAGAACTGATCTGCGCAGTACCCGTGGCACCACCCAATATATAGAGAAGGTGCGCGCCAATGCCGACCCGGCGATATGTCTTTCAACTCCCCAACTTCGCAACGGTCACGCAGTTTTACGTGGATTTCCCGCAGGTAACGGACGAAGAAGTCATCGCCATTCTCGCCGCTTCCGGCCCTCTGCCAGCACTTTAGCATCGCGGCAACATAGGTGGTAGCGTTCCAGTTTAGAAAGCGCGTCGATTCGTTGAATTCGGCCACTCATCTCCGTCTAGTATCGTTCGGGCGTAAGACATTTGCTGATGGCAATGTCAGCCTGCTGCTTCCGATCTCTCTGATCGTCCCGGACATGCATCCATTTCAGGTTGGCATCATCACGACAGCCGCGCTGTGATTGTCTGATAGAAACGCCCGATTTCCGCAGGAAGGAATATTACGGCCATGGCTAACACAGTTACAATAAGCATTTTCTTTGCGGAGGCCTTAGTGCAATTTCCTGTTACGAATTCATTGCCGGCTGCATTGTTCGGGGAAGCTGCTTGTCAGGAGCATAATCTCACACCCGGCTGCAAGTCGGTCTCGTACTAAGTCCATGCTGGAACTGCGTCATATCGGAAAAGGTTATGCCAGCGGACGGCGGGTATTGACTGACCTGTCCTATATCCTCGATTCGGGTAAATATGTAGCAATAATGGGTGAGTCGGGTGTCGGCAAATCAACATTGCTGAATCTGATTGCCGGTTTGGATACTCCGGATACGGGTGAGGTACTGATCGGCGGTATCGCCATGTCGTCGTTGGACGACGATTCAGCGACCCGGCTCCGGCGCAAAGCGTTCGGTTTCATCTTCCAGGCCTTCCATATTTTGCCCCATCTGACGCTCAGCCAAAACATCGCCCTGCCCCTATTGCTGAATGGCATCTCCGGCGAACGTATTGAAGAACGGTCAGAACAAATGCTGGTCGCGGTCGGTTTGCACGGACGGGGACGGGACTTTCCCCGCCAGATGTCCGGTGGCGAATTACAACGCGTAGCCATTGCCCGCGCGTTGGTGCATAGTCCGAAGTTGATCCTGGCCGATGAGCCAACCGGTAATCTTGACCCTGATACCGCGCGTGATATCCTTATGCTAATGCGTGCAGAAATCAAGGCAAATGGGGCAACCGGGATTATAGTCACCCATTCGCATGCAGCCGCCGCAACGGCAGATCTGGTACTGATACTGACAAAAGATGGGCTCCGCCCGGCAGATTCTGCAGACTCGGCAGCTTCGCACCTTCTTAGATGAAGTTCGGCATGCTATCCCGATGGCTGTTGGTAGGAGAATGGAAGGCTCATCTGACGCAGGCCGCCGTCGCCATTATCGCAATCGCGCTCGGGGTGGCGCTCGGGTTTGCGATTCATCTGATCAATACTGCAGCCTTTAATGAATTTTCCGCTGCTGCAAAAAGTCTTTCCGGCCAGTCTGATCTGCAAGTGCGTGGTGCCCAATCCACGTTCGACGAGTCATTTTATCCGGCACTGGCACAACATAACGGTGTGGAAGCTGCTAACCCGGTATTGGAACTCGATGTAGCCATTCCCAGTAGTCCGGGAGAACGAAAAAATACCACTTTAAAAATTCTCGGCCTGGATATTTTTCGTGCCGCCAGCATCGCGCCGGACTTAATCGGCATCCCAGCCGAAGACAGGCTATTCGATATTCTGGCGGATGACGCCATTTTTCTTTCTTCCGCCGCAATGGAATGGCTGAAGGTAAAAAGAGGCGATCCTCTGCAATTGCGGGTAGGAACACAAACCATCACGCTGCGTGTCGCGGGTGGCCTGGTGCGCACACGTGCAGGACAACGTATTGGAGTAATGGATATTGGCGCGGCGCAATGGCGCTTTCAGCGTATAGGCCAATTGTCGCGCATCGAATTGAAATTAATGCAAGGTATCAATCACGAAGCGTTTAAAAAGACATTGGCGCAGGAACTGGGTGCGCAACACGTTGTAACAGAAACCGCAGACCAGGAGACACGTGTCGCCAATATGTCACGTGCCTATCGCGTCAACCTGAACATGCTGGCCTTGGTGGCACTATTTACTGGTGCGTATCTGGTATTCTCGACGCAGGCACTGTCGGTCGTCCGGCGGCGTCACCAGTTTGCATTGTTGCGGGTGCTTGGACTGACGCGAAGGCAACTGCTGAAGCAGATTTTATTGGAAGGGGCTATCCTTGGCGCTATCGGCTCGCTGCTAGGGCTTGTTTTCGGCTATGCGGCAGCCGCGGCGGCGCTTGATTTTCTCGGTGGAGACCTGGGAAGCGGATTTTTTCCCGGGATACAACCGAATGTACATTTTGACTCATTTGCGGCTGCGATCTTTTTCATGCTGGGATTGGGCGTCACCTTGTTGGGCAGTGCCGCCCCCGCCTTGGAGGCGGCACGTGCCCAGCCCGCGCCGGCGCTCAAATCCGGAAGCGAAGACGCCGCGCTTTCGAAACTGGCTACACCGTGGCCTGCCCTGGCTTGTTTGGGATTGGGAGGCCTGCTCACGCAATTGCCCCCGATTTTTAATTTGCCGGTCTTTGGTTATCTCGCAGTGGCACTGTTACTCATTGGCGGCATTGCACTCATGCCGCGCCTTTCAGCATTGATCTTCTCCGCTGTATTTTTCGCGGCAGCCAAAAGCACATCCAAGGCCGTGCCGATATTGGCCCTGGCACGGTTGGCCAATGCGCCCAACCAAGCGGCTATTGCTTTAGGAGGAGTGCTGGCGAGCTTTAGCCTGGTGGCCGCGATGGCGATTATGGTCACCAGTTTTCGGGTCTCGGTCGATGATTGGCTGAAGCATATTCTGCCAGCCGATTTATATGTACAGACAGCCGCAAGCGGCGATACGCGTGGCTTCATGCCAGATGAAATGAAAGCAATTGCCGCAGCGCGCGGCATCTCCCGTGCCGATTTCTTTCGCTCATCGCAACTCATGCTCGATCCGAGCCGGCCCCACATTACGCTGATTGCCCGCCCCATTGACTGGACCGATCCCGCCAATACCTTGCCCATGACTGGTGAAGCCATTTTGCCCGCCCTGCTTCCCAAAGATGCGATACCCATATGGGTATCTGAAGCGATGGTGGATTTATATGATTTCACGCTTGGCAAGCGTGTAACGTTGCCAATAGGGGCTTCCTCGCCCACTTTCATTGTTGCCGGTGTCTGGCGGGATTATGGGCGGCAATTCGGCGCCATACAGATGCGATTGGCAGATTATCAAGCGCTGTCTGGAGACCGGAAAGTAAACGATGCCGCGCTTTGGCTGCAAGCCGGAGTATCAACTGAACAGGTGATTGAGTCATTGAGACGCCTGCCCTTCGGCAGCGCCCTGGAATTTTCAGAGCCCGGCCAGATCCGTGCTTTAAGCCTGAATATTTTCGACCGCAGCTTTGCGGTAACTTACCTGCTGGAAGCGGTTGCGATAATTATCGGGCTGCTCGGTGTGGCAGCAAGCTTCTCAGCCCAAACTTTGGCACGCGCCAAAGAATTCGGCATATTGCGCCATATCGGCGTGACGCGCCGCCAGATTCTCGGTATGCTGGCGGCGGAAGGCGGCTTATTGACCGCGCTGGGCATTGCGCTCGGGTTCGTCCTCGGTTGGTGCATCAGCCTGATTCTCGTCTTCATCGTAAATCCGCAATCGTTCCATTGGACCATGCAGTTGAGCCTGCCATGGAAAGGGCTAATGACGGCAGCCCTGGCATTGCTGGTGTCGGCTGCGTTCACTGCGCTGGTGTCAGGACGTCATGCAGTCTCGGGCAACGCAATACGTGCGGTGCGGGAGGATTGGTAATGCAATTTTTTATACGACGTAACCGTACCCACATTTTTGGTTCTCGCAAATGTAAGTACCCGATCCTCCTCGCGAGAACAATGGTTCTCTGGTTGAGTTTTGTTGCTGCCTGCGCTTTCTCGGCCCCTCCTCAGTTTTCCCCTGTACTCCCCAGCGTAGCACTTACCTTTCCCCACGACTTCGGTGCCCATCCAGGCTTCCGCACCGAGTGGTGGTATGTAACCGGCTGGCTGGAGACTCCTGACAAGAGCCCGCTCGGCTTCCAGATCACTTTTTTTCGCTCCGCGACCGAACTGGACACCGCCAATCCCAGTCGCTTTGCACCCAAGCAGCTTATCATTGCGCATGCGGCGCTATCCGATCCGCGTGCGGGGAAACTGTTGCATGATCAAAAGAGCGCACGCGAAGGTTTCGGTCTCGCCTACACCAGAGAAGGCAACACCGATGTAAAGTTGGACGATTGGCATATGATTCGCGAGGAAAATGGCCGTTATCAAACAAGTGTAAGCGCTGATGACTTCACGTTGCGCTTGTCACTAACACCTTCACAACCGCCAATGAAGCAGGGGGAAAATGGTTTTTCACGAAAGGGGCCACGACCGGAACAAGCGAGTTATTATTACAGTGAACCGCACTTAAAGGTCACGGGGACGGTCATACACAATGGCAAGCCCATAGCTGTGACCGGTAGCGCCTGGCTCGACCACGAGTGGTCCACAGCGTATCTTGATCCGGGCGCCGACGGATGGGATTGGGTTGGCGTCAATCTTGACGATGGTTCCGCCTTGATGGCATTTCAAATTCGCGGTAAAAATGGCGACAAGGTGTGGGCATATGCCGCACTGCGCGACGCATCCGGCCGCACCACGCTCTTCACACCGGAGCAGGTAGAATTTGATCCACAGCGTACCTGGCGCTCGCCGCGCACCGATGCCACTTATCCTGTGTCAATGCGGATTCAAACCGGCCCGACCGAATGGCTGCTTACACCTTTGCAAGACGATCAGGAACTCGACTCGCGGCAATCGGTTGGCGCAGTCTATTGGGAAGGTGCGGTCACAGTTACGCGCGATGGCAAGCCCGCTGGCCGTGGTTATTTTGAAATGACGGGTTACGTAAAACCATTAAAGCTATGAGAAGAATGTAAACAATTGCTTCGAACGACGATAGTCAGCGAATCATTAGCCGTTGCACTTCGAACTTGAATCCGCCTTTCAATAACCTTTCTATTTTTTAAATTTTTGAGTAATGACAGCACGTGGCAGTTACGGACAAACCTGGTGGGGCACGCAGTGGCTCAACGCACTAACGCAGATCGACTATGACAACCGTTTGCCGCGCGGGCGCAGTTACGCCAACAAAGGCGCGGTAACAACAATTGAGATTCAGCATGGAAAGATTCACGCCAAGGTAAAAGGCTCTCGCCCACGGCCTTACAGCGTGGATATCGAAGTTCCGAAAATGCCTGAGCAGCAAACCAGGGCATTGCTCGACACCCTGGCACTCGATCCTGTCATTATCTCGAAAATGCTTAACCGTGAGCTCGACCCTGCTGTGTTGGAACGAGCCAAGGCGCTCAAGGTCGATATATTTCCGGCGCGCTGGAAAGATCTTTCCATGCACTGCTCTTGTCCGGATTGGGCCGTGCCATGCAAACACCTGGCCGCGGTTATCTATCTGGTCAGCCGGGAAATTGACGGTAACCCCTTCATGGTGTTTTCGTTGAAGGGTGTCGATCTCACCCGGGAACTCAAAGCGCGCCATATTGCCATCGAACGCGAAGCCAAAGCGGCATTGCCGACGGTGGATGCCTTGCTATACCCGCCGCATCAGAACGGAACTTCAGTGCGGGATGCCCCTGATCAGGAGGACTACGCCGCGCTCGATTATTCCATCCTGCCCAACCTCGCCGCCTCTCTGGTGAGTGTGCTGCCGGCGAATCCTACCTTTTTTCAGCATGGTGATTTTCGTATCACCTACGAAAAAGTGATGAAACGGGTGATCAGGAACGCCCGCCTTGCGCTTGAAGCTACCACGGAAACGGGTAATGCAATCCCATCCATTTTGCCGGTTGATAAGCCACGAATTGTGCTCAATAACGAGTATCAGCCAATACTTGCTGGTTTGACCACGCTGGATCGCTGGCCGGCCCTGATATCCGCACTGCAACAACTGACCGAAGCCGATTTGCCTGACCTTCAGCCGGAAGTGGCGGCAATCTACCATGCCCGCATGGCCAGCTTGCACCTGTTGGTGCAAGGCGCGGTGTTACCGCAGGTGTTTGATGCGGGTAAATCCGGCGTGGGTCTGCGTTGGCTACCGGCGATGCTAGATGAGACTGTCCGCACTTTGACCGGCCAGTTGGCAAGACTGCTGCCATCAGGATCATTGACTTACCGCAACGGTCACAAGGAGGCGAATCTTTCTGGCGAAGCGCAGGCGATCGCACTATGCAGTCTATTTTTGGATGAGTCCATTCGCCGCTGGAGCGATGCCAGCGCCGAGAAACCGTTGGGCAACAAACTTCTCGACTTATTCTTTGGTCATGGCCGCGTCCGGTTTGATGGACCCGGTGAAGGTGCGGTGGAGGCCGGGGTGCAGTTGTGGTTATCACGCTTTCATATTGGCCAGCAAGCATATGCGCCGGTGTTGCGGCTTGACGAAAACAACACCGGCTTTGGCTTGTCGCTGGGGGTTGTGGCACGCGATGCACCATTGCAGGAGCCGGTCCCGTTTGCCAGTCTGCTGACGGATAACGCATGGCAAGCAAGCCGCTATGGCGTGCTGCAAACCGTATCGCTGCTGGCGGAGTTTTTCCCGGCTTTCAACCACTATATCAGTGCCGGCGCCGCCACACCGATTCCCCTGAAACCCGAGGCATTACCTGTATTTTTGTTCGACACGCTGCCGGTCATCCGGCTTCTTGGAATACGCACACTCTTGCCCAAGGCCCTGGATCGTGCGCTACGGCCGCGCTTATCAATGAAGGTATCGGGTAAAGACACCGAAACATCCGGTTACCTCAATGTGAACGACATATTTGATTTTGACTGGACCGTGGCGATTGGTTCCGCACAACTGACCCGCGCCGAGTTTGAGGAATTGGTCAAGACCGCCCACGGCATCGTACGGTTCAAGGGCGAATATGTGTATCTTGATCCCGCCGAGATTGAACGGTTGCGTTTGCAACTGGAAAAACCACCTCGAACCACGGGTACGGAACTGCTGCGCATCGCCTTGGCCGAAGAGTATCTCGGCACACCGGTAGCGCTTGATGCACAGGCGCGCGGCATCATTCGGGAACTCACCGAAACCGGCAGTGTGCCGCTGCCCGGTGGGCTCAATGCGGCCCTGCGGCCGTATCAGGAACGTGGCTACGCCTGGTTGTACCGTAACATTCGCGCCGGCTTTGGCAGTGTCATCGCCGACGATATGGGCCTGGGCAAGACGCTGCAAGTCATTGTCACCTTGCTTAAACTCAAGGAAGAGGGACACCTGAACGAGGCGAAAGCGCTGGTTATCGTACCGACCAGCCTGCTCACCAACTGGACAAAAGAAATTGCTCGCTTTGCGCCTACGCTGACGGTGGACATTTTTCACGGTATGGCACGTGCGTTGGAAAAAAAGCGCCCGGATGTGCTGCTAACGACCTACGGCATGGCGCGCACCGATCTACTCAAGCTCAAGAAGCAATCCTGGCACATCGTTATCGTGGATGAAGCGCAAAATATCAAAAATCCCGCTACCGCACAGACCAAGGCCGTCAAGGCTATCCCGGCGCAGGCTTTTGTCGCCATGACCGGCACCCCCGTCGAAAACCGGCTGTCCGAATACTGGAGCATCATGGATTTTGCCAATCGTGGATTTCTGGGCAATCTCACCAGTTTTACCAAGGAATTTGCAGTGCCGATACAGAGCCACCATGACCACCATGCGGCACATCGTTTCAAGCGCGTCACCAGCCCATTCCTGTTGCGGCGGCTCAAGTCGGACAAAAGCATCATTAGCGATTTGCCGGACAAGATCGAACAAAATCAATATTGCGAGTTGACCAGGGAACAAACCGCATTGTATGAATCCGTGGTGCGCGAAGCCTTGCGGGTGATCAATGGCGAGTCCGATACGTTCAAGCGCCAGGGATTGGTGCTGCAGATGATCATGGCCCTGAAGCAAATATGCAACCACCCCGCGCAATATCTTAAAAAAGGAGATGCCAGCGCCAACTTGTCGGGCAAGGCAGGGCTATTTCTTGATCTACTCGAACCCATGTTCGCCACCCATGAAAAAGTCCTGGTGTTTACGCAATTCCGCGAAGCGGGTGAATTGCTGTCGATATGGATCAAGGCACGATTTGGACACGAGCCGCAATTTTTGCACGGTGGCGTCGCGCGGAAAACACGCGACGCCATGGTGGAGCGCTTTCAGAACGACCGTACCCAGCGCATATTTCTGCTATCGTTAAAGGCGGGTGGCACCGGCCTTAACCTGACGGCCGCCGTTAACGTGATCCACTTCGACCTATGGTGGAATCCGGCGGTTGAGGCACAGGCAACGGATCGGGCCTATCGTATTGGCCAGCAGCACAACGTACAGGTGCACCGCCTGATTACCCGCGCCACATTCGAGGAACGCATCAATGACATGATTCAGTCCAAACGCGATTTGGCTGACCTGACTGTGGGTACAGGGGAGAAATGGATAGGGAATCTAAGCAATGCGGAGCTGAAAGACGTGTTCGGTTTGGGATAATGCATCGTGGAAAAAACGCCATAGCCGTAAACCACACGGGGTTGATGCGGGCATTGATGACGAGGGTTTATTTTCTACCTGGAGGGCGGAGCTGACCGGCGTGACAGAATTGGGGGCAAACCACGGTTTTCGCTTCCCGGTTGCTCACGCGAGTGAAACCGTGGTCTGTCCCCAATTCTGCCGCAAACTGCTGCTCGCAAACCAGCCGCTACTCCATCAGGATATTCCCACGACGAAGAAACACCGAATATTTGAATGGCCTGAAGAAACCATGGCGCTCACGCCTGAGGAACATATCCTGGTCGAGAATTTCCGACACATGGCAGCAGAACAAAAGGCCGCTTTAAAACGATTGGGGATGCTCTTGCTCAACCGAAAGCGGATAAGTTAGCGGGGTGAGCCTCAAGTATCGAAAAATTTTGCCGTTATTAATCCCGATTTGATCTTCCAAATAATGTGTGATTCAACCCACAGCACGAAATTGTTCACGTGCGGTACTTATCAGAGCTAATGGCATGAAGGCACGGATTCGATTCACCCAAGTATCTGGCAAGAAAAAATATCCAGCTTTGCAGTTTATACTCTAAATAATTGCACCAAACTACAACATACGAGGTACCAGTGTCCCAAGTCCAAGAAATCAATATTCAGTTAGATGGAATTAGCAACGTCCTGAAAACTAGGCGATTCCGAGTCCCCGCTTATCAACGATCATATGCTTGGGAAGCAGAACATGTCGAAGCTTTGCTGTCTGACATAAACGATGCTATCAGAGGAAAAGAAAAAGAATATTTTCTAGGCTCCATTGTTGTCACCGGTCCTATCGAGCGTCGCTACGATGTTGTTGATGGTCAGCAGCGATTGACAACAGTCAGTCTATTGATTTCCGCTATCCGAGACAGGTTTCGCGACGAGCATGATAGTGAAGCCGAGACGTCAATTAGAAACGATTTCTTAGCTAACGTGGATCGTAAAACCAAGGAGCGGGAACCGAAGCTAGCGCTAAACGAAGTTGACAATGAACTCTATCAGGAGTTAATAGAAGATAAATCGACTATCGACCCACTGCGTTACCCCCGGCAATCTCATAAACGGCTGCTGTCTGCTGCTGATTGCATGCGCAAGTATATTGACGACCTATGCGAACACTCGGCTGACTCAGAAGAAACTCTGCACGAATGGTTAGATTACTTGGAGTCCAACCTGAAAGTTATCTTGGTAGTGGCCCCAGACGATAGCAACGCATTCATCATTTTCGAAACACTAAATGACCGAGGCCTTGAGCTTGCAATTTCTGATTTATTAAAGAATTATTTATTCCATCGATCAGGCGATAAGATCGAGGAGACGAAGAATCGATGGCTAACAATGGTAGCTACATTGGAAAGCGCCTCCGACGATCCACTCGTTGTAACGTATCTTCGCCACTTCGCAATGTCGAAATACGGCCTTGTCCGAGAAAAAGAGCTTTTTGGGATCATAAAAAAGAATATGCCTATGAACCATTTTCAGCCTCATCTGCTCAAATTCATTGAGATCAACGATATAAGGAGTTGAGTCATGAAGACCGCAGAGCTGAACCTGCTGGATTGGCAGGAGCGATTTGGCACA
>JACCWK010000060.1 GCA_013697655.1 Nitrosospira sp.
AAGGTGTTAGGGGAAGTTATTAGAGCAACGGACTATGATGCCGCAGATCCAGCGGCATGGCTTAACCCTCCTTACAACACGACCGATATCAAAGCGTTCATGACCAAGTGCAAGCGTTTTGCGGCCACGGGAAATACTGTTACGGCCTTGATACCCGCCGTTATCTGTACCAAGTGGTTTTTAGATAACGTTTCGGAGGTAGCGGATATTTACCCGATGTTCCCTCGAATATCTTTCATCGGGATGGATCAAGGTATTGACAGAGATCTCTGCATCGCGCACTATTCACCTACTAGCACGGGAGCGTTAAAGCCCCCGATTTATTGGAAAAAGGAACTGGAAAAATGAAGATCGAACGTAAAAAAGGCCTTGAACGCATGTTGGACCAAGCACGATTGCTTGAGAAAAAGCTCGGCGGCATTGACGAAAAGCTTGGCCGCTGGGGTAAGTTGGATGAGAGCCAACCCGCTAGCCGAGTTATTGAGAGCCTTATCGCAAGCGGCTTTAAGGCACCACGCGCTAAAGCTACGGCAAAAGAGGAAGAGACTTGTGTGGGCTGCAAAGTACAGTTGAAGGATTCCGCCAAGGCACACATCTTGGCCGCATACGGCAAAGAGGATAATGCGGCGTTTGCTGAAAACCTTCTGGTCGTGGCGGTTATGCGGATGGGTGACAAGCCTAATAGCCCTCGGGAATTCGTTGTTTCTAACGATGAGGGTGATCGCTTTCCTGTTCGTCCATCCCAACTAGAGGGCTAAAAACCACAGAAACAACCCCTAATTCTCATTTTTAGGGAATTAGGGGTGCTCTGGTAAACCATGCCTAGCCGAGACGCGACCTTAGCAGAACTAGACGTTGAGCTGGTTCGTAGAAGCGGACTTCGCGCGTTTGTCAAGGTTTGTTGGTCGCAGATGGAGCCTAGTGTTAGGTATCAACACAACTGGCACATAGATGAAATCTGTACACACCTGGAAGCGTTGCACGAAAACGAGATTCGTAATCTCATAATAAACGTACCCCCAGGCACTTCCAAATCGCTCCTAACGAGCGTTTTTTTCAATTTGTGGGTGTGGACTAAAGACCCTAGCTATAAAACGCTCTACGCAAGCTTTAGCGACACGCTAGCGACTAGGGACGGCCGCAGGGTCCGGAACTGTGTAGAGTCGGCGTGGTGGCAAGCGCGTTGGCCTCACGTCCAGATTACAGCCGATAACAGTGGTGTGGGTGAGTTTGCCAACAACCATACAGGGTTTCGTATCTCAACCACCCCCCGAGGCACTGCTACTGGGAGGCACGTACACCTAATCGGGATAGATGACCCGCAAAAACCTTTGTCGATGACAGGGGCCGAAAGCGCGGAATCTGAATCTGTGTGGGAGTGGTTTACGGGTACGTTGCCTACGCGCGCGGCGAATCCCGATAACTTTCACAAGATGATTGTTATGCAGCGCTTGACTGAAAACGATTTGTGTGGGCGCATAGAAGAGATAACAAAAAAAGACCCACGGGCTGAACACTACGAAGTGTTGCGGCTTCCAATGCGTTTCGAAGTGGATAGGAAATGCACTACTATGGTGGGAGGGGATAGGCGCACAACGGATGGCGAGCTACTGTGGCCCGAACGTTTTTCGGAAGAAAGTGTTGCACGTATAGAATCAGCCTTGCGCGCGGTAGGAGGGGAGCAAAATGTGGGCGGTCAAATGCAGCAAAGCCCCCAAGGGTCAACAGGGAACCAGTTTAAGAAAGAGTGGATCCAACATTGGGGTGTGCCAGGTAGTAAATACACCACACTACCTCCCGCTATCGAATCTTTTTATATGTCTTCGTGGGACTGTACTTTTAGAGGAAGTAACGAGGGTAAGGGTAAAGTCGATTATGTGGTTGGACAGATTTGGCAGATATGGCGCAATCAATACGCCTTCTTGCTAGACCAGTATCGGGGGCAGTGGTCTTTTACCGAGACCATAGATGCTTTTGAAGCGTCTTGTAAGAAATGGCCGAAAGCTTGGCGAAAGCTAGTAGAAAACAAGGCCAACGGTCCCGCCGTTTGTAACGTGCTTTCTGCGAGAATTCCGGGTATTGAATTAGTAAACCCTCAAGGCGGTAAAGAAGTACGGGCAAACGCCGTGGAACCTGTGTTTCGGGCGCTGGCGGTGTTTCTCCCACCTCTAGACACAAAAAACGATGAGGGGGAAATTTGGGTGCCAGATTACATCCGAGAAATATTGACTTTCCCCGGTGCCAGAAATGACGATCAAGTTGACTGCACCACACAAGCACTCCTAGAAATCGCTACCACGTACACCGCAGAACAAACCGCCTTGCTTACCGACGCGTTTAGGAATTTCAGACTATGAAACCAAAGATTCGAAAATGGGAAGAATTCATTGCTGAACGCATCCCTCTTGCGGAACTACAGGAAATCAAGGCGGCGGCGGAAAAAGAATCTCAAGACTTAGATGCGTTTAGGAATTCCAGACTATGAGAAAAAAAGCCGTAACGAAACCTAAACCGAACCTCGCTAGCGAGCGGATGGATACTGTCACAAAAGCTTTCCCGAACCTAGAGCTGGGCGAAGTCGCCGCGGCCAAATTCGCCGCGCAGATGTCGCGTTTCGCTACCCGTAATGATGGTTGGTATAACAGCACTACAGGCATCGGCACTAGTCGGGACAAGAGTGCGTACAATCAATTCGAGAATAGTCTACTCCTTTCGGTACAGTTCCTAGATTCAATTTACAACGAATCTATCCCCGGACGTATCATTGACAAAATTGTTGATGATGCTACTAGCGAGGGTTTTGACTTAGTAATTCAAGACGATGATACGCAAGAAAAAGCTACCGAAATCATGAAAATGTTTGACGGTATGCTACTAGGGGGCAAAGTCAATCAAGCTGCTAAGTGGGGGCGACTGTACGGCATTTCTGCTTTGATGCTGATTACCGACGATTCCGCCGCACTAGACCAACCCCTTAATCTAGAAACGTGTGTCTTGAAAGGCGTTTTCGTTCTTGAACGTCAAGATATTCAGGCGGTCAAAACATACGAAACCGACGCGCGTAACCCCTTGTACGGGGAACCCTCGGTTTACAAAATACAGAAACGCGTGGGTCAAGGCACCACTGAAACGTTAGACGTACACGTTTCGCGCCTGGTGTTGTTTGAAGGCTTGAAGGTGCCTTATAGTGCTAAGCAAATGAATGGCGGTTTTCCGCTTTCGGCGTTGCAACGTCCACACGCTATTATCGAGCAACACGCCATGTCATGGGGTGCGGTCCAAAACATTTTACAGGATGCAGGGCAAGCCGTCTTCAAGATGAAAGGGCTATATAACGCCGCGATTGCGGGTAATATGGCACTGATACAAGCACGCATGAGTGCACTGGACTTAGGGCGCAGCGTAGCCAAGGCGATCATGATCGACAATGACAATGAGGCCTTTGAGCGACACGATTATGGGTTCGTGGGATATGCGCAAATTATTGAAAAATTTGAAACACGTCTAGCTTTGGCGGCAGAGATGCCTGTTAGCATCCTGTTTGGCACTAGCGCTACGGGACTAAATGCGACGGGTGATGGCGATAGGGCTGTTTGGGAATCGACCGTAAAAAGCTATCAGAAAAACTACGTAACCCCTGCATGGCGCAAGCTAGTCGTACACATAATGCATACAATAGGCATGGATGGTACGGACGATTTCAAAATCGAACCGAAACCGATTCGTGCGATGAATGCCAGTGAAACCGCGATATACCGCAAGGCCGTGGCAGATACCGATAAAATTTACATCGATTCTCAAGTGATTACGCCTGAAGAAGTAGCGCTTGCGCGTTTCGGGCCGCGGGGTTTCAGCCAAGAGATTTCGATAGACACAGAATCCAGGCGGCAAATTTTAGAAGCTGACAGAAAGCA
>JACCWK010000063.1 GCA_013697655.1 Nitrosospira sp.
AAATCTCATCTTCCGAGTCTCCTGTAACCATTCCGTCCGTCTCATGTCTATCCCCCCTTCGGGATAGCATAAAACCGGACAGATCATTTGCTACAGACCCGGACAGTTTATTTGTTCTCTACACTTATGACTTTAGCAGTAGACTCAGGCGTCGACTCCGTGCACAATTACACCATTGACGGGTAACATACGCATCATCGGGATTTTGTTTTTAAGTCATTGATTGATAAATTTTTATATTTTCTCAGCAAGTTTGTGATTTTTGTTGACTGAAACTGTTTCAACTATTTTTATGGCGGGCCTCCCCGCATTGCATAGTAGTGAACCTGGTCAGGTCCGGAAGGAAGCAGCCACAGCTATTCTCTGCAAGTGCCGGGGGTCAGGCTCGCCGCCCATATTTGGATAGGTAATCAGGGTTGAGTCGGCCAGTTATTGTCGGTTCGCCCCGTTCTTCGATTCTGCGCAGAGCGTGGTCAAAGCTTTCCTGTCTACAATTCTTTTGCTTATCACTTCTCCAATATCGTGCCCCAGATCCAAGTCCTCGCCCGCAAATGGCGCCCCAAAATCTTTTCCGAGCTGACCGGACAAGAGCACGTGGTCAGGGCGCTTACCAACGCGCTTGAACAAAAACGGCTGCATCATGCATATCTGTTTACCGGCACACGCGGTATTGGTAAAACAACTATTGCCCGTATTCTGGCGAAGGCTCTTAACTGTCAGACCGGGATTACGTCAACGCCTTGCGGTATATGTTCTGCCTGTACCGAAATTGACGGCGGACGTTTTGTTGATTTGATCGAGATGGACGCCGCTTCCAATACCCAAGTCGAAAAGATGCGCGAGCTGTTGGAGAACGCGCTGTATGTTCCCACTGTAGCTCGTTATAAGGTTTACATCATTGACGAAGTACACATGCTTTCCAAATCGGCTTTCAATGCCATGCTGAAAACCTTGGAAGAGCCACCGGAACACGTCAAATTTATACTTGCCACTACTGATCCTCAGAAAATTCCCGTCACTGTGCTGTCTCGCTGCCTGCAATTCAATCTGAAGCATATTCCGCTGCCTCTGATCTCCGCGCAACTCAAGCATGTGCTTGAGCAGGAGCAGATAAGCTTTGACGTCACATCGCTGCAATTGGTGGCCCGGTCGGCGCAAGGCAGCATGCGTGATGCTTTAAGTATTCTGGATCAGGCGATTGCTTTCGGAGGTGGAAAGGTCGAAGAAGCTGGGGTACGCGACATGCTTGGCGCTACCGATCAAGGCTACCTCTACGATCTGCTCGGTGCCTTGGTTCAAAAAGACGGTCCTCGCATGATGGCGGTAGCCGATGCGATGGAAACCCGCAGTTTGTCGTTTGACGCAGCGTTGCAGGATTTGGCGACGCTATTGCATCGTCTTGCTCTGGCGCAAATCGTTCCGTCGGCTATCGGCGAGGATACTCCCGAGCGTGATCGAATTTTCGCGCTGGCACAAATATTTGAGCCGGAAGATATCCAGTTGTTTTATCAGATTGCCATACATGGCCGGGGCGACTTGAGTCAGGCGCCGGACGAATACGCTGGTTTCACCATGACGCTGATGCGGATGCTCGCTTTCATGCCGGAGGCTATAACGAAGGACAAGTCAGGTAAGCCTGATTCACAATTAAATCATTCCTCGTCCTCTGAGCAGGAAGTGATAGTTGCGAAGATAAATTATCCCCCTCCGCCCGGCCTGAAAGCACTCGCTGCGGAGATAAATCATCCCTTGCCCTCATCGCCAGAGCCGAGAGCGGTGGCTGTAGAGGTAAAACAAACTGTGCCGTCAAGCTCAGAAGTAGAAGCAACGGTGAAGCCGGATTCTGCCGTAGACTTGTTCAGCGGCGGCTGGACAGGGGTAATAAATCAGCTGAAGCTGAATGGAATGCCTAAAATGTTAGCCCAGCGTTGCGAAGTAAAAAGTATGTCTTCGAATGAAATAGAATTTTGCGTAGCGGAGAAGGATAAACACCTGCTCGAGAAAAGGCATCAGGAGAAACTGAAAGCTGCCTTAAGCGAGTTCCTCGGCAAGCCGGTCCGGTTAAAATTCTCATTGGGAATCGTCACGGGTATGACACCCGAGGAACTGGCGAATCGTGAGAAACAGGAGAAACAGTCGCAGGCTGTCGTGTCGATCGAAACAGATCCGTTTGTGCGAGAGCTGATAGAGAATTTTGACGCAAAACTGATCGTTTCTTCGATCAAACCCATTCAATAGCGGAGGTAAAAATGATGAAAGGCGGCTTGGGCAATTTTATGAAGCAGGCTCAGCAAATGCAGGAGAATATGAAAAATATGCAGGAGAAATTGGCCTCGATTGAAGTCGAAGGCCAATCCGGCGCGGGCATGGTCAAGGTTGTGATGACCTGCCGTTATGACGTAAAGCGAGTCACCATTGACGATAGCTTGGTGGGCGACGACAAGGATATGCTGGAAGATTTGATCGCCGCTGCGGTAAACGACGCAGTGCGCCGGGTAGAATCGACTACCCAGGAAAAGATGGCGGGCCTGACTTCTGGAATGGCTCTCCCCCCAGGCATGAAATTGCCATTTTGATATATGGAAAATCCATTTGAGTCGTAACACTCAGCTCGCACCTTTCCGTAAAATTTGCCTTCATTTGTGGGTTTCAGTGCTTTTCTTCCCTTTTATTTATAGTGAAAACAGCGGCCAGCCTTGAAGACCTGATCGAGGCATTACGCTGTTTGCCCGGCGTCGGCCCCAGGTCAGCCCAACGTATGGCTTACCACCTTTTGCAGCGCGATCATCCTGGTGCACAGCGCTTGGCCAATTCGCTTGCCTATGCGTTGCAACATATCAGGCATTGTGAGAAATGCAATAATTTTACCGAGGAAGTCGTATGCGAGTTGTGCCGTTCTCAAAGCCGCGATGCGAAATTGCTGTGCGTGGTGGAGATGCCTGCGGATCTACTGATGATGGAACAGGCACACTGCTATAAGGGCATGTATTTTGTACTGATGGGTAGACTTTCGCCACTGGATGGCATCGGCCCCAGGGAAATACACCTTGATCGATTGCTGAAGCGGATCCAGGATGGCGTGGTGCGGGAAATCGTTCTTGCTACCAATTTTACCGTGGAAGGAGAAGCCACTGCCCATTACATTGGCGAATTGCTGCATGACAAAGGAGCAAAAATTACCCGCATTGCGCGCGGATTGCCAGTAGGTGGCGAGCTGGAATATGTGGATAGCGGTACATTGGCACAGGCAGTGCTTGAGCGTAGAGAGATTTGATGATCGCAATGTACATATCCTCGTCTATGGCGTATCCCATCCCTCAAAGGTCTCACCATGCCTGCGGGGAATTTATTCAGAGGTTTCGTAGATGAGAGTCAGGCCATTCAGGCCGACAGGACCAACAAAGCCGATAAGGAAAAAGACATCTGCATCAGTTGGCGCTGATGCGAGTCCTGCTCTTGCGTCGGCATCCATATCGTCGGTTACGCACAAACTACACAAACTGCTGGCGCAGGCAGGGCTTGGGTCCCGGCGCGAGATGGAGGAGTTGATCGCTGCGGGGCATGCGACTATAAACGGCAAGGTGGCGACCCTTGGTGATCGGGCAGGACCTGACGATATTGTACGGGTGGGGAAGCGCACCATTCACTTCAAATCCGATAATCGCCTGCCCAGGGTTATGCTCTACCATAAACCCGAGGGAGAAATTGTCAGCCATGATGATCCCGAAGGACGGCCATCAGTATTCGATAAACTGCCACAATTGCGTTCGTCTAAATGGATATCTATCGGCAGGCTTGACTACAACACCAGTGGATTGCTGATTTTTACCACCGACGGAGAATTGGCTAACCGGTTAATGCATCCGCGTTTCGAAGTCGAGCGCGAATATGCGGTACGGATCATGGGACGCCTGACGCCGGAGGTGACCGCGCTGTTGACTACCGGTGTTGAATTGGAAGATGGCCTGGCAAAATTTGATCACTTATCGGATCAGGGAGGGGAGGGTTCCAACCACTGGTATCGGGTGATATTGAAAGAAGGCAGGAACCGTGAAGTACGCCGCATGTTTGAGATGGTGGGGATGACCGTGAGCCGCCTGATGCGAGTACGTTTCGGCCCCATTAACCTGCCACCGCGTCTGAAACGCGGAAAATGGATGGAATTGGATGACGTCGAGATAAGGCGCCTGCTGGCGTTGGTTGCGTAGGCCAGGCTCGTTTCGACTAACTTTGGAAGGCTGGAAGCTGGTCGCGTTTCAGCAGGAAAACGTATTCGTCCCCGGCGCTGGTTTCGAGCCAGGTGAAAGGTGTCTGTGGGAAGACTTGTTCCAACATATCGCGGTTATGACCGATTTCGACAATCAGCACACCCTGCTCAGTTAAATGACTGGCTGCTTCGCGCAGTATCGCAAGGGTCGCGTCCAGGCCGTCTTCTCCACTTGCTAGCGCGGTGCGCGGTTCGTGGCGATATTCTTCGGGTAACGCCGCCATTGATGCCGTGCTGACATAAGGCGGGTTGCTGATTATGAGATCGTAGCGGCTATCTGCCAGCTCACCGAATAAATCGGATTGAATAAGATTAATTCTATGCGCCAGGTCATAGTTCCCTACGTTTTTTTTGGCGACTTGCAGCGCCTCATCTGAAATGTCGGCAGCATCTATTCTTGCATTTTCAAAAGCATGCGCAAGCAGTACGGCAAGGCATCCCGACCCGGTACACAGATCAAGCGCGGAGTGGATATCATCAGGTTCGTCAATCCACGGCACGAGTTGCTCGCGCAGCAACTCGGCAATGAAGGAGCGCGGCACGATCACACGCTCATCCACGTAAAAATTGAAATCACCCAGCCAGGCTTCCTTCGTCAGATAGGCAGCAGGAATTCTTTCGGTCGCGCGGCGCTCGATGATGCTTAATACATGCTCCAGTTCAGTGGTGGTAAGGCGCGCATCGAGGAATGGTTCCAGTCGGTCGAGCGGCAAGTACAGGGAGTGCAGAATGAGGTAAACCGCCTCATCATATGCCGAGGCCGAGCCGTGCCCAAAAAAAAGACCGGCTTCGTTAAAGCGGCTTACTGCGAAGCGCAGCAGGTCGCGTAGCGTGTGGAGTTGAGTTTTTTCTTCGAAATACATAAATTCTTCGAACGCCGCGATTCACTATTGAAGTCCTGATTGCCTGATATTTATCGCAGCAACAAATTTTCCAGCGTGAGACGGTAAATTTCCGGCAGTTGTTCCAGATCCTTTACTTCAACATATTCGTTAATCTTGTGGATGGTAGCGTTGCGTGGTCCTACTTCCACCACTTGCGGACAGATATCGGCAATGAATCGTCCATCGGAAGTTCCCCCGGAGGTGGAGAGTTGCGGTTCGATCCCCGTGACGGTTTTTATCGCGAGGCTGACTGCTTCCACCAAGTTGCCCCTGGGGGTGAGATAGGGCTTCCCGGAAAATTCCCAACGCAGGTCGTACTCGAGTTGGTGCCTGTCAAGGATATCATGCACTCTGGTTTGCAGCGATTCGACCGTACTGGCGGTTGAGAAACGGAAATTGAATAGTATCGTAACTTCTCCAGGGATTACATTGGTGGCGCCGGTACCGCCATTGATATTGGAAATCTGCCAGGTAGTGGGCGGAAAATATTCGTTACCTTCGTCCCATTTTGCTTGTGTCAGTTCGGCAATGGCTGGGGCAGCGAGATGAATGGGATTTCTTGCCAGATGAGGATAAGCGATATGGCCTTGTATGCCTTTCACGGTCAAAGTTCCGGACAAGGAACCACGTCTTCCATTCTTGATCGTATCGCCAAGCTTTTCCACACAGGTGGGTTCGCCGACAATACAATAATCGATCGGCTCATTTCGCGCTTGGAGGGCCTCCACCACCCTGACGGTGCCGTCTATGGCAACGCCCTCTTCATCCGAAGTAATAAGCAACGCAATCGAGCCGCTATGGTTGGGATGCCTGGCGATGAAAGTTTCAATTGCGATGATGAATGCCGCCAGTGATCCTTTCATGTCGGCCGCCCCTCGGCCGTAAAGCTTGTCGTCACGGATCTCCGGTTTGAATGGGTCGCTGTCCCACTTTCCCAACGGTCCAGTTGGAACTACATCGGTGTGACCGGCAAAACATACCAGCGGCGCGCTTAAGCCGCGCCGCGCCCATAAATTATCCACCTCGCCACAACGTATTCTTTCAATATCGAAGCCGATCTTTTCAAGACGGCTGATCAGGATCTCCTGGCAACCGTTATCAAAAGGGGTTAGCGAGCGACGCGCGATCAGCGCTTGAGCAAGGGCCAGCGTGTCATTGTGCATAAGATACATCCTGAAAAAAGATATTTGATTGAATGATCTGGATTTGTCTGGCTATCATTAGCGCTTGCAACTGGACCAGGGTATTTGACCATTGGCTAACCCATACTGTTAGCTGGACCATTATTCAAGAAACCATCAAACGGGGCCGCGCCGCAGGGTTGCTGCCACGGGATCAGCGATAGGCGATTTTGATTTGGTGTCGCAGATGCTCAGATCCCGCGCAGCAGCTCATTGATCCCTGTTTTGGCGCGGGTTTTGGCGTCTACCTGCTTAACGATGATCGCACAATAAAGGCTGTATTTTCCATCCGCAGAGGGCAAATTGCCTGAAACCACTACCGATCCCGGCGGGATACGTCCATAACTTGTTTCACCCGTCTCGCGGTTGTAAATCTTGGTACTCTGACCAATGTATACACCCATCGAAATGACCGAATTTTCCCCTACGATCACACCTTCGACGATTTCCGAACGCGCGCCGATAAAGCAATTGTCCTCAATGATAGTGGGATTGGCCTGCACCGGTTCGAGCACACCGCCAATACCTACTCCGCCGGAAAGATGGACATTCTTGCCGATCTGGGCGCAGGAACCGACTGTCGCCCAGGTGTCGACCATGGTGCCTTCATCAACATAAGCGCCAATATTGACATATGAAGGCATCAGTACGACATTGCCGGCGATAAATGAACCTTTGCGCACGGCTGCAGGCGGTACGACGCGAAACCCACCGTTACGGAAATCCTTGGAACTGTAATCCGCGAATTTGGATGGCACTTTATCGAAGTAGTTGGAGAAACCACCCTTGATAAAACTATTGTCTTCTATGCGAAATGAAAGTAACACCGCTTTCTTGATCCATTGATGCGTGTTCCATTCGCCGTCAGTCTTTTCCGCGACCCGCAATTTTCCGCTGTCGAGCATGTCGAGTACCTGCGCAACGGATTCCTTGAGTCTGGCCTCGACATTTCGTGGAGTAATTTCGGCACGGCGTTCAAACGCTTCTTCAATGGTATTTTGGAGCTGATCCATGGTTGTCCTTGATTTCTTTATTTCAGTGGGATATTTTTGCCGATCCAGCCTTGTCGGCGACGTGCTGTAAACAACATGCCAGCATTTTTATCCGTTCAGCTGCTTCAATGCACTCCAGCAGCGGCGCGACCAAGGCGATACGGATAAAGTTTTCTCCGGGGTTAATTCCATGTGCATGCCGCGCCAGATAACTCCCCGGTAAAACGGTTACATTATAATCGCGATAGAGCTGCCGGGTGAACTCGACGTCGTTAACCGGTGTTTTCATCCATAAATAAAAGGCCGCGTCCGGTAGGGAGACCCGCAGGGCTCCATTCAGTAATTCAGTGACCGAGGCGAATTTCTCCCGGTACAAGCGGCGGTTTTCAACAACATGAAGTTCGTCATTCCACGCCACCTCGCTTGCCGATTGCACCGCCGGGTTCATCGCGCTGCCATGGTAGGTGCGATATAGAAGGAATTTTTCCAGTATCGCCGCGTCGCCCGCTGCAAATCCGGAACGCATGCCGGGTACATTGGATCTTTTCGATAAGCTGCTGAATACTATCAGCCGGGGGAAGCCATTACGGCCGAGGCGATGAGCGGCTTCTAGCGCACCTAGAGGCGGGGCCGCTTCGTCGAAATAGATTTCCGAATAACACTCGTCCGCGGCGACAATGAATCCGTATCGGTCGGACAGCTCGAATAGCTGTCGCCACTCATCCATCGACATCACCTTGCCGGAGGGATTACCGGGCGAACAAACATATATCAGCTGCGTGCGCGACCAGATATCGCTCGGTAATTGCACATAGTCGAGCATGAAATTGTTTTCTGGGAGCGTGTTTAAAAAATGAGGCATGGCACCTGCCAGCAGAGCCGCACCCTCATAAATCTGATAAAACGGGTTCGGACACACTACGACAGCTTGTGAAAGTGACGAATCAATCACCGCCTGGGCAAGGGAAAACAATGCTTCGCGGCTGCCGTTAACGGGAATGATATGCGCATCGGGATCAATGGCAGGCAAGCGATAACGGCGTGACAGCCAAGTGGCCATGCTGGCGCGCAGGGATCGGGCGCCGAGCGTTGTGGGATAATGCGCCATGCTCGCGAGATTATCCGACAAGGCTTTACGAATAAAATCCGGCGTTGCATGTTTGGGTTCGCCGATGTGCAGGCTGATGGGTGCAAACGCCTTATTCGGCGTGATTTCCTTAAACAGCTGGTTGAGCTTCTGGAAGGGATAGGGTTGCAGGCGGTCGAGATTGGGGTTCAATTTATTTGTAGGTGGACACACTGCTGGCGGGACAGTAAGTTCCCGGATTGTCTCTTGATCGAAGCAGGATTATAAATGGCGAGCGTCTTGTTAACCATACAAAATAAGCAAAATAGGCAAAATGTTTTTTCGGTAACTGCTCTGCTGGCCGGAGCAGCCATCTGGGGGCTGCTGTGGTATCCCTATCGAGTACTGGAGCAGGCAGAGATAAGCGGGTCAATCGCCACCGCAATTACTTATTTTATCGCTCTGCTGCTGGGGTTGGCGGCATTCCGGAATAATTTGCGGGGAACGCAGATATTCGGTGGTGAACCGCAATTGTTGCTCTGGATCGGATTGTGCGCGGGCTGGACCAATCTCGCCTATGTGCTCGGCGTAGTTCATGGCGAAGTCATGCGGGTATTGCTCCTATTTTATCTCGCACCCCTGTGGACTATTCTGTTTGCGCGCCTCCTGCTGAACGAAA
Organism: Nitrosospira sp.; assembly: GCA_013697655.1. GTDB lineage: Bacteria > Pseudomonadota > Gammaproteobacteria > Burkholderiales > Nitrosomonadaceae > Nitrosospira. Next base: position 9,070 of record JACCWK010000063.1, read on the forward strand.
AATTGAGCCTGCACGGGTATCTGGTGATAGCCCTTTCGCTAGCGGGTGCGGTAACCATGTTGGGGCGAGCGGAACCCGGGTTTTCGCTGCCGTCATCCTATGGTGATTGGATGGGGTTGTCAGCCGGTTTCATGTTCGCGCTGTCGAACGTGCTGAGCCGAAAAGACCAGTATCACAATATTCAGTTGAAGTCCCTGGCGGTATGGATGGGCGTAACACTGATAGGAGTTATTTACAGCTTGTTTCTGCATGATTTATCCCTGCTGGGCAATATTTCCGGGGATTCTTATATGCTTCTGCTGGGATTGGGGATAGTCGTGTTTGGTTTGAGCGTAATGGTGCAATATGGTCTTACACACGTTCCAGCGAATCAGGCCATCGTGATTATGCTATTTGAATTAGTGGTCGCAGCGGGTGCTGCGTATTTGCTAACTGATGAGGCCATGACTTCCAGAGAATGGATCGGTGGTGCAATGATTGTTTCAGCCAGCCTGTTTTCCGCAAAAATGAATCGGGAGTAACATGCTTGGTTTCGACCTTTTCGATCCTGACGAACTATCGATTGTATTAGTGGAATCGCTGCCATCGTCGCTTTGGATTTCACAAGTCGAGTAGGGGGAGTGAATATGAGCCACCATGTAGTTTTTCTGGAGCGGGATTCGATCAAGGTGAAGGTGCGCCGACCGAACTTCGAACATACCTATGAAGAATACGCCCATACTGCTCCTGATCAGATTGTGCCGCATCTGCAGCAGGCGACGGTGGCAATCATCAACAAAGTGCAGTTGAGTGATGAAATCCTCGCCCAACTGCCCAATCTGAAAATGATCGCAGTCACCGCCACCGGGTATGACGGCATCGATATTTCCGCTTGCCGCAAGCGCGGCATTACGGTAGCGAATATTCGCCATTATGCGCATCATACGGTACCGGAACACGTATTCGCGATGGTACTTGCATTACGCCGAAATTTATTGGCGTATCGACAAGAGATCGAGACGGGTGCGTGGCAAAAATCGGAACAGTTCTGTTTATTCACGCACCATATTACGGAACTGTACGGTTCCACTATGGGCATCGTCGGCGAGGGCGCGATCGGGCAGGGTACAGCTGTTATCGCGCGTGGCTTCGGCATGCGTGTACTGTTTGCCTACCATCCGTCCCCAAAGAAAAAAGATGTGGTGCTTACGCCATTTGATCAGGTACTTGCCGAATCCGATATACTGTCGCTGCATTGCCCGCTGACTCCAGCGACGCGTGATCTGATCGGTATCGATGAGCTCCGCAGCATGAAACGGAGCGCGTTGCTGATCAATACCGCGCGGGGCGGACTGGTCAATGAGGCGGCATTGGTTCAGGCGCTGGATGAGGGGCTTATCGCTGGGGCCGGAGTTGATGTGCTCACTGTCGAGCCGCCAGCGAATGGCAATCCTTTACTCGATCTGCGTCGCCCCAACTTTATCTTGACGCCGCATGTTGCCTGGGCTTCAAATGAGGCAACGCAGTCTCTCGCCGACCAGTTAATCGATAATATCGAGGCTTGGGCAGCAGGAAAACCACAGAACGCGGTGACCTAGCGAGACTGATCCAGCAGTGAACAATGCCAGTTTAAAAACGCCCCCCGCATCCGTACAATCATGATCCACATGAGTTGGCTGCCAGTTGACAAGCCAGCAGCCCTTCGATAGTCTCCTAGAGGTTAGTTTGAGCCTGATTCAGGCCCGTCTGGAAATTCATGCAATTCAGTCTGGCGCTCAAGTGTCTATCAACTGAGCGGCCATGGAGTTCAGGAATCCTGAGTAATTTTGATTTTCAAGATGTTATATAGGAGGAGAATTATGGAACTTAAAGGGTCACAAACTGAAGGGAATCTGAAAGCGGCTTTTGCCGGAGAATCTCAGGCCAATCGCCGCTATCTCTATTTTGCTGCCAAAGCGGACGTTGAAGGTCAAAATGATGTGGCAGCAGTATTTCGCTCTACTGCTGAAGGCGAAACCGGCCATGCTCATGGTCATCTGGAGTATCTGGAAGCATGTGGAGACCCGGCTACAGGCCTGCCTTTCGGCGGCCCTTCCCGTGATAACCTGAAAACAGCCATAGCCGGGGAAACCCATGAATACACCGATATGTATCCCGGAATGGCAAAATCCGCGCGGGATGAGGGTTTCGATGAAATTGGCGATTGGTTCGAGACGTTAGCCAAGGCCGAGCGCTCTCACGCTAACCGCTTCCAGAAGGCACTGGATAACCTCACCGATTAAGTAAGGCTGAGAAAGCGGGAAGACCGGATAGAAGCCCAAAACTCAATCCGGTCGATCATTCCGCCCTGCGATTTGATTCAGTTTCATTTCTCATTATTTCCACCTTGCGATGACCATTTTAGAAGGCAGTCTGGAACCTCCGAAGCGGCACCCGCTCGACTGGGTAAATTCGGATTTTTATGACGAGCCGAAGTTATTCCAGGAGATGGAACGCGTCTTTGACGTTTGTCATGGTTGCCGCCGTTGCGTCAATCTTTGCACGGCTTTTCCGCGATTGTTCGATCTTATAGATGATGGCGCCACTGGTGAGCTGGATGGAGTAGAGAAGAAAAATTTCTGGGAGGTAGTGGACCGTTGTTATCTTTGTGATATGTGTTTCATGACGAAGTGTCCGTATGTGCCTCCCCATCCATGGAATATTGATTTTCCGCATTTGATGCTGCGTGCGAAAGCGGTCAAATACAAAAAAGGCGAAGTTGGTTTCCGCGACAAATTGCTGTCCAGCACCGATCTCCTGGGTAAACTTGCCAGCATTCCGGTAGTGGTTCAAACCGTGAACGCAATTAACAAGACTCCTGTCGCCCGCAAAATGATGGATACCCTGCTCGGTATTCACGCAGAACGGATTCTTCCCGAGTATGACAGCCATAAATTTCGCCCGAATGCCAAAGTCAATTCCTCTTATGAAGTCCGCCACGGGGCAAGAACGTCGGGCAAGGTCGCGATTTATTCCACTTGCTACGTTAATTATAATGAGCCCGGCATCGGGCATGACTTGCTGAAAATACTTCAGCACAACGAGATTCCAACATGTCTGGTTGAGAAAGAGGCTTGTTGTGGCATGCCAAAGCTGGAGCTGGGTGATCTGGAGGCAGTGGACGAGCTCAGAAAAGTGAATATTCCTCATCTGGCGAAACTGGCGAAGGACGGCTATGCAATACTTGCAGCCGTCCCTTCATGCACGCTGATGTACAAGCAGGAATTGCCGCTCATGTTTCCGCAAGATGAAGAGGTAAGAGCGGTGGCGGCAGCCATGTTCGATCCGTTCGAATACCTCATGTTGCGTAATCGGGACGGTTTGTTGAAAATAGATTTCAAGCAGCCTTTGGGAAATGTTTCCTACCATATTCCCTGCCATTTGCGTGTGCAAAACGTTGGACAGAAGACAAAAGATATGCTGCAAATGCTTCCTGGGACTAAAGTGAGCGTGGTGGAGCGTTGCTCCGGCCATGATGGGACTTGGGGAGTCAAGAGCGAGCACTTTGCCGATTCCATGAAAATCGGCAAGCCGGTATTCAAGCAGATGGCGGCCCCAAACCCCGATTACATCAGTTCCGACTGCGCCATTGCCGGACGTCATATTCAGCAGGGTATGGGCGGGACAAAGGCACAGAAGCAGCATCCATTAACACTTGTCCGGATCGCCTATGGTCTTTGAGCAATCCCTGATTGAGCGGCTCACGCACTGTATAAGCACTGGGTTTCCCAATAATGTTGATCAGCAAGATGGCGTTCTCGCTCTTGATGTCTTGATGATTTCGTGTTCAATTGATTTATACATTACATAAGAATCATGCCTCAGATAACCCGTGACAGCCTGATGACTCTGGAAGCCTATGCCAAAGCGCGACAGGAATTTCGCGTTCGGGTAATGGCGCATAAAAAAAATCGCAAGATCCATCTGGGCGAAAACGTGACGCTCATTTTCGAAGACGAGTTGACCATACGGTATCAAATCCAGGAAATGCTGCGGGTTGAAAAAATTTTCGAGGAGGAGGGCATACTGGATGAATTGGGCGCATATAGCTCCCTGGTTCCTGACGGCGGAAATTGGAAAGCCACAATGATGATCGAGTACCCCGATCCTGTCGAGCGTGCCGTCAGACTGGCGGAACTGATCGGCATAGAAGACAAGGCATGGGTTCGAGTGAACGGCCATGATCCGGTTTATGCCATCGCCGACGAGGACCTGGAGCGGGAAACCGCAGAAAAAACCTCTTCGGTACATTTTCTGCGCTTTGAACTGGCGCGGGACATGATCGACGCGCTGCGCCAAGGGGCACCCTTGAGCATGGGGATCGACCATCCTGCCTATGAGGTTTCGCCATTGGTGGTAACCGCAGCGGTGCGCGACTCTTTACTCAATGACCTGACTGTGTCATGAACAGATTTCTGATATTGCTATGTTTCTTGCCGCTTACGGCTTACGCCCAGCAAAAAGGATTCGAATACGAGTTTGATCATGAAAGGCCTTGGGTTGAACTACAGACGCAAATCCCTGCTTATCCCGATCCAGAAAATCTGCTGCAATTCGATGCCGGTCCCGCCAGCTCAAATAGTCATTACGTTGATGCCCCATCCATCTCGGTAACGGAAGATGGCGTGGTGCGTTTTACTCTAGTAACCAAGTCACCCCAAGGTGCGATGAATGTGAGTTATGAGGGGATACGTTGCCAGACTGTCGAGAAAAGAACCTATGCCTATGGTCGCAACGATAAAACCTGGGCGCGAGCAAGGATATCAAGATGGGTGGATCTCGAAAATATCGCCCAGAATTACGCGCAGCGGGCACTCCACAGATATTTTTTCTGTCCGGGCGTAAACATGGTGAAAGATTCAGAAGAAGCAATAGACGCATTGAAAGCCGGAATTCACCCGCGGGCAATACGCTACTGACCTGATGGAAACGATGCCGGCAGCATGGAGATCTTTACGCTATCCTTGTGGGCTGCCTGCCATCTGTAGACAATAATTTTGGAATTTTTCCGGTAGGTCATCGGGACAAACACCGCACAGCCGGTTTCCCGGTACGACATAGTCCATAAAAGTAGGATAGGGTAAATTGAGGTTTGCCATAATTTCCCTGAAATCTTCGAGGGTACGGTTGTTTCCCAACCGGGGATTACGTTTTTTTTCCTGTGCAATGGTGGAGACCCGTCTGTCATGATAGTCATGCGCCGGATATACCAGGCAGTCGTCCGGTAAAGAAAACAGTTTTTCCTTCACGCTTCTGAATAACGCGTCTGCATCGCCATTCTGGAAGTCGGTGCGCCCGCACCCTTCAATAAGTAGCGCATCGCCGGTAAATACCCTGTCATCCGCCAGGAAAGCAAAGTGCCCATCAGTATGACCCGGTGTATGCAATGGATGCAGTATTACGCTTCCTATGCGGAGGGACGTACCTTTCTCAACACCTAAATCCGTGCAGGGCCTTCGATCGAAAGCGGGCGCGGCGATTTTACTGCGGACTCTTTTTTTTAGTTCAAGCGCGGCGGTGATGTGGTCCGCTATGGATATGTGTCTCTACGCTATAGATTAAATTTAGCCCGAGATGCCCGATTTCAGCGAGATAACCATCTGTTGACGTGATCACCGGATCGATCAGCACGGCTTGCCTGGTTTCGTCGCAGCCGAGCAAGTATGTATAGGTGTTGGATAAAGGCTCGAACAGCTGACGAAATATCATTATTTTATTGTCTCAATTATTCCATCTCTCGCTATATGAACAGGCCAAGTTTCTGTCAAGTGGTCATGAGCATCCAACGTCCTTACGATTTTTATGGTACTGCCGAAGAATTTATCATGTGTAGCACCCTCTTTCTTGCGACGTATTCGGTGATGTCTAAAGTGGACCCCTCAGTCAAGACAATATTAAGCCGAGTTTAAGAGGGTAGCCGGTCACATGCAGCGGAACGGCGCTGCCCCGGTTTTTCTTCTGTTTCTACTTTTGTTTCTGAGCGAGATTTCTTT
>JACCWK010000064.1 GCA_013697655.1 Nitrosospira sp.
CTTCCAGCGCAACCTTGGCCTTGAACTGACTACTGAAAATCTTGCGTTTCTTCTCACTCATTTACCTGCTCCTCCTTACAGCAGGCTACCATCTTAAACGACTGTCTAGAAATTGGGGTCCACTATAAGGTACTATCTGAATTCGCCCACTTAAGATATGCAATCTCCTAATGCAAAGAGAAGTTGAAGAGAAATCCAGGCACGCCGTCGTGGCGGCCGTACAACTGCCGAGCGTGAGCGATAATGAGTTCGAGGCGTCGCTGAGCGAACTGCGCGAACTCGCAAAAACACTGGGGTATGAGGTCGTCCGCACGTTCGTGCAGAAGCGCTCAGGCTTCGATACAACGGCATACCTTGGCATCGGCAAGCGTCAGGAAATACGCAGCTTCGTGAACAACGATCCCGCCGAACTCGGGGAAATAGCCACCAAGCCTGACAGCCGGGATATCGATACCATCTTGGTCGACCACGAGATCTCACCATCGCAGGCGCGCAACCTTGAAAAGGAGGTCGGCTGCGAGGTAATGGACCGCACCATGGTCATTCTCGAAATTTTTCATCGCAATGCCCGCTCTCGTGCTGCGCGCGCCCAGGTGGAGATCGCGCGCCTCGGGTACATGGCACCGCGCCTGCGCGAGGCGGCGAAGCTCGCGGGGTCGCAAGGGCGGCAGCGCAGCGGTGTCGGTGGCCGTGGTGGTGGCGAGTCGCACACTGAATTGGACCGACGCAAGATCCGTGACCGCATCGCCGAACTTCAACAGGAAATCGTTGCGATGGATGTCGAGCGCAAGACGCAGCGTGCGCGGCGGCAAGAACGCCAAGGGTTCGCTGGCGTGGCGCTCGTCGGCTATACGAACGCCGGCAAATCCACTTTGATGCGAGCTCTCACGGGAAGCGAGGTGCTGGTTGCAAATAAGCTTTTCGCTACGCTTGACACCACAGTGCGCGCTCTCCATCCGGAGAGCGTGCCAAGAGTGCTCGTCAGCGACACGGTTGGTTTCATAAAGAATTTGCCACACGGACTTGTTGCCTCGTTCAAGTCAACACTTGACGAAGCGCTTGATGCATCCCTGCTGCTTCACGTCATCGATGCCAGCGATCCGGGGTTTGAGCGCCAGCTTGAGGTCACCGATGGAGTGCTTGAGGAGATCGGTGCGGATGTCGTGCCGCGCATCCGCGTCTTCAACAAGATCGACCACGTCGGCGATGCAATAGCACAAGCTGACCGCGAAGCGGCCTTGCGGAGACAGTACCCGGATTGCGTCGTGATGAGTGCGCGCCGCCCGGACGAAATCGCGAAGCTCCGCCAGACGATTGTCGCGTTTTTCCAGCAGGACCTGGTTGAGGCCGAGCTTTTTCTTCCCTGGTCGGCACAGCAATTGCGCGCGGGAATCTACGCAAGCTGTCAGGTGCTGGAGGAGTACTCGGACAGTGAGGGCGCTTTCTTTCGGGTTCGCGGCGAGCCCAATGCAGTGAAGAACCTGCGCGAGCAATTCAGCCAGGTGCGATAAATTCAGCGTTTTTCAACACGCTGATTCTGTGCACCAGGTGTCGGCGCTGTTGAAATTATAAAATTCCGAATTATTTAGCGGCTGCTGGCTGTTCACAATGGAACCGCTGGAAGTAAAATAACGAGAAGCTGTTGGTATGCAATCGCCTGATCAATTCACAAACGGCGCAGAGGTTAATATTCGACCGGCAGTAACGCCAGATAAGTATAAAATGCCTCCAGCCAGCCTGAAAACTTCAGTCAACAGCAGTAGTTATGGATTAATTGCGTTTATTACTATGTGAACATCAATACAAGGAGAGCATCATGGCAAAAGGTCAGCAAAAGAAAAACAAGGAAGCAAAGAAACCTAAAAAGAAACCGACACCTGCGATCTGATTCGTTTTTGCGGTGAGCAGATCGAGTGACAGGGGCGGGTGAAAGATCGCCGATTTGCCGATATTGGTATATGGAGATTAACTGGCAATACTAGCCCGGCTTTAGGCTAGTAATTATCAAACTGGCTTCTTTTTTGCTGCAATGGCTGTCTTCGTTTTCGCAAATTTTATTGCCAGGTCCAGCGTATCCATGAACTCACTGACCTTGATCGGTTTGGTGAGATATCGGAAGAATCCTGCCGAAAGACCTTTTTCCACAGCGCGGGGCATTGCGTTGGCACTAAGCGCAATTACCGGGATGTGAGCTATTGCAGGGTCTTCAGCAAGGATGCTCAGCGCTTTGAGTCCGCTGATGCCGGATAGATTAATATCCATCAGGATGACATCCGGCAGGGAAGCGCGCGCAATCTCGATACCGCTTTCGCCATCCCTTGCACTCAGTAACCGGATATCAGTCCGCCGCGCCATGAGATCCTCGACCAGCATCAGACTGGCCGGGTTGTCTTCCACGTAAAGCAGCGTGTGCAACTGCGCACTGCCTTGAACCTCCGTCTGGGCGGCCATGGCCGGCTCGGCGGTATCGTTGAGCGATTGTGTTACAGCCGTCAGGTTCAGCTCGACCCAGAAGATGCTGCCCTTTCCGACAGTGCTTTCCACGCCAATGACTCCACCCATCAATTCGACCAGCCGCTTGCACACCACCAGGCCGATACCTGTGCCTTCCTCCACCATCGCCTCCTGTCCAAGACGATTGAACGGTTGGAAAAGCTGACTCAGCTTTTCCGGAGCCAGCCCCATGCCAGTGTCGCGGACGCTGATACGAATCAACTTCGACGGCCTCGTGGTGTACTCCACGTCAATCGTTCCGCCCGACTGGTTATATTTGATCGCATTGGAAAGAAGGTTGATGAAAACCTGCTTCACTCGCATACGGTCGGCGTTGACGAAGTAAGGAATTTTGGAATGGGTAAAGGACATACTGACGCCGTTGTTTCGCGCCTGCGGTTCTACCATGGCTTCACATTCCTGCAAGACCTCAGTCAGCGATACCGGTTCCACTGACAGCGACAGCTTGCCGGAGTCGATCAGCGCGAGGTCGAGGATTTCGTTGATCAGCTTCAGCAAGTACCAACCAGCCTTGAGGATTTGATCGATACTTCGCTTATGAGCGGGCGTCGGCTGTGGAGAGCTGGAATCCATAAGTTGAGAAAAACCAAGGATCGCATTGAGCGGCGTGCGCAGCTCATGGCTCATGCTGGAAAGGAAATCTGATTTCGCAAGGTTAGCTTTTTCCGCCGCAGATTTGGCGCGCTCCAGCTCGACGTTCTTTTCCTGTAGTAACTGATCCACGCGCTTGGGTTCGGTAATGTCACGCGCTGCCGCGAAGACGCCTTGCAGCTTCCTGTCCGAATCGTAGAAGGTCGTAGCGTTGAAGGACACTACAGTTTCCTTTCCGTTCCGAGCGCGCGCGGTGAGTTCATAGTTGGTCAGCTTCTTTTCGCTCAGCACCAGATTGATGGCTTTCTCAGCCCGGCGCGGATCGGTAAAGTAGTTCTTGAATGGCATCCCAATCAACTCGTGACGGGTGCAACAAGTGAGCGATTCCATCTGGTGGTTGACATCAGTGATGATGCCGGACGGATCCGTAGCCATCAATGCGTCAATGTTGGATTCAATAAGAGAGCGCGTGTAGAACTGCTGATCGCGCAGACGCTGATCGAGTTTTTTTTGCTCCAGTTCTATCTGCTTGCGAGCGGTGTTGTCCGTGCCGATAAGCAGGTAGCCAATAATTGTATTTTGAGCATTGCGCAGGGCCGTGACAGATACGACCGCTGGGAAGCGGCTGCCATCCCTTCGAATATAGGTCAGCTCATAGATGTCCTCAATGCCGTGCGAGGCCTTGAATACCAGAGCCTCGAAGCCCGGTGCAAGGGGCTTGGAGAACTCGTCAGTCAACGCCTTGGCCCGCGCGGTCACTTCCTGCGGATCAGAAATGTCGGCTGGCGTAACCTTGTTCATCACGTCGAATGCCGCGTAGCCTAGCATCCGCTCCGCGCCGATATTGAAGATCTGGATGACGCCCTTCTCATCAGTAGCGATAATAGAAAAATTGGCGCTGTTGAAAATTGCATTCTGCAATGTCCAGTTTTTGAACCAGGCCTCTTGGCGCATGACCTCGGTTATATGTTCGCCCGTGTCAGCTGCGGGGGGGAGAATGGCACGATCACGGACTTTTTTGGGCATTTCCAACCTGTTAAAGAGCGAATTAATCTGGCGAATCGCACGACCAAGGGTGTGAACACAGCATCCCACCTGTTGGTGTACTCATTATGCATAAAAAAGAATGTGTTTGCCGGCCGGGATCTAATGGGTTGAACTGGAGGCGGCGGAGGAATTTTGAGCTGCGAGGTCCATGATGGGATAGACCTGACGCTCTATGTGTGTTGCCGCACATAATACAGTATTATAAAGCATGAGGCAGCAGAGAAGGATTAAGTGTAGAGAACAAATAAACTGTCCGGGTCTGTAGCAAATGATCTGTCCGGTTTTATGCTATCCCGAAGGGGGGATAGACATGAGACGGACGGAATGGTTACAGGAGACTCGGAAGATGAGATTT
>JACCWK010000065.1 GCA_013697655.1 Nitrosospira sp.
CAAATCTCATCTTCCGAGTCTCCTGTAACCATTCCGTCCGTCTCATGTCTATCCCCCCTTCGGGATAGCATAAAACCGGACAGATCATTTGCTACAGACCCGGACAGTTTATTTGTTCTCTACACCGCCAGTACCCGCCACTACTCCCTTCCGATTATTGATGTTAATATGACAACAGGGAAGGAGGCCTATCCGTGGAGGCAGGCCGCCTGCAGCCCATGGTGCTGTTACAACAATTATGGAGAATGATATGAAGCGATTAATTCCTGGCGTAATTATCTTGCTCAGCCTGCTGGGCTGTGAATCCATCGATGAAAAATCTGGAGGCGGCTACAAGCAAAAGGCGGTCGCCGCCGAGAAGCGAGGGGATTGGGATGCGGCACGCCGCTTTTATGCCGCTTCCTTCGCCGACAGGAATCTAGGCCAGACCAGCCCGCGCTACAGATCTCTTCTCCACTATGAATATGGGCGGTCCCTTGGCGTGACGTGCTACTTCAAGGAAGCAGAGCACGAGTTTAGCCTTGCTCACGATCTTGACAAGAAAACCGGAGGAGTATTTTTTCTTTCGCTAACGGAATTGGGGCGTCTCAGCCTGGCACAGAAAAAATACCCTGAAGCGGTATCTTACTTTGAACGTGTTTTAGCCGAACTGGATCCGACCATCACCGCGAAAAAAGCCCCCGTCTTCTATGCTGGCGTACTTGAGGATTATGCTGCTGCGCTTGCCGGGGCAGAACGGCCGAAGAATGCGGAAGCCGCAGAAAAGCAGGCCGCGGAGATCAAGGCAACCTTGCCGGCGGATCAATCGAACACTGAGCGGACACCCTATGGAACACAGTGCCCAAAAGGAACCTGAACACGTTCGCTTACCATTGCCAAAGTTTAAGCCTTTAAAGTAAGCTTCAAAAGCTGGTCGCCAGATACTCGAACAAAAGCACAAAGCCATACCCGCCGGATGGCAGAGCTATGGCGGCACCGAATATCGGATGTTTGGTAAAGGGCAGGAAGGCGCCTCTCTGATTGTTTCCGATCGCTTCGATTGCCCATTGCACCTGCTGCCCCCGTTTCTTTCCATCAGGCGTATCCGGCAAGTCCATGAGTTTTTTTTCAGCTGGGTGATGGCTTCTCGTCTGGCCATTTCGGCTGAACGCCGCAATGCCACGGCATTGACGACAACGAGGATCGCATTGAGAGTGAAGATAATCACCAGCGCGGTTGGAAGCCCCTAATTGTCGAAGTAGTTGTGGCGGGCGATTCCCAGGAGGAACATGATGATGAAGGGAAAATAAATAAAATTACCGATGACGGTTGTTCGTTCCGCGATCAATTCTATGCCCAGCCATTCATCCGGATTTTCTTTACCGATGTCGGTGCCCCGACCTCGCTCTGAAGCGATTTTTGTAAGCGTACCGTCGGACCACTGGATTTTTTTCATGACAATGCATTCGACCCATCTCCGGCAGAGCCGGGTCGCGTCCACTACATAGAAAATCATTATCATCATTGCAATCACGCTGAGAATAATGATGATGTCATTTATTTCGAAACAGCCTGCGCCCCGGCACGGCGTACCTGGAAAACCGAGCAGGACCATTATCAGAAATGCGAAAAGAAGAGCCAGTATCAGTTGTGGCGCGCATCTCATGGCAAAGTATCCCAATCTCCCGAGCGCGGTGTACTCCCGCCAGAGATGGGCAGCGTTGACCTGATCGGCGGCTTGCGGTCGCCAGCGATGTATTCCCACGCTGTGCCGAAGCGACCATATGGATGATTTGGATTCAGATACGTGGCAGTCCAGGTTACCCATGGCCATGGCCTTGTCTTCGAGATTGAAGTCACTCGCCAGAATGCTTTCGTTATCTTTCAGCTTGCGCCAGCAGTACCAGAGAAAGAGCGAACTCATCACTAGCGCCAGCAGGCGAATTGCCTCGGCTGGCCATGCGCTGATTCCTTCAGTGAGCGTAAACGGCTCGTTCTTCGAGGCATTCGGCATCATCCACATTATGAGTGCGGCAAGGCCGTAACTTGCCGTGCCTGCAATAGCGAGGCCCAGCCAGAACCGTTTATTCGAAACAAGTCTCAGGGTTGCATCGGCAACGGTGCTGCTGATCAGCATGGCGATCAGGAGAAGGACGCTGGCGGCGAGTATTGCGCCTCCGGCCCATTTCAGGTTCCGCCACTTGTCGGAATAGGCTGCAAAATCCGGGCGCGGCGCGTGGACGCTTGCGTAATCGGGGTTTAGGGAGCGTTGCGGCCTGGCAATGCTGCATAAACTAGCGGGTGTGAATCCCGCGCCCGGGTAATCGCTAGCCACGAGCCTGGTATCGAGCCTTGCAGGCATATTGGTAACGATATGTTTGATGCGTAGGCACGAAAGGAAGCGAGGCGCAAAGGTAACAGGTCATGCTGACCCTGAAGGATAGAGTCC
>JACCWK010000172.1 GCA_013697655.1 Nitrosospira sp.
CGAGCGCGACAGCCTGGTCAGCGCTTTTTCTTCTCCTGCTGTCAGTACAATCTCCGGGGCAGTTCGCATCGGTGTCCTCCTGTCATACGTTCTAATACCTGGACAGCAGGGGTGATTATTAGTTCTGTTAATTACGGCGCACTACACTAGATGGCGTGAAAGTGAAAGCGTGTTTGATATAGCTATCAGAACACTTGAACTCTCGGCCACAAAGCGTAAACGTGGCCACTTTGATTGTGCCAGCGGCGCCAGGCTCTCCAGCGACATAACGATCAGCGTGGATGATCTGCGAGTTCTTGAACAAAGACGTGTATAAGTCCATCGCAGCCTGAGCGTGACCTTCGAACATGAGAAAAAGAGTTGCTGAAATTGCCATAGGCACCTCGCTGATTGGTTGCGGCCTAACGGTGATTGAAGATACCGGCGGTCTCTCGATTAATAACCACTCAATAGTGCGTAAGCGAGCATAAATACCTGATTCAATTTCGATATGTATTAAGTCGGTCTCTATATTAATAAATAGCAAACCGGGACAGTATAAAGGATAAGCCAACGGCTGCTTACAGGCGTTGTCGGCCGCTGATGAGTGACCGGATTTGGCCGATTGCGGAACTACAACCTCGAAGGTTAAGTTCTGCTCACTTCAGACATCCGTTGTCCGACCAAGTCCAGATTTTTACATATAAAATGACTGCTTGGCCTGATTCATTCAGTCATTTTTACGTTCCCACCCGGTTTATCAACCTGAATCTATTCTCCAAGGCTATTTCTGACGCAATAAATCGGCTTTTACCACATTGAGTGGCAATTTGGAATTACGCTGAGTTGTTAAGTGCGCATCAATGCGCACTTAACAAAAGTATTTCCAAAAGTATTTCAATTTTCGCAAGCGTAGTTGTATTTATGTGATTGCCGCCATCGCTCCCCGCATTTTCTGCATTGCTTTAACTTCAATTTGGCGTATACGCTCGGCGGATACGCCAAACTCATCAGCAAGGTCATGCAGTGTTGCAGTATCATTTTCACGCAACCAGCGCGCTTCGATAATGCGGCGGCTGCGCGCATCCAGGCTGCTCAGCGCATCCTCAAGCCCTTTGCCGCGCAAGCGACTGGTCTGCTCAGCTTCCAGCAATTTGGGAGGTTCTGAGCCGTCTGTGAGATACGCAATTGGACTGAAGGTTTCGTCATCGTCTTCAGACAGAGGCTCGAGCGAAATGTCACGCCCATTGAAGCGGGTTTCCATTTCGACGACCTCCTTGGCCTTGACTCCCAACTGCTTTGCCATAGCGCTGACTTCGTCAGGATTCATGGTATCCAGAACCGTTTTCATACTCCTGAGATTAAAGAACAGTTTACGCTGCGCCTTGGTTGTTGCGATTTTTACCAGCCTCCAGTTACGTAATATGAACTCATGGATTTCCGCCTTGATCCAGTGCACTGCGAACGAAACCAATCTAACGCCACGTTCGGGATCATAGCGTTTGACAGCTTTCATCAAGCCAACGTTACCCTCTTGAATTAAATCGGCCTGGGGCAGGCCATAGCCTTTGTAACCGCGAGCAATAGCGATCACTACGCGCAAATGCGACAATACCAGCTGACGGGCAGCCTCTATATTATCTTCATCCCGCAGAGACCGTGCCAAGCGAATTTCCTCTTCCTGCGAGAGAATGGGAAAGCGGTTGACAGATTGAATATAACTTTCAATGCTACCGCCGGGTGAAGGTACAGTTAAAGCAAAAGTCATGTGTCCTCCGTTAGTTCTACGAGATTACCTTACCAATAAGAGAGTCAATATTTCGGAAAGTTCCCCGGCAGGGAAGTTAACCTACTGAATTATCTTGGTTCTATTTGCCAGAGATGGTTTGCCACTGATAACCACGCCCCTGCCCAGCCGAGGCATGCCGAGAATAACAATAAACCGAGGCTATCCTCGGGGGAAAGATGATAGAGACGTAAATCGATTTCATATAACTGCATCAGGCTCATCAGTTCATCATCTATCAAGTGAATTCCAAGGAAGATAATAAGCCATGCAGCGAGCCCTCCCGCCATTCCCTGCATGGCACCAAAATAAAGAAACGGGCGGCGGATGAACCCATTGGTTGCACCGATCAATTTAGAGACCTCTATTTCATCCCTTTTTGTAAGGATTTGCAGGCGTATGGTGTTGAATGTCACCGCTACCAGCGCGAAACTCAGCAGGGCGGCAAGCATTAACACCGCCAGCCGACCCAGCTTGAGCAACGAATCCAGCCGTTTGGCCCAAGCCGAGTCAAGTTGTACATGTTCGACATTGGTCCAGCTTTGCAGCTCCGCACGTAACTCTTCCAGCGCCCCTGGCGAGAGGCTCCTGGCATTAATCAAGAACGCATCGGGTAGAGGGTTTTGTTCAAGGGTGTCCACCACATCCGCCAGCTCGCTGCCCTGCTTGAATTGCTCCAAGGCGCTTTCCTTGGCAATAAACTCGAAGCTCGCTATCTTGGGGTGCTGCTTCAAACGGGACTCAATTTGCTCCACCTCATCGGTGCTCGCATCCAGTTTTAGAAACAGGCTTAATTGGGGAGCTCCTGATACCTGGCGCGAGAACGCCTGAAGATTTTCCAGCAGCATGTAAATTCCAGCTGGAAGACTAAAGGCGATGCCGATCACGATGATACTTAGCAGGTTTCCGATGGGGGCTCCTGCCAGCCGCTTAAGCGCCAGGACGAAGGCGTGCAAGTGATGAGAAAGCCACACGCTCATGTTGCCAATTCACCGTGATTGAGTTCAAAAATACGGAGCTGCGTGCTGCCCAGCAGTTCCACATCATGGGTCGCTATAAGAACGGTCACGCCCACTTGATGGAATGATTTGAACATGCCCATAATATCTCTTGCGTAATCAGCATCAAGGTTGCTCGTAGGCTCATCGGCGATCAGTATGGAAGGTCGATTCACTATTGCGCGGGCAATGCACAGGCGTTGCTGCTCACCGCCGGAGAGAGTGATGGGACGTGCTTTCTCCCTATCCAGCAGCCCCACCTTATCAAGCGCTGCGCGTACTCGCCCGGTTGCTGCCTTGGGAGCAAAACCGCTAACTTGCAGGGGCAGCCACACGTTATCGAACACAGTGCGGTCGAACAGAATCTTTTGATCCTGAAAAACCATGCCGAGATTGCGCCGTAAAAATGGGATTGCGCCGCTCTTAAGGGCGCTGACATTCTGGCCGTTGACGATAATACTGCCGGAAGTGGGACGTTCGATTGCAGCAATTAACCTCAACAGAGTGCTCTTACCCGCCCCCGAATGTCCGGTAATCAAGGCCATTTCGCCAGCTTCTAGAGTGAAACCGATATTCTTAAGCGCATTGAAGCCGTTAGGGTAACGTTTGCAGACTTGACTAAAGCTGATCATTAAAAAATCTTTTACCGCGAAGGATTCATTTTAACCCCTCAAGAGAACGCAAAGGTAAAACTTGAGGGCTCGTGACGAATTGAGTCCTACGCGGGTTCAACCATACGACTTCACCATCTGAAAATCCAACCCTTCGCACTTGCTTCACTCAAACAAAGCTTCAACAAATTCATTGGCGTCGAACGGCCTCAAATCATCCAAGCCTTCACCTATGCCTATAAAGCGAATGGGCAACGGCGATTTTTGTTGGCGCTGCTTGGCAATAGCGGCGATTACGCCACCTTTGGCGGTACCGTCGAGTTTGGTGACTATAAGGCCGGTAAGGCCGAGCGCGTCATCGAAGGCTTGTACCTGACTGACTGCATTCTGCCCTGTGTTGGCGTCAAGTACCAGCAACACTTCGTGAGGCGCACCTTGCTCGGCTTTGGCAATAACACGTTTTACCTTCTTGATTTCCTCCATTAGATGCAGCTGGGTGGAGAGTCGCCCGGCGGTGTCCGCCAATACGATATCTATGCCGCGTGCTTTTGCGGCATTAACCGCGTCGAATATCACCGCCGCGGGATCTCCCTTTTGCTGAGAGTTGCTTTCCTGGGCAATGACAGCAACCCCGTTGCGTTCGCCCCAAGCCATGAGCTGTTCCCGTGCGGCGGCGCGAAAAGTATCACCGGCAGCGAGCAGAACGGTTTTCCCCTGTCGCTGAAAGTGGTTGGCAAGTTTGCCGATTGAGGTGGTCTTGCCCGCACCATTCACGCCGGCTAGCATGATGATGAAGGGCTTGTATGAGTCGGTATGCAAGGGTTGCGCCAACGGCGCAAGCAAGGCGAGAAGTGCTTCCTGTAACGCGCCTTTGAGTTGTGCCGCTTCGGTGAAGCCCTTGTTTTTAACGTCTCTTCGTAATTTGTCAAGCAACCAGGCAGTAGCATTTACGCCAGCATCGGCTGTAAGTAGTATTGTTTCCAGCTCTTCGTAAAGTGCTTCATCTATCTTGTCGCTGCCAAGCAAGCCAGATAGCCGCTTGCCAAGATTATCCCTCGTCCGGGAAAGGCCTTGCCTGACCCGCGTGGCCCAATTCGCGGACGTGGCCCCGGCAGGTGGGGAGCTATTTTTGGATTTGAAGAAACTTGGCATTCTGTTACGCTATCAACATTAATGGAAATCGATGGCTGAAAATTGCAATTGGAATTCTATGCTGGAATTTTATTCCGTTTACTCACGTTTAGGTTATTAAAAAAATGAGACTTTATCGTCGCGTTACCGATCTTTCTTATGGTTTGAAAGCAGTTGCGGCGTTGTTGATTTCGCTGATTTCGTCCGGAGCCTTCGCGACTTCAAGCGAGTACATGCTTGGCAACGGTCTTAAGCTGGTAGTTAAGGAGGACCATCGCTCGCCGGTTGTCATCTCGCAAATCTGGTACAAGACAGGCAGCATTGATGAATTGAATGGCGTCACAGGAGTAGCCCATGTGTTGGAACATATGATGTTCAAAGGCACAAAAAAAATTCCTGGCGGCGAATTTTCCAGGCGCATCGCAGCGGCGGGGGGGCGGGAGAACGCTTTCACCAGCCGTGACTACACAGCTTATTTTCAGCAATTACAAAAAGCCAGACTCTCGCTGGCGATGGAGCTGGAGTCCGACCGGATGCGCAACCTGGTGTTGACAAAAGAAGAGTTCGCCAAGGAAATCAAGGTGGTGATGGAAGAGCGGCGCTTACGAACCGATGACCAGCCGCGCGCGTTGGTTCATGAGAAAATGATCGCAACTGCCTATCAATCGCACCCATACCGCCGCCCGGTCATAGGCTGGATGAACGATCTGGAAAATATGAATGTTGGTGACGCGAAAGAATGGTATGACCACTGGTACGCGCCGAACAACGCCGTGCTGGTAGTGGTGGGCGATGTAAACCCAAAGGAAGTGCTCGTTTTGGCGGAAAAATTTTATGGTCTGATCAAGTCGCGCCCGGTACTGCCTTTGGATAAACGCAAGCCGCAGACTGAACCGCTGCAAGTCGGAATCAAGCGGATTACGGTAAAAGCGCCGGCGCGGCTGCCATACCTTGCGATGGGTTATCATGCGCCGGTATTGCGTAATCCCAGCACGGATTGGGAGCCATATGCTCTGGAGATGCTGGCAGGGGTGATGGATGGCAACGAGTCCGCACGGCTTAACAAGGAACTGGTGCGGGAGCGGCGCATCGCCAGTTCTGCGGGTGCCGGCTACGATTCCACCGCACGCGGTCCTGGTATGTTTTATCTTGACGGCACACCCAGCGAGGGGAGAACGGTGGCTGATCTCGAAGCCGCTTTACGCGGCGAAGTGGAAAAACTTGTGCAAGACGGTGTAACCGAAGAGGAGTTGGCGCGGGTCAAGGCTCAGGTCGTTGCCAGTCACGTATTTCAGCTCGATTCAATGTTTTATCAGGCAATGCAGATCGGCCAGCTGGAAAGTATCGGGTTGTCTTATCGTGATGTGGAGACGATGTTGAAAAAACTTCAGGCTGTTACCGCCGAACAGGTACGCGACGTGGCAAAAAAATACTTAAAGGATGACAGCCTGACGGTTGCGGTACTTGACCCGCAACCGTTGGAACAAAAGCCCTCCTTCGCCGCGCCTCCAGGGCTACGCCATTGAAAGAGACTGAGACATGGTGATGTTGCTGTCCAACGTTCAGGTTTGGTCAACTGAACCGAATACGTTTCAAAATGCAGAGCTTATAGCAGCGCATGTGTATAACCGACCAATAGTTCTATTGAGTTTCGGGAATTCCTAAAGGTGTACTGAGAGGTTCCGATGTTAGTGATACGCTTTATATTTATTGTGTTGCTGGGTACTTATGCCCAATGGGCCCTGGCTGCTCTGCCGATTCAGCACTGGCAATCACCGTCGGGCGCAAAGGTATTATTCATCGAAAGCCGTGATTTGCCGATACTCGATATCAGCGTGGATTTCAGTGCAGGCAGCAGTACTGACACGCTGGATAAATCTGGTCGCGCCGGTTTGACGTTGTATCTGCTTAGTTTAGGTGCGGGAGGGTTGTCCGAAGATCAGATTGCCAAAGCGATAGCTGACGTCGGTGCCCAGCTCGGTGCTCATTTCGATCAGGATCGTGCGGGCCTTACATTACGCACATTGAGCAGCGCACGCGAACGCAAGCAGGCACTCGACATATTCGGCCGTGTCATACAGTACCCTGAATTTGCAGCAAGCGTAATGGAGCGGGAGCAGGCGCGAATAATTGCCGGGTTGCAAGAAGCCGACACCAAACCGGATAATATAGCCGACCGGGCGTTAATGAAAATGCTCTACGGGAGCCATCCTTACGCGTTACGTGGTTCGGGGGAGATTGAGAGCGTAAGTGCGTTGAGGCGTGAGGATCTGATCAGTTTTTATCGGGCCCACTATTCTGCCGCCGATGCGGTGGTGTCCATCATGGGCGACCTGAGTCGTGCAGAAGCTGCGGCGATTGCCGAATCGTTAACAAAGGAGCTATCGCCAAGTAAGGCTGCTAATATTTTGACCGCGGTGACGGCACCGGTTTCTGAAACCAAAAGAATTGCCCACCCGGCCACACAGAGCCATATTTTACTCGCCTATCCGGGACTACGTCGTGACGATCCCGATTATTTTCCCCTGCTCGTCGGTAATCACGTGCTTGGCGGTGGCGGATTTACCTCCCGCCTGATGAACGAAATCCGCCAAAAACGCGGGCTTGCTTACAGTGTTCATAGCCATTTTTCCCCGCTTAAGCAGGCAGGGCCTTTTGAAATCAGCTTGCAAACAAGGAAAGAGCAGTCAGAAGAAGCGCTTACGCTAACGCGGAAAATTCTGGCTGATTTTGTCGTAGAGGGCCCGAAAGAAAAAGAACTTATGGAGGCCAAACAAAATATTATTGGCAGTTTTCCATTGCGCATCGACAGCAACAAGAAAATTATTGGATATCTAGCCGTGATTGGTTTTTACAACCTCCCCCTCACGTATCTGGATGACTACTTGAAAGCGGTAAGCAATGTGACTGTTGCTCAGATCAGGGAAGCCTTTCAGCGCCGTATCAAACCGGAAGGAATGGTGGCCGTTGTCGTAGGGGCTTTGGAAAAAAAATAGAAGGATTGCTCTTTTTTTTGATTGTCATCGCGCGCCTATAATGAGAAACAAAGTTCGCATCATTGGCGGCGAATGGCGCAGTCGCCTTATTGTTTTTCCCGAGGGCAAGGATTTGCGCCCGACACCCGACCGTGTGCGCGAAACGGTATTTAACTGGCTGGGACAGGACCTGAGCGGCAAAACTTGTCTTGATTTGTTTGCAGGTAGCGGTGCGATGGGCTTCGAGGCCGCATCCCGAGGGGCAGAGCGGATAGTGATGGTCGAATCCAACGTGGAAATATTGAAGGCGCTGAAAACCAATTCGAAAAAACTGGGAGCAAAGCAAATCCATCTGGTTGCAATGGATGCATTAAATTTCCTGAATCTTGATCGCCATGTGTTCGATATAATTTTTCTTGATCCACCCTATCGGCTAGGCATGCTGCCTAAATTGCTGTCCTTGCTTCCTTCACACCTTGCTGAAGACGGGCTGGTTTACATGGAAAATGATAACTTTTCTGAGGCCGGTACGGATTGGCTGGTCTTGCACAGGGGGTACGCAGGCAAGGTGTGTTACCAACTACTAAAATCCGGAAAAGATGGAGGTTCTTGCAAAACGGACAGGCTAAGCGGAATTATTTTCATCTGACGGATAAAAATTGAGTTGGGCGCTGCCATTGCTGGCAAGATGGAGGTTCCAAAGACTACATCAACGCCCAGGATGGA
>JACCWK010000097.1 GCA_013697655.1 Nitrosospira sp.
CATTAATTTAATCCGTTGCGTAGTATCCATCCTGGGCGTTGATGTAGTCTTTGGAACCTCCATCTTGCCAGCAATGGCAGCGCCCAACTCAATTTTTATCCGTCAGATGAAAATAATTCCGCTTAGCTGTCCATTTTGCAAGAACCTCGTATCTCAATGAGTTCTGTTACCGCTTCAACCGGCGGGAATGGGAAGCAGAGTTGCCATTACGCCTCCTCAACGCTTGCCTGACGCATACTCAGATAAAACTGAAAATGGTTTAGAGGCATATTCAAAAAAGATGAACTCCACAACCGTTTTTCAGTCTATAACGGCGGGACATTACATCCTGCCAATCCTTCTGGTCAAGGCATTTCAACTATTGAGACTGACCGATAAGATAATAGGTATTTCACTGTTAAAATATCTCCCCTTCCGCTATACAATTACAAACTCAGCCAATACACTAAATTCCATGACAATGTCAGGTTCAACAGGGCGACAATATATCTTCTCCAAGAGTAATCCGGGGATAGGAAAGTTGGTATATGGGCGACAAAACGATAAGAAGTAACGAGGTTGAGGCACTCAATGCGGTGTTCGAGATCCACCTGAGCAGCACTTAGCTGGACAATGTTATTGAAAGGCCTGTTAATTGCGGAGGAGAATCGCATGAGAAAGATTTTGATGGCATCTGCATTAACCTTAAGCATGATTTCGGCCAGCGCCTATGCCGGGGAGAACCATGGCAGTGGAGATATATCTCTCGGCAGCCCGGGCGATCCCACAAAGATTTCACGCACCATTGAAATAACAATGATCGATAACCGCTTTAAGCCTTCCGAAGTAAACGTGAAACAAGGTGAAACGGTAAAATTTATGCTGAAGAACACTGGCGAGAAAAAACATGAGATGATGATCGCTTCCCCAGAGGAGCTGGATAAGCATGCCAAAATGATGAAAAAATTTCCCGACATGGAACATCACAACGAGCCCAACATGATCACCGTAAATTCGGGTAAAACGGGAGAACTGGTATGGCATTTTACTGAAGCCGGCACGGTCAATTTTTCCTGCCCGATGCCAGGCCACTCCAAGGGTATGCATGGAACGATTGAGGTACAGGCCAAATGAAAAAATTAGTTCGTAATTTATTAACCGGGTCTATTCTGATCGGCGCCTTTTCGAGTGTCGTCGCAAACGCCACCGCCACAACCATCGACGTTTACAAGAGCCCTACCTGCAAATGTTGCGCAAAATGGGTCGACCATATGCGCGCCAATGGATTTACCGTCAATACCCATGATGTGGGCAATAAGGAGGTACGCGAACGAGCGGGCATTTCCACTACGCTCGGTTCATGCCATACTGCCCTTGTGGATGGTTATGCGATTGAAGGCCACGTGCCCGCGCAGGATATCAAGCGATTTCTCAAAGAACGTCCCCGTGCTATTGGCCTGACCGCTCCAGGAATGCCTCATGGCTCTCCCGGTATGGAAGGGGCCCGTAGCGATCCTTATGACGTACTTTTAATCAACAAACAAGGCGATACGACAGTGTATAGCCGCCATCTTCCATCTGATCCAAAAGAATCCTTGATGAGATTGAAATGAGGAGCTTAAGATCTCCTGTTACTCGTGCCGCCGGAGCCGCATCCGTGGCGAAGGACATAAAAGGCAAGGAGTCATGAGGCTGCGTTATTTCCTGATAAGTGTAGCGGTTGGATTTATGGTTGGTTGTGGTGAATCGAAGCCTCCTGCCGCCACGCCGCCAGTAACCACTGCTACGCCGGCGCCTTCCGCTACTGCACCGACCTCACCCGCTGTCGAATCGACACCACCCCCGGCGGGACCGGCGCCGTCTACTGCCGCACAGGAGGTGCAGCCAAAAAATTTGGCAGCACGTAATTTAGACCCGGAGAAAATCAAACGTGGTGAGGCTGTTTATCGCGCAAACTGTGCAAACTGTCACGGACCCAATGGTGAGGCTACTCCGGGTTGGCGAAATCCGGGAGCCGACGGCAGATATCCGCCGCCGCCGCTGGACGGAAGTGCACACGCTTGGCATCACTCAACCGAGACGCTGGAAACAATGATTCGAGTAGGTAGTCCGGCTGCTATCGGGGGCATGCCGGCTTGGGATGGCAAGCTGACAAATCAGCAAATTGATGATGTGATTGTCTGGATTAAATCACTATGGCCTGACGAAGTTTACGACATCTGGCTTAAAGAAATAGAGAATAAGCCGCAACCCAAACAAAACTGAGTGCTGACGCTAATATTGCTGGCGCCGTCGTTGGGTACTGCCACTCAAAATGCGTTAAATGCGGTTGACTGCACCATTGCGCATGAATACCAAGCGGGTGCCTTGAGTCCCTCGATTAATCCTAATTGCGAGCGGTCGTCGTTTAATACTTAAAGATTAGATCAACTCTGATTTCGGTGGCCCCTTCTTTACTGCGGCACGGGCTGGAAGCTTCTCGCGAATACGCGCCGACTTCCCGGAACGATCGCGCAAATAATATAATTTGGCACGGCGGACATCACCTCGACGCTTGATCTCTATGCTGGCAATTAGTGGCGAATAGGTCTGGAAAGTCCGCTCCACGCCCTCCCCACTGGATACTTTGCGCACGGTAAAGGCTGAGTTGAGGCCACGATTGCGCTTGGCGATTACAACACCTTCATAAGCTTGCACCCGTTTACGATCGCCTTCAACCACTTTGACGCTAACGATTACGGTGTCGCCTGGGGAAAAATCTGGAATTATCTTGCCAAGACGGCTAATTTCTTCGCTTTCGAGTTGTTCGATCAGATTCATTTGTTACTCCTTACTTATTTCGCTTGATTTCAGTTAGTTTTGTAAGCGTGCTTGAATTCTTCCAGTAACTTCTCTTCTTCCCCCGTCAAGCCCCGTTCAATTTTCAATGCCAGCAAATCCGGTCTTCTAAGCCATGTTCTTCCCAATGACTGCTGCAAACGCCAGCGGTTGATGCTGGAGTGATTTCCGGACATTAATACGTCCGGAACGGCATCTCCCTGATAAACCTCGGGCCGCGTATAGTGGGGAAAATCAAGTAACCCACATACGAACGAGTCCTGCAAAGCTGATTCCGGGTCGCCGAGCACGCCTGGCATTTGTCGTACCAGACAATCTATCAGCACCATCGCCGCCAGTTCTCCACCAGAAAGCACATAATCGCCAATAGAGATTTCGTCATCTATCTGGCGCGCTATCAGACGTTCGTCTACACCTTCGTAGCGTCCGGCGAGAAGCACCAATGCCGGCAGGCCGCATAGCTCCATCACCATGTCATGATCGAGGAGTCGCCCTTGTGGAGAAAGATATATCACTTTCGCCCCGCTAATTCCCAGGGCCGACTGCCTGGCCCTTGCTGCGGCAATGGCTTTATCCAGCGGTTGCGCCAGCATCAACATTCCTGGCCCGCCGCCATACGGGCGGTCATCCACCGTGCGGTAATTATCTTCAGTAAAATCGCGCGGATTCCAGGCTTGCAACCGATAAATCGCTTTGTCCTTCGCCCGGGCGGTTATTCCATGCCTCGTAACGGCGTCAAACATTTCCGGAAACAACGTGATAACGTCGATTTCAAAGGTCATGGCTAATAGTCCACGCCCCAATCCACCGTTATCCGGCCAACCTTCAAATCTACTTTAACAATTACCTGATCGACGAACGGGATGAGTCTTCCCCTTTCATCTTCCATAATTTTCACTTGAAGCACGTCGTTGGCGCCGGTTTCCAGTAATCCGATCACTTTCCCCAATTCTTCATTCTGAAGGTTGACGACCTCAAGACCAATCAGATCTGACCAATAGTAGCCGTCGTTACCGTTTTTTGATAAAACCGGTAACAGGTCGCGAGGAATCGCAACCTGCATACCCTTCAATTTCATTGCCGCGCTACGGTCAGTACATTGCTCAAGTCCGGCGGTCAGTACGTTTCCGTGAACGCCGCATCCGGTGACCTTTACCTCTCGCCAATCACCATCGCCGCTGCCCAGCCACCACACTGGATAGCCGCGCAACCCGTCTACATATTCGGTGTAGGGAAAAACCTTGAGGCCGCCTAATATACCGAAGGGGCCGATAATACGCCCCATTACTATCATCGGTCCGGCTAATTCCTCTGGCTTAGCTGGTTCCTTCGACTTTTTGCTTTGCACCAAACTGCCTGACCAGCCTTGTCACAGTGTCGGATAGTTGCGCACCCTGTGATTGCCAATGAGTAACGCGATCCAGTTGAACACGTAAGGCTTCTTCGCCTCCAGCCGCACGGGGATTATAAAAACCAATACGCTCAATGAACTTGCCATCACGTGCGTTGCGGGAGTCCGCTACTACCATGTTGAAAAATGGGCGTTTCTTGGCACCGCTTCGTGCCAGTCGAATAATGACCATGTATATGCCTATGGAGGTCTGAAACCGAAAAGGGTGTGATTCTACGGTAATCGTTACTCTATTAGCAAGTATAAAATATCGGCGTAGAAAGAATGCTGAAAGACAAAAGCGGAGTGACCACCCTCTCTTCTTGAAGGATAGCGCCTGGCCACGCTGCGAGCATACTCTTTAGACAAAAATTAAGGAAATTCTCTTCAGTACGTCCCGGAGTTTTCCAGTAATACTTTTCACAAGGGCTACTCAACGGACCTAGTGCGCTTGTTCCCAATTCGGTCCCACGCCCACTTCCACCAGCAGCGGCACATCCAGTTGTGCTACACCGCCCATAAGCCGGGGCAACCCGTCTTTTATGGATTCGATCTCTTCAACCGGCACTTCCAGCACCAACTCGTCATGGACTTGCATAATAAGTTTGCTGCGCAGATTTTCTTTTGTTAACCAGTCATGGACCGCGATCATCGCAAGCTTGATGACGTCAGCCGCCGTACCTTGCATCGGCGCATTAATAGCGGCACGTTCCGTACCCTGCCTGCGATTACCATTGGGACTATTGATCTCCGGTAGCCACAGTCTCCGTCCGAACACGGTTTCCACGTACCCGGTTTTCCTGGCGGCTTCCCTTGTACGCTGCATGTAATTTGCAACTCCCGGATAGCGTGCAAAGTAACGTTCCATGTACATGCGGGCGGCGGATCGTTCAATACCGAGTTGCGAAGCGAGACCGAATTCGGACATCCCGTAAATGAGGCCGAAGTTAATGATTTTGGCGTAGCGGCGCTGCTCATTATCCACCGCGTCGAGTTCGACTCCGAAGACTTCCGCCGCAGTGGCGCGATGTATGTCTTCGCCCGCGGCAAAGGCTTGGAGCAGCCCGGCGTCTTGCGATATATGCGCCATGATGCGTAGCTCGATCTGAGAATAATCCGCAGAAATGATGTTGTGCCTCGGCGATGCGATAAATGCTTCCCGAATACGTCGGCCTTCGAGGGTACGCACAGGAATATTTTGCAGATTGGGTTCGTTACTGGCAAGCCGCCCGGTCACCGCCACCGCTTGCGCGTAATTGGTGTGCACTCGTCCAGTGGCGGCGTCCACCATGCGTGGTAACTTATCCGTATAAGTAGATTTAAGCTTGGCAAGGCCGCGGTGATCGAGGAGGATTCTTGCCAAGGGATAGTTCAAAGCAAGCTGCTGCAGCACGTCTTCATCCGTGGATGGCGTACCGCCTGGCGTTTTTTTTATGACGGGAAGCTTGAGTTGATGGAAAAGTATTTCCTGAATTTGCTTCGGAGAATTCAAATTAAAGGGTTGACCGGCGATTGCGTGTGCCCGGCTTTCCAGCACCAGCATTTTCTCGCCCAGTTCGCGGCTTTGGATTTCCAGCAACTTTAAGTCTATTAATACGCCATTACGCTCCATCTCAAATAGTATGTTCAATACCGGCATTTCGAGCGTGCGATAGATATAATCCAGCTTTACGTGCCCCGCTATGTCCGGGTACAAGTGTTGATGCAGTTGCAGCGTGATATCAGCGTCCTCCGCTGCATATTGCGTCGCACGTTCGACATCCACCTGATCAAAACATATTCGCCCGACTCCCTTGCCCGTGAGTTCATCATAGCTAATGGTTTTGGCCCCCAGATGCCTCAACGCAAGATTATCCATATCATGGGGGCGGTGGGATTCAATTACATACGACTGCAACAGCGTATCATGAGCGATACCGTTCAAAGCAACGCCATGATTTGCAAAAATGTGTTTGTCATATTTGAGATTCTGCCCAACTTTGGGTCGGGTTGCATCTTCCAGCCATGGCTTGAGTTTATCGATCACGAAATCGACTGACAATTGCAGCGGAGCGCCAGCATACCGGTGAGTCAGCGGCAGATAGGCTCCTTGATGGGGCTCAATTGAGAATGCGATTCCGACAAGTTGCGCCTGCATCGGATTTAGCCCGGTAGTTTCCGTGTCAACCGAAACCAGTGGCGCAGCATTGATAAGCGTGATCCATTCGTCTAACTGGGATTCGGTGAAAATGGTTCGGTAGTCGGCGGTCATCCTATCCGAAGATTGCCGCTCCGCATCATCTGGCTGATCTGCGATAGCGGAAGGCATACCGCCTGCCTCCCTTGCATCCACCAAACCCGTTTCTTGCTGCAATTCCCGCAACCAGGTTTTAAAATCCAGCCGCTCATACAACTCTGCTAATTTTGTGGTATCCCGCGGCTGTAAGCCCAGATCGTGTAAACCGACAGGTAAAACCACGTCGCACTTAATAGCCAGTAGTTCGCGCGATCTGCTCAGCCAACCAAGAGCGGTGCGTAGATTCTCCCCGACCACGCCCCCTATTTCATTGGCATGAGCGATAATATTATCCAGCGTTCCATACTGAGTAAGCCATTTCACAGCTGTTTTAGGACCCACCTTTTCTACGCCCGGAATGTTATCCACCGCGTCCCCGACCAAGGCCAGATAATCGAGCATGCGTCCTGGGGTGACGCCAAACTTGACAAGAACGGCAGCTTCATTGAGTGTTTCATTACTCATGGTATTGACCAGCGTCACTTGCGGATTCACCAATTGCGCAATGTCTTTATCGCCGGTAGAAATTACGCAACGCATGTTTTCGCGCTCGGCCTGTTTAGCCAATGTACCAATCACATCATCTGCTTCCACCCCTTCCACGATCAGCATCGGCCAGCCCATTGCGTTTACGCACTCATGCAGCGGCGCGAGCTGCGCCGCCAGATCGTCCGGCATGGGTGGACGATGCGATTTATATTCTGCATAGAGATCGTCGCGGAAAGTCTTGCCTTTTGCATCAAATACGCAGGCGCTATAATGAGCCTGGTAATCCTTGTGCAAACGTCGCAGCATGTTGAGCACGCCAAAAATCGCGCCAGTAGGTTCGTTTTTGCGGTTGCGTAAATCCGGCATGGCATGGAAGGCGCGATACAGGTAGGATGAACCATCAACCAGCAATAATGTTTTCATTTAACTTCCAAAGGTTTCCGATGAACACGCAAGACAAATTAGCCAGTACTATGACGAATGATTTCCTGGAAAAAACCTGGTCAGCGAGGGAGTCGTGGCGCGTGTTCGGCATTATGGCAGAATTTGTCGAGGGCACGGAACGCTTGAATTCGATCCGGCCCGCAGTCAGTATTTTTGGCAGTGCGCGAACGCTTCCCGATCATCCTAACTATAAATTAACCGAGCAGATCACCCGGCAATTGTCGGATGCTGGTTTTTCGGTAATTTCCGGCGGCGGACCAGGTATTATGGAAGCGGCCAACAAGGGTGCTTATTTCGGTGCATCGCCGAGTATCGGATTGAATATACAGCTTCCCCATGAACAACATCGCAACATATATCAGGACGTCAGCCAGACTTTCCGCCATTTTTTTGCACGCAAATATATGTTCGTGAAATTTGCAACAGCCTATGTAGTGCTGCCCGGCGGGTTTGGCACGCTGGACGAACTGATGGAGGCGCTCACGCTGGTTCAAACCGGCAAAACCCGGAAAATGCCAATTATTCTGGTTTGTTCGGAATTCTGGCGTGGCATGCTTGACTGGCTCAGACAATCCCTCGTGGTCGAGGGCATGATCTCGCCAGAGGATATGGATTTGATACAGGTAATCGATGAGCCCTGCGAAGTAGTCAATGCTATCTTCCAGTATTACGAAACTCGGGGCTTCGAACCTTCCGCAGCAGAACGCGAAGTGCAACTCAATCTGTAACAGCGATGTCAGATGATATAGAATGAGCACATTGATCGTATGACATGTTCGGAGACGCCATGCGTCAAATAATTGTTGCATTGTTGTTGAGCTCCGCAGTATCTGCCGCGGCGCAGTCCACTCGACCCAAGGATTTGCGGCCCCTGCCAGAGGTACCAGAACCACCCGAGCTGGCCTTGCCCTCACCTGGGGCTGGCGAGGAGGATTCCTCGCTCGAGCCGCAGGTTACGATCACAAAGCGCGGAGAGGATAAGGTCGAGGAATATCGTCTAAACGGGCGTATCTACATGATCAAGATTACCCCCCGCATCGGTATGCCGTACTATCTGATTGACAACTTTGGAGACGGTACATTTGCCACCGGCACGGGCGGTCTTGATCAAGGCGTCCGGCCTCCCATGTGGGTGATACGCCAGTTTTAAATTTCCATAAAAGGCAGTAAGATCGCACCGACTTATAGCGCTTCTGCCTCCTTTTCTCTCACTCATGTCTGTTTTTACTACTGTCACCCCACATCAGCTTTCAGTCTGGTTGAGAAACTACGCTCTTGGCACGCTGATTAACCTGGAGGGGATCTCCTCCGGTATCGAGAATACAAATTATTTCGTTACAACCAGTCACGGTAAATATGTTCTTACCTTGTTTGAAAAGCTGACCTCTTCCGAGCTACCTTATTATCTTAACCTGATGGCTTATTTATCGCGCTACAGCATTCCTTGCCCATGCCCGCTAGCCAATCTCGACAATAAGTACCTAGGCGAACTCAACGGTAAGCCAGCAAGCATCGTTACTTGTTTACCTGGAAAATCGCAGGAAAACCCTACCGCTGAACATTGCGCCAAAGTCGGCGCCCTTCTGGCGGATATGCATTTGTCCGGGATGTCCTATCCCGAACAAATGGAAAATCCGCGAGGCCTGAAATGGTGGATAGCCGCTGCCCCGGATTTGATCCCCTTTCTTGCGGTGGCGGAAAGAAGAATCCTCACGGAAGAACTGCACTTTCAGTCGTTGCACCGCTTCGAAAATCTGCCGCGAGGCGTGATTCATGCAGACCTGTTTCGTGACAACGTATTATTTACTGACGGCTCGATAGGAGGTGTAATCGACTTCTATTTCGCCTGCAACGATGCGTTGCTTTACGATCTCGCCATTACTGCCAACGACTGGTGCCTGAGCGAAAGTGGCGAACTGGATGCGGGACGCGCATCGTCTCTGCTCGAGGCTTATCACCGCATCCGCCCGCTTACCGCTATCGAACACGGTGCCTGGCCGGTGATGCTGCGTGCCGGGGCCTTGCGCTTCTGGTTATCGCGACTGCATGACTATCATTTGCCGCGTCTGGGAGAGCTTACCCATGCCAAGGACCCTGCTCATTTTATGCGCGTACTGAAGAACTATTCGGCATTTCACTCGAAGCTGGCCCAAGTTTGGGTTTGAGCTGTAAACTGCAAGTCAAGATTGGATGGGGCGGCGTCACCCTCTCGGAGATATGGAAAATGGAAGTCAGGCAAGTCGATGCAAAACAAGGATGGCAGTGGATCGTAAACGGATTTTTCTTATTTCGCCAAGTTCCGCTGGTGTGGATTCTATTGTGCACTACCTTGCTTCTAATTGCCGCCACATTATCGCTCATCCCCATGGCGGGACAATTTATTTTCACACTCTTGTCACCCGTGTTTTTAGCCGGACTGATGATAGGAAGTAAAGCTCTCGAACAGGGCGAAAAGCTTGAGATGGCTCATCTGTTCGCAGGCTTCCGTAACACCTCTGCTCCACTTATCACCATAGGGGGCATTTATCTGGTAGGCCAGGTGCTAATTCTCGGGGTCGCCATGCTGATTGGAGGAGAAGTGATGATGGGGCTCCTGGTAGACGGAAAAAGAGTCGACGAGAATGAATTAAAGGATGTCATGAATAGTGGCCTGTCCGCTTTGCTAGTTGCGCTAATGCTTTCCATCCCCCTGATGATGGCTGCGTGGTTCGCGCCTCTATTAGTCATATTTAAAGATATGTCCGCAGTGGATGCAATGCGGCTGAGCTTTTTGGCCTGCCTGAAAAACATTATAGCGTTCCAGATCTACGGCATTACGCTAATAGCGCTGATGTTAATTGCCACCATTCCCTATGGCTTGGGATTATTCGTACTGGTCCCAACGCTGTTTGCCTCTATTTACGCGAGCTACAAGGATATATTCGAAACAGACGAACCGGCATGAACCGAGGAGTCCTCCCCTATTTGTTTTCAGGCAGGAACCAGCTTGGCGTATTCCAGCAGTAACCACTTCGTACCGGCGCGGTTGAATTTAACCTCAACGCGGGCATCAGTCCCTTGCCCCTCGCAATTGACTATCACGCCTGTGCCAAACTTGGCATGGCTCACATTCTGTCCTATCTTCCATTGAGCCGAGGCAGAATCGCGAACCTTCGGTGTGGCAGTTTGCGCTCCATAACGATGCGCAGGCGCTACCGAGACGGGTCCTTGATTCCCCGTTCCCCACCCCTGCTGCCTAATTGCTGCTTTCTGCACGGACTGCAGCCACTTAAGCAAGTTTTCCGGAATTTCCTGCAAAAAACGTGAGGGAATATTGTAGCGGGTCTGGCCATGCAGCATGCGGCTTTGGGCAAAACTCAAATACAGCCGGCGCCGAGCTCGGGTTAAAGCTACATACATAAGACGCCGCTCCTCCTCAAGACCACCCGCTTCGTTGCGACTGTTATCGTGGGGGAAGAGACCTTCTTCGAGCCCGCTTAGGAACACGCTGTGAAATTCCAGTCCCTTGGCAGAATGTACCGTCATCAATTGGAGCGCGTCCTGGCCGCTGCCGGCCTGATGCTCGCCCGCTTCCAGCGATGCATGAGCAAGGAACGCGGCGAGACTGTCATCCTCGGCTTCATGCACGAAGCTTGTAGCGGCATTGATTAATTCGTTCAGATTCTCAAGCCGGTCGGCTCCTTCGCGTTCGGCCCGATAATGTGCCCGCATTCCGCTATGCTCCAGCATGTGGTCGACGATTTCCGGCAATGGCAATTTTTCGCAAGCCTGGCGCATTGACTCGATCAGTGCAACAAATCCTTCAACACCTTTCCTTGGCTTACCCGCCTCGCTCAACGCACCCTGGGTCGAAGCTCCATCTCTCGAATCCGGTGTGAACACCGCCCCGCCCTTGCATTTCTGTAGCATTGCCGCCCATAAGCTTCCGCCTTGACGCGCGGCGTCGTCCTGCAACTGTTCCAGGCTGCGCATGCCGATACCACGCACGGGGAAATTGACGATTCGGAGCAATGCGTTATCATCATAAGCATTGGCCATCAGGCGCAAATAGGCCAAAGCATGCTTGATCTCCTGTCGTTCAAAGAAACGCATGCCTCCATATACCCGATAAGGCAACGAGGCGTTGAACAAAGCATGCTCCAGGACACGTGACTGCGCATTGGAACGATAAAGCAATGCTATTTGGGCCAGCGCCACGCCTTCTGTGCGAAGAGATCTTACTTCGTCGACGATGAAGGCGGCCTCATCAAAATCGGTAGGGGCATTATAAACTCTTATGGGCTCGCCGTGCCCTTCCGAAGTCCAGAGATTTTTGCCAAGACGGCCGCTATTGTTCCGTATCAGGGTGTTGGCCGCGTCCAGTATATTGCCGTGCGAGCGATAGTTTTGCTCCAGTTTTATGATTTGAGAGATGCGGAAATCTCTCTCAAAATCTTTCATATTGCCGGTGTTTGCGCCGCGGAATGCATAAATACTCTGATCGTCATCGCCCACCACAAACACAGCAGCCTGATCCCCGGCGAGTAGCTTTAGCCATTTGTATTGCAAGCGATTCGTATCCTGAAATTCATCTACCAGAATATATTCAAAGCGCCCACGATAATGCTCGCGTAGGTATGCGTTGCGAGTCAACAACTCATAGCTTCGCAGTAACAGTTCAGAAAAATCCACCACGCCTTCTTTATTGCACTGCTGCTCGTAAAACAGGTAAAACTCAACCATTTTGCGTGTAAAGTCATCGTACGCTTCCACCTGCGAGGCTCTAAGCCCTTCTTCCTTTGCATTATTAATGAACCGCTGCACCTGGCGAGATGGGAATTTTTCGTCGTCCGCGCCAAGACTTTTCAAGATACGCTTGGTCACTGCCAACTGATCAGCGGAATCAAGTATCTGAAACGCCTGAGGCAATCCTGCATCCTGATAGTGAGCGCGCAACATGCGGTTGCAAAGGCCGTGGAAAGTACCCACCCACATGCCGCGCGTACTGATGGGTAGCATGGAAGAAATGCGGGAGAGCATCTCCTTCGCTGCCTTGTTAGTGAAAGTGACAGCCAGTATGCCGTGAGGACTCACTTGACCGGACTCGATCAGATGCGCAATACGGGTAGTAAGCACCCGCGTCTTGCCGCTGCCTGCGCCGGCCAGCACCAGCGCTGACTGGTGCGGCAGGGTAACGGCCTCAAGTTGTTCAGGATTTAATGCGGAGAGTAGGGAAGACATTGTGAGAAAACTTTCCGGGGAAATTTGCACCCGGAATTATATTGCCTCCATAACAGCGGGAAAAACGGCGGGATAACGGAAACCTGCAGCAATAGGGTTGATAGCCTGCTACGAATTCGAAATTCCAGGCAAGTTCCATTTTGCGCCAAGGACGTGAAATAACTTAGCAAAATATTTCACAGAAGAATGCGGCAAGAAATCCTAACGCACCGCATGTCTGACAGGTAGCGATAAAATTTCTTGAATAACGTAGCACACGAGATCTAAGTTATTAGAATACCTAATAGCGTTGTCTTTTTTTCAAGCCAACCTGACTACTTGTTTCGACTCTCCCTCACTAGATCCAGAATCAGGGGCGTTAAAATTAATTCTATGGCCAATCCCATCTTTCCGCCCGGAACGACAATCGTATTTGGACGAGACATGAATGAGTTATGCACCATGGAAAGCAGGTAAGGAAAATCCACATTCTTGGGATCACGGAAGCGAATCACGACAAAGCTTTCATCCAGGGTTGGGATGTCGCGCGCGACGAAAGGATTGGATGTGTCAACCGTGGGTACTCGCTGAAAATTAACATGTGTACGCGAAAATTGAGGAGTAATGTAATGCACATAATCGTGCATACGGCGCAGAATGGTATGAGTCACCGCCTCTGCCGAATAACCGCGCGCATTCATGTCGCGATGGATTTTCTGGATCCACTCCAGATTTACAATTGGCACAACGCCCACCAGCAAATCCACATATTTTGCCACATCGGTATTATCACTCGTCACTCCGCCATGCAAGCCCTCGTAAAATAGCATATCGGAACCAGGCTCTATTGAGGCCCATGGCGTAAACGTGCCAGCTTTCTGCTGGTAAGGCGCGGCTTCTTCGTCATTGTGCAGATATAGGCGTGTCTTGCCACCGCTGCTCTCCCCATATTCTCTGAATAGCGCCTCCAGTTTCTCGAACTCGTTGGCTTCCGGACCGAAATGACTGATGGGATGACCCCCGTCTTTCTCGGATTCGGCTACGGCACGCTTCATGGCATCTCGGTCATAGCGATGGAAACTGTCACCCTCTACTACCGCAACTGTCAGCTTCTCGCGACGAAAAATATGCTCGAAACTGTTCTTGACCGTTGACGTACCCGCGCCGGAAGACCCAGTGACGGCAATAACAGGGTGTTTTTGTGACATGCAACTCTCTCCTCAGACAATAAATAATAAGAATGTTAAAGTACTCGTGCCGACAAACTCGACAACTCCAACAAGTTTTTGGCCGCGTTTTTTGTCGACATAATACCTGTTTTCCTGCAAATTTTGGTATGAATAAGCAAAGATTTAATGTCACATTACGGGTTCGGCAGACAACGTTAGCACGCACCGGAATATGTTCAGTGTATTTATTCGGCACTTTAAAATTCCTATCGTTTTTATAACGAATACAGGCGCGTTTGGAAAAAGTGCAGGGCGGGAAATAGCGTCCCCCCATCGTTGGCGCTGATTTACTATTTGCAAAGGGCTCGCATTGACTTTCGTCCGGGCTTGGCATAAGATGCGCGGCTATCAAAAAAAGCGGGGACCGGCTTTGTGAAAACTTTTTCAGCCAAACCACATGAAGTAACTCACGACTGGTTCGTGATCGACGCAGCAGGCAAAGTATTGGGACGCCTCGCTGCAGAGATTGCCCATCGTCTGCGAGGTAAGCATAAGCCCATTTTCACTCCTCATGTGGATACAGGGGATTTTATTGTTGTGATCAATGTGGATAAACTTCGCATCACAGGTAATAAGGCGGAAGACAAGATTTATTACCGCCATAGCGGTTACCCGGGCGGCATTTATGAGACCAGTTTCGCAAAAATGCATGCACGCTTTCCAGGGCGGCCTCTGGAAAAAGCAGTAAAGGGCATGTTGCCCAAGGGTCCGCTTGGCTATGCCATGCTAAAGAAACTTAAGGTCTATGCGGGTGCCGCGCATCCGCATGCGGCGCAGCAACCACGACAACTCGAAGTCAGGGATTGATATTATGAGCGCAACGTATAATTACGGTACCGGTCGTCGCAAAAGTGCAGTCGCACGTGTGTTCATTAAACCTGGCAAGGGTTTAATTACGGTCAATAATAAGCCGGTGGACGAATTCTTTTCCCGCGAAACCGGTCGCATGGTAGTCCGTCAGCCACTTGAATTAACTGGTAATCTTACAAGCTTTGACATCACGGTCAACATTCACGGTGGCGGTGAATCGGGGCAGGCCGGAGCGGTACGTCATGGGATTACCCGCGCATTGATTGACTTTGATGCCACGCTTAAACCCGTATTGCGGAGTGCCGGGCTGGTTACACGCGACGCGCGTGAAGTGGAACGAAAGAAGGTTGGCCTTCGTAAGGCGCGTCGGCGTAAACAATTTTCTAAACGATAAATTCTTGGCGCAAATGCCAGACGCAAAAAAAGCCGCCTTCTGGCGGCTTTTTGTTTGTTGTTTATAAGCGATTTACCGATGCTACTTTCTGTACGCAATAGGCGATAAAATAGAGCATCCAAAAAATCAAGATACCCGGCGAACGCCATTGCTGGCAAATGTTGATGTAGCATATTTGATATGCAAAAGTATTCTGAGCAGCGAAGTATTTTGATGGGTTAGGATAAGCATGCAATCTAGATACAACTCAGTATCTTAAGGGTTCTCATAGCGGGGTTCTCATAGCGATTTCGTTCGTCCGTAAAAACTTGGGAGGTCTATGTTTAAGGTTGGGATTGTAGGTGGAACTGGCTATACCGGCGTAGAATTATTGCGCATTTTGTCGCAACATCCCGAAGTGACCATACAATCGATTACTTCGCGCAAAGAAGCCGGAATGGCTGTCTCAGTGTTATTTCCCAGCTTGCGTGGACGAACCTCGCTGGCATTTTCTGATCCGATTGATGCTGGTCTGGAGAAATGTGACTTAGTGTTTTTTGCCACGCCCAACGGTATCGCCATGCAACAGGCAAGAGCATTGCTGGATGCTGGAGTACGGGTGATAGATTTAGCCGCTGATTTCCGCATCAAGGATGTAGCCGTATGGGAAAAATGGTATGGCATGCAGCATGCCTGCCCCGAGCTAGTGGCGGAGGCCGTTTATGGCCTGCCCGAAATGAATCGTGACAGGATAAAAAATGCGCGGCTCATAGCAAATCCCGGCTGCTACCCTACTGCGGTGCAACTGGGTTTCCTACCCCTGATCGAGGCCGGCATTGTCGATCTGGACCATCTCATTGCCGACGCAAAATCCGGGGTATCCGGCGCGGGACGCAATGCGGAACTCCACACATTATTTGCCGAAGCTTCTGACAACTTCAAGGCCTATGGCGTGCCCGGGCATCGCCATCTGCCGGAAATCAGCCAAGGGCTGTCTCATATGGCGGGCAAATCCGTTGGATTGACGTTCGTTCCGCATCTCACTCCGATGATCCGGGGAATTCACGCTACGCTCTATGCCCCGCTTACGAAGGACACCGATTTACAGACGCTATATGAAAAACGCTATGCTGATGAACCATTCGTTGACGTACTTCCTGTGGGCAGTCATCCCGACACCCGTTCAGTGCGGGGCTCAAACCTCTGCCGCATGGCAGTCCACCGCCCGCAGGGCGGCAGCACGGCGGTGATATTGTCGGTGACGGACAACCTCGTCAAAGGCGCTGCGGGACAGGCTGTACAAAATATGAATCTTATGTTTGGCCTGCCAGAAAACCTTGCCATTAATCATGCTCCATTATTTCCTTAGCAGTACATGGGGAAATTTGTCATTGCATATGTAATTAAGGTCGCGCTTCTATGCAATTATTTCTCATGCACTGCCTCAATGTATCGCTGGCTTAGCAGCGTACACTGATGGGTATGATCAAATCACTTAAAAGAAAATCCGGCATATTCGCGGCGCGAGTCGCGGTACGTCCGCACAGACCGGTGTATTTGCGCTGGTTGGTTATCGCCATTCTTACTGTACTGGGATTGGGTCTCTCCTGGGGCATGTATGATGCTGGGCGCAAGTTTGCCGGATTTGACAAAAATGAGATAAGCATTGAATTGGACCGGTTATCCCAATTGAACAGCCGCCTTCAGCAAGAAAACGACGAACTGCGCATGAAAGTGGCTGGATTTGACCGGCAATTGCAAATGGACCTCGTCGCTCGTCAAGATATTACTAAGCATGTCAAAAGTTTGGAGGATGACAATATTCGCTTAAAGGAGGATCTCGCTTTTTTCCAGAATATCGGATCAGCCAGCGGAAAAACCGAACAACGGGTTTCGATTGGTCGCCTAAAGCTTGAGCGAGGTCAGTTGCCGGGAGAATATCGTTATAGCCTCCTGCTGGTACAAGGCGGACAGCGCACCAAGGATTTTCAGGGCAGTCTGGAATTCGTGATTAATTTCCTGCAAAATGGAGAAAAAATGATCACGCCTCTGGCCAGCGAAAGTCCAACAAAAACCTTTAACGTCAGCTTCAAGTTTTACGAGCGCGTTGAAAGAAGCTTCCGGATGCCGCCGGATGCTATAGTAGAGAGCATGCAGGTGAAAGTATTTGAAAACGGCATAGCGCAGGCAAGATTAATGCAGACGGTTAATCTGTCTATGTGAAGGGGAGAAAGATGTTCGGGAAAAAGATAGGTAAGCCCCAAAACCAGATTGATTCGCTTATCGGCGCCGGTACTCGCATTGATGGGAATATCAGCTTCAGTGGAGGTTTGCGTGTGGACGGACATGTCCGAGGCAATATCATTGCAACCGGGGATAAACCCAGCACATTGGTCCTGAGCGACCAAGCAACCATTGAAGGGACAATTAGCGTTTCTCACGCGGTCATTAATGGTACTGTAATTGGCGCCATCCGGGCAAATGAGTATGTGGAACTGCAAGCCAAGGCAAAAGTGTCCGGCGATGTGCATTACGGTACCATGGAAATTCAGCTTGGGGCATCGATTGACGGCATGTTGCTTCACCAGGATAACGCTCAATCGGACAATAAAGTGATTACATTAATCCCTGCCGCCCATGGTGATTGACCTTAGCGTGGTAGCAGAGGATAATTTTTTTAACTAACTTTATTTGGGAATTCAAAATGAACGCCGTAACCGACGGGAACTTGATCTCAGGAATGCAAGTTCCATTGATCTTTACCGATAGCGCAGCAAGCAAAGTCAAGCAATTGATTGAAGAAGAAGGGAACAATGATTTAAAGCTGAGAGTATTTGTAGCGGGCGGGGGATGCTCCGGTTTTAAATATGGCTTTACCTTTGACGAACTGACAAGCGAAGACGATACCGTCATGGAAAAAAATGGAGTGAAACTTCTGATCGACCCGATGAGCTTTCAGTACTTGGCCGGAGCAGAAATCGACTATCAGGAAAACGCTGAGGGCGCTCAATTTGTCATCAAGAATCCAGGCGCCGCCAGCACATGTGGTTGCGGATCTTCATTCTCCATCTAAGCAATAGGGTGTGTTAGAAGAAGAAACCACGCTTCCATTTTGTTCGTAGATAAGCGCTGAGTCGCAGTTCGAAACTTGGGTTTAAAGTGGGTAAATCGCACCAAGAAGTCTGGCGCCTTTTGCGCCGGTAATCGCGGGAAGGCTTCCGGTCATTCCGAAAATAGCCCGTTTCGCCAACCATGCAAAAGCAAATGCCTCCAACCAGTCGGCATCGAAGCCAAGCATGTCTGTTAACTCCACCTGCTGGCTGCACAGTGCAGTCCGTAATCGGGCGACCAATGTTCCGTTATGCGCTCCACCACCACACAAATAGATTTCCGCGGCATTCGGAAAATATGTAAGCAATGACTCGGAAATACCTGTGACAGTCAGTTGCAGCAACGTCGCCTGCACGTCCGCGGGCTTCTCGTGTCCCGATAAGCAGCTCTCCAACCAAGCCATATTGAATGTTTCCCTGCCGGTACTTTTGGGTGGTGGAAGAGAGAAGAATCGAAGTGCCAAGAGTTTATCGAGCAACTTCGGAATGACTTTCCCGGATTCCGCCCATGCTCCATTCTCATCGTATGTCTTTCCGGTATGACGTAAGCACCATGCGTCCATTAATAAATTGCCGGGACCGCAGTCAAATCCGGCGATATCGCCATTGGGCGGGAGACTCGTAAGGTTGGATATCCCACCAATATTGACAATAACACGATGAATGTTCGGATCTTCGAACAAAACTTGATGAAAGGCGGGAACGAGCGGAGCACCTTGTCCTCCCGCCGCCACATCCCGGCTTCTGAAGTCCGAGACTACGGTGATACCGGTGAGTTCAACCAGCAATGCGGAATTGCATAGCTGGATGGTATAGCCCCACCCCCGCTTCGGGCAGTGGCGGACGGTCTGCCCGTGGCAGCCGATGGCGACGACGTCCTGCGATTTAACTCCGCTTTCATGGAGTAAACCGATCACGGCCTCCGCGTAACGATGGGCAAGCTCATTACCAAGCATGGCGGCGCGATGCAGCTCATCATGACTCGAATCGTGCAGTTCCAATAGTCGGTGGCGGAGATTTCCGTCGTAGGGCAGATAAAAGGTGTATAGCAGAGACGGCGGTGACGAATTAAAATCAGCTAGCACCGCGTCGATTCCATCCAGGCTCGTGCCCGACATGATGCCGATATAGTAAGCGGACTTCAAATCCGACCGTCGATATGTCTTGCTATTTTCCGATACAGGAGTAATACAGGGCTAGTCCACGAATGCGAGGTGAGTGCCGCGCAACATATCCAATCGAGCCATCAGCGGCTTTGTGTAATCGTAGAATGCACCCATATATTTAGCTGAAACGGGATTAGCCGCCGGCATCGCTACACGCAATGGGTCGCGTTGCACGCCATTGAAGCGAAATTCATAATGCAGATGTGGGCCTGTAGCCATTCCGGTGGCGCCGACATGACCGATTATATCGCCCTGGCTGACACGCTGCCCTTGACGCAAGCCCTTAGCAAAAGTCGATAAATGGCCATAAACGGTTGAGTACTGCCCCTGGTGCTGCAAGATGATGACGTTACCATACCCGCCCTGCCAGCCTGCGAGAGCCACTGTTCCATCGGCAGCAGCTTTCACTCGCGTACCCGTTGGCGCGGCATAATCAATCCCTCTATGAGCACGCCACGTTTTCAGAATTGGATGAAAGCGAGCGCTGGAAAAACCGGAACTGATACGAGAAAACTCCAATGGTGAACGAAGGAATGCTTTTCGCAAATTTTTGCCGTCAGGGGCGTAATAACCGCTTTCCCCGTTTTCTGCCTGAAAATAGACTGCCCGATGCGGTACTCCCTGATTAACGAACTCCACTGAAAGTACTCGGCCCGCTCTGGCTGGCTCTCCATTGCCATAAAGTGAATCATATACCACCGTAAATCGGTCGCCCTTGCGTAAATCCCGGTGAAAATCGATGTCCGATGCCAAAATATCGACAATTTGAATAGCAACGCTTTCCGGCACTCCCGCTTTATCGACGGCCGCGAACAGCGAACTGTTTATTACTCCGGATTTCATTTGAATATGAGTCTCCAGATCGGCAGCTTTTTCGCTTACTTTGAAAGCGCTCCCGCTTTTTTCCATCACCAGTTGCTCGCTACCGCCAGGAAAGTAGCGCAACAAAAGCAATTCACCCGTCGCAGTCGTCTGCACATGGACGATTTTACCGGGCACAAGTTGATGCATGGCTTTCACATCCCTTGCATCACGAAGAAAAATAGCTGCGTTCTGGTTATTCACCTCGAGCCGGGAAAGAAGGGTTGCGATGGTATCGCCGCGTTGAACGCTTTCCTGACGCCAAAATGTCATATTGGCGCTGGAAACGGGAATGATTTCAGGGAGATCAAGGCCAAGAATAACTTCTTCTACCGGCGGTTCTTCCAGCGACGTTTCTGGAGCGATGCCGAAAGCAGCCACCATACCGAATAGCGGAAAGCTCGATAATAGAATTAGCCAACGCAGTCGTTTTTTAGTCAGCGCCAGCGGTTTATGCGCTAAAATGCTGTTTTTGTCGCCCAGCATGCTTTCCTCACGGCATTTGAGAATATGAAGTTTAACATAAAAAAAGCCTGCAACGTCGAGGATGGACCCAATATGCCAGTTCCAGGTAAAATATTTTTTTTGCCCGCGACTTGGTCAAAACATCACGGTGCACCAGAAGAATATCCTGTGACTATCCGCCTTTCAGGCATATCAGGTCCCTTTTAGCCAACTCGCTAATTCAGCAGTAAAAATACGGCCAAACTTTCGAATGTTTTACATTGCCTAATGGAGGGCATTGCATGTCCACGGAAGACCTGACGCTTGATCTCTTGGCATATCACGCTTTTCCCCTTCTCGCATCCGCTCTGAGTTTGCGGAAGGACGTCATCCTACAAGAATGGGAGGCCGCCGTAGTCCATACGCTGCCTGCTGCAGACGCACTCACTCTTCAGAATCTTCGCAACTCGGTGCCTTTGATCCTGCAGGAGATTATCGAAGCATTTTCCTCGGATAGGCCCTTCACCACCCGCGAACTCATGGAAGGCAGCAAGAAGCATGGTGAATCCCGCTTTCAAGAAAATTATAATATGCGCGAGTTAGTCGTCGAGTATCGGCTGCTTCGTCGGGTAATCCTCGAACAGGTCTCGGAAGTATTGGATGAGCGATTGGATATGCGCAGTAACATCGCCTTGAACATGGCCGTGGACACGGCCCTCCAGAGCGGTATCGTTATGTTTACCGAGCATCTGCAGCAGCAAATTAGATCCTCTACCGAGGTTCAGTCCAAGTATCTTTCGTTTCTTTCGCATGATCTTAGAAATCATCTCCACCATGCCATGCTTCACTTGCAGCTTCTTGCCGTGAGGCTTGCTAAAATTCCCGAGTATGCGAACAACATAGCAGACCTGGAATCCGTCAAACATGCAATACTCCAGACGACCGCCGGGATGGACCGACTGCTGCAATCAGAGCAACTGCGGAAAGAAGAACCTGTTCATCACACGGCGGAATTGGTGGATTTGAGCTTGTTGCTATCTGAAGTAGCTAAACGTTTAGCACACGAAGCCGAATCCAAGGGATTGGAGCTTGAAGTGGACGTACCGGAGGGAGGGCAGGCAATCAGCGACGAAGGGTTGCTGACGCTTATATTGCAAAACTTGATGGGTAACGCGGTGAAATACAGTTCAAGGGGCAGAATAAAAATGATGGCTCGAAATAACTCTAATAATGAAGACATTAGTTGGGTGTTGAGCATCAGTGATCAGGGACCAGGCATTGCTTCGGAAAACCTGAGTCATTTGTTTGACGCCTTCCGGCGCGGTGATACGTATGGTAAACCGGGCGCAGGGCTGGGACTGTCCATTGCTTCGGAAGCTACCAGACTTTTGGGGGGCAAGTTGGAAATCGAGTCCGAGGTAGGGGTCGGCTCCACGTTTCGGTTACTGCTGCCAAGGAAAGAATGAGAGCCAAAAAGTGACCATGTGTCTTTGCAGGGATCTTTCGGATTGTTTCCTTTCAACAAGCTGTGGAGGCATCTTTATCTCATTCAAATAACCCCGTCCCCGCACGTTGCTCGTATCGGCTCATGGATAGGTGGCCTTGAGTATTTATCCCTATAAGAAATCGAATAGCTGCTGAAAAGTCAGTTCTCCAGACTTACTGGGCAGTCAATTGCCCATACTCTGCATCGAATCCGGTAAAACAATTTATTGAAGTGTCAAAGAATATAGTCCGCTCGCAATTAACCATCTCTTTTCTAATCGGCGCATTCACCGTCCTCGGTTTTGCTCCGTTTTATCTTTTTCCCATTCCAGTTTTAACGCTCGCACTGCTGTGCCATTTCTGGCGCAGAAGCGCGACACCACGGCTTGCGGCTTTGCTGGGCTTCTTTTTCGGCATGGGTATGTTCAGCGCGGGAGTAACCTGGCTTTACGTGAGCCTGCACGATTTCGGGGCAATGCCGATGCCAATCGCAGTGCTTGCGCTTTTTTTTCTTTGCGCCTATCTCGCCTCATTTCCCGCATTGACGGGCTGGATGCTGAAGAAGCTAAATATCGTCACGCCCATGATCTGGTCCTTGGCTGCGGGCGCGCTATGGGGATTATCCGATTGGCTGCGCAGCGTATTGTTCACTGGTTTTCCTTGGCTGACGCTGGGCTACTCGCAAGCACCGGCCAGCCCTCTGGCAGGTTACGCCGCCGTGCTGGGCGTCTACGGAGTCTCGCTGATACTGGTTTTTAGCGCGGCACTGATGTGTCTATCTTTTGAAAAAAAATTTCGCAAATTACGTTATCTGCTGCCTCTGTTGGCGATCTGGATTACCGGTTTCGGTTTACAGCATATCCGCTGGACTGAACCACAAGGCGAACCGGTAACGGTCAGCCTATTGCAAGGAAATATCTCGCAGGATTTGAAATGGCGAGATGATCAACTGGCCACCTCCATGGATACTTACGCCAGGCTCACGCAGGAAAGCAGCAGTCGTCTGATTATCACACCTGAAATTTCAGTACCACTGAACCATGACGAGGTACCATCAAGTTATCTGGCACAACTTGCCACCCATGCCAGGCGGAATAATGGAGATATTCTTATCGGCATGGTTGAAGCGCCTGGTGGAGGCAGCGAATACTACAACACCATGTTCAGTTTTGGCACATCTCCGGATCAGA
The DNA here is from genome assembly GCA_013697655.1 of Nitrosospira sp. Taxonomy (GTDB): domain Bacteria; phylum Pseudomonadota; class Gammaproteobacteria; order Burkholderiales; family Nitrosomonadaceae; genus Nitrosospira. Next base: position 23,283 of record JACCWK010000097.1, read on the forward strand.
GCTACCGAAAATATCATCTGGTCCCGTTTGGAGAATTTATACCGTTCAAACCGGTATTCGGATGGATCATCAATGTATTGAAGATCCCGTTATCAGACTTTTCGCGAGGCGGGCTTGACCAGCAACCCATGAATCTGGCCGGGCAGAAAGTGGCGGTGAATATTTGTTATGAAGATGTATTTGGAGAGGAAATAATCAAGCAGTTGCCCCAGGCCACTTTACTCGCCAACGTCAGCAATGATGCCTGGTTCGGGCGGTCCATCGGCCCGCGGCAGCACTTGCAGATTTCACAAATGCGTGCATTGGAAACCGGCCGCTACATGCTACGCGCCACCAACACTGGCGTCACCGCCATCATTAATGAACGCGGCAGGGTATTGCAAGAAGCAGAAGTATTTACCACAACTGCGCTGAATGGCATGGCACAGGGATATACCGGCGCTACACCCTATGTCCGGTTCGGCAATAGCCTGATGCTAGGGCTTGCCGGGATGTTGTTAATGATTGGCTTATTGCCGGCTCCTCGCGCCACGCGCAAAAAGCTGTAGAATCTTATCGTTTTGGCGTTTAACCATCAATAATTAATTCAGGCATTCTCATGCTCACATTTCAGCAAATTATCCTTACCCTCCAGCACTATTGGGATAATCAGGATTGCGCACTGCTTCAGTCCTATGACATGGAGGTTGGGGCTGGCACTTCACACACGGCGACTTTCCTTCGCGCGCTGGGTCCGGAACCCTGGAAAGCTGCATACGTGCAGCCTACGCGCCGCCCAAAGGATGGACGCTACGGCGAAAATCCGAATCGCCTGCAGCACTACTACCAGTTTCAGGTGGTCCTGAAACCTGCTCCCACCAATATCCTGGAGCTGTACCTTGGTTCGCTGGAAGAGCTTGGTTTTGATTTGAAGAAAAATGACATCCGCTTCGTCGAGGATGATTGGGAGAATCCATCCCTGGGTGCGTGGGGCCTAGGTTGGGAAGTGTGGCTGAACGGCATGGAAGTCACGCAGTTCACTTATTTCCAACAGGTTGGCGGCATTAACTGCAAGCCTATTACGGGCGAAATAACTTACGGTCTTGAGCGTCTTGCCATGTATTTGCAGGGCGCGGAAAACGTTTTTGATCTTGTATGGACCAGGGGGCTTTCCTATCGGGACGTATATCATCAGAACGAAGTTGAGCAATCAGCCTATAACTTCGAGCATAGCGATGTTGATTTCTTGCTGAGTGCGTTTGCCAACCATGAGAAACAAGCAAAGTATCTTGTTGGACAGGGACTGGCGTTACCTGCTTACGAACAAGTGTTGAAAACCGCGCATACTTTCAATCTGCTCGATGCGCGGGGGGCGATTTCTGTTACTGAGCGCGCTGCCTATATTGGGAGAATTCGCAATCTCGCCCGTGGCGTTGCGCAAGCCTATTACCAGAGCCGCCAACGTTTGGACTTTCCGATGGCGCCGCGTGAATGGGTTACGCAGATCGCGGAGAAGGCCACTTGAGTAATACAACCAGAAGTTTGCTCGTTGAGTTGCTCGTTGAGGAGTTGCCGCCGAAGTCACTTAAGACACTGGGCGACAGTTTTGCGGAAATAATGGTTGCAAGCCTTAAGACACAGGGATTGGCCGCAAATGATGCCGCCGTCACGGCTTTCGCTTCACCGCGACGTCTTGCGGTACATGTCAAGAATGTCGCGGCACAAGCGACTGATAAACCCGTTTCACAAAAGCTCATGCCGGTAGCAGTTGGTCTGGATGCGAGAGGACAGGCCACACCCGCGCTGCACAAAAAATTAAGCAGCCTCTATGGCGATGCCGCACATATGCAGGTATCTCAGCTTACGCGCGCCCTGGACAGCAAAGTGGAGGCCTTATTCTTCGATAGCATAGTAAAAGGTGCGACGCTCATCGAAGGTTTACAGAAGGCGCTCGAGGAAACGCTTGCAAGGTTGCCGATTGCCAAGATGATGAGTTATCAACTCGACGATGGCTGGAGCACGGTGGATTTCGCGCGCCCTGCTCGTGGTCTGGTAGCACTGCATGGTACGGAGATCATGCCAGTCAGCGTATTAGGCCTGATGGCCGGGAACAAGACGCAGGGTCATCGCTTTGAGGCCAGCGTTAACCCCATAATAATTAACGATGCCGACAGTTATGCACAGCAATTGGAAACTGAAGGTTCAGTCATTGCTAGCTTCGTGACTCGTCGCGACGAAATTATCCGGCAGCTTCAGGCTCGCTCTGCTGAGGAAGGCCTGAAACCAATTGAAGATGCAAGTTTGCTGAACGAAGTGGCTGCACTGGTCGAGCGGCCTTATGTACTAGTTGGTGAATTTGAATCCGAATTTCTGGACGTACCGCAGGAATGCCTGATTCTGACTATGAAGGCAAATCAAAAGTATTTCCCGCTTCTAGATGAAAATGGCAAGCTCTCCCCCAAATTCCTTATCGTTTCTAATATCCGCCCGGCTGATGCCAATCAGGTAGTTGCCGGCAACGAGCGTGTCCTGCGCTCACGTCTGGCGGATGCGAAATTCTTCTTCGATCAGGATCGCAAGAAATCTCTGTATTCGCGCGTCGCCGGTTTAGATAAGGTTGTTTATCACAACAAGCTCGGTACGCAGGCAGAGCGTGTGGAACGGATTTGGGCAATCGCGCAGCAGATTGGTTTGCGATTGGGTGGTAACGAACTTGCGGCACAGGCAGGCGAAGCCGCGATGCTATCCAAAGCAGACCTGCTTACTAATATGGTGGTCGAATTCCCCGAACTGCAAGGCATCATGGGACGCTATTATGCCAAGCACGATGGATTATCCGATGATATTGCTTTTGCCATTGAGGATCACTATAAACCCCGTTTTGCCGGAGACAAGTTGCCCGGTAATTTAGTCGGTATTTGTGTCGCGCTGGCGGATAAACTGGAAATACTGGTGGGAATGTTCGGCATAGGACAGACTCCAACAGGAGACAAGGATCCCTTTGCACTTCGTCGTCACGGCTTAGGCGTAACTCGTATGCTGATAGAAAAAGAACTCGAAATTTCTCTGCAAGAAATCATCGGGATTTCCAGCGAGGCATTCAATAATAAGATTAATTTTGGTGCCGCCGAGTCTTATCAATTGCTTAATTTCATCTATGAAAGAATGTCCAGTCAACTGCGCGAACAAGGCTATTCAGCACAGCAAATTGAGGCCGTCCTCGCAAAAAGACCACAGTTTTTGAACGAAATTCCTCCGCGCCTTGCTGCAGTACGCACCTTTTCTGCATTGCCTGAAGCTGAAAGTCTGGCTGCCGCAAATAAACGGGTAAGTAATATTCTGAAAAAGGTTGAATGTGAAGTTGACGCCGTAGTAAATACCGAGCTCTTGCAAGAACCTGCCGAGCAGGCATTGCATGCCGCACTCAACCTTGTAACGCAAAAAGCTGATACGGCTTTTAGACTTGGAGAATTCAGCCTGGCTCTGCAAGAACTTGCGGCATTAAAAATACCGGTGGATACCTTCTTTGACAACGTAATGGTCAACACCGAGGATATCGCTTTGCGCGCCAATCGTCTTGCTCTGTTGGCCCAATTGCAACAGGAAATGAATCGCGTGGCCGATATTTCCAAGCTAGCCACTTAATCTGGACCGCTATTATGAAGCTAATTATCCTCGACCGTGACGGCGTCATCAATTATGACAGTGATGCCTTCATCAAGACACCTGATGAATGGAAGCCTATCCCTGGAAGCCTGGAAGCGATTGCACATCTCACCCAGATGGGTTATCGGGTAGTGGTCGCCGCCAACCAGTCCGGCATCGGCAGGGGTCTAATGGATATGGCCGCACTCAATGCCATTAATGACAGGATGTGGAAAGCAGCTTGCCAGGCAGGCGGTCGTATTGACGCAATGTTTTTCTGTCCTCATGCCTGCGCGGACAAGTGTGATTGCCGCAAGCCCGCAACCGGCATGTTCAAGGAAATCGCGCAGCGATTTGGTCTGGAGCTGGATGGTGTGCCTGCAATCGGTGATTCATTGCGTGATATGCAAGCTGCGGCCACGGTGGGTGCCCTCCCGGTTCTGGTACTGACCGGCAAAGGGGAAAAAACAAAAGCAGAGGGCGGTCTGCCGGAAAATACTCTAATATTTTCTGATCTCGCAGCCGCCGTCAACGCTCTGGCGAAATGAGTATGGTCCTCACGGTACTGCGCTCCACGCTATACGCCCTATTGCAAATGATAATCACCCCACTTTACGCGTTGATAGTATTTGCCGCGTTTCCGTTACAGCCATTAAATCGCTATCGCGTGACTTCCGGTTGGGCACATCTGATGTTATTTCTGCTGCGTGCTATCTGCGGCATTCATTATCGCGTGGTAGGAGCGGAACACATTTCCCAAACGCCAAGTATCGTACTATCCAAACATCAATCTGCATGGGAAACACTTGCGTTTCAGCAGATCTTTCCACCACAGGTATGGGTACTTAAAAAGGAGCTGTTGCGTGTTCCATTTTTCGGTTGGGGATTAGCGATGACCAGCCCTATCGCAATCGATCGCAGTTCCGGGAAGGCCGCGCTCAAGCAAATAGTCGAGCAGGGAAAAGACAGGCTGAAGCAGGGTTTCTGGATAGTGATTTTCCCGGAGGGCACCCGCATTGCGCCAGGGGAAAAAGGCAAATACCGTATCGGCGGGGCATGGCTCGCTACACATACCGGCGTATCGGTGGTACCGGTAGCACACAACGCAGGAGAGTACTGGGGGAAGAATGCCTTCATCAAACTACCTGGCACGATTACGGTAAGCATTGGCGCGCCAATAGACCCTACAGGAATGGAACCTGATGATCTCAATGCCAAAGTGGAAACATGGATTGAACAAGAGATGGTCCGCATCGGCAATCGGAAACAGAGTAAATATGACAACAGCAGAGAACCTATCTCTCTCTCTGAAAGGTGATGTAACAGCGCTCGCTGGAGAAATTCGCCGTATCAGCCTGAAGGGGAAAGACGTAGTCTACACACTCGAACGCTGCAGGCGAAAAACGCTCGGGATGAGGATAGACAGCCGTGGCCTAACCGTTCGTATTCCGTCTAGAGAGGCGCTACGCTGGGTTGAATCAGTGTTGCAAAACAAAGCGGATTGGATATTAAAGAAACTCGACGAATGGGAAAACAAAAAAAATGGCGAGCTGACGTGGGAGGAGGAATCGGTTTTCCCACTGCTGGGAGAACCCTGGCAGTTGGCCTCTACTGCTACTGGAGTTATGCGAATGACTCGAGCGAAAGTAACGACGGGCGTTAAGGAAAGGCAACTGAAACTGCCGCTGCCTTCCGCATTGACTACCCAGCAGATCGAAAAAATCGTAATGGAATGGTACCGTGAGCAAGCACTGGCATGTTTCAGCGAACGCATCGCGCTATACGCGGACAAACTGGGTGTGGCACGGCCACGGTTACGGTTATCGCGCGCAAATACCCTTTGGGGCAGCTGCAACTCGCGTGGCATTGTTCATCTCCATTGGCGATTGATACAGATGCCGCTCAAACTGGTGGACTATGTGGTAGCGCATGAACTGTCGCACCTCATCGAGATGAATCACTCTCCGGCATTCTGGCGAACGGTAAGCTATGTATATCCAGATTATGTGGCGGCAAGAAAGCAACTGAAGAGTCTCGGATGAGGGCAACAGAGTAACAATTACGGGCACAAAACACGCGTTTTATTGATCAGCGAACCTTTGTGTTAGTATTTCCATTCATTGTTTTGGTATCGTTTCATGCGTAGACTCTTCACCTCCTCCCTGCTCGTCTTGCTGCTTGGTGCCTGCGGTCTCAAAGGGCCTCTCTATCTCCCGAAGGAAGCCCCAGCCAACAAATCGGAACAACCGCAACAATCTCAGGATATAGAGAAAAAGACGTGAGCGGTTTCCCATGGTTTGATTATTGCAATACCAAGCTCCATGTTGAGTCGGTTCAACTGGATGCCATTGCACGTGAATTCGGCACACCGTGTTATGTGTATTCGCGCGCGGCACTCATTGCCGCTTATACAGAATTCGACGCCGCTTTTAGCGGACGTGACCATCTGGTGTGCTATGCAGTCAAGGCCAACTCCAATCTGGCCATTCTCAATTTATTTGCACGTCTCGGTAGCGGCTTCGATATTGTCTCTGGAGGCGAACTCCACCGAGTGCTGAAAGCGGGTGGCGATCCGCAAAAAATAGTATTTTCGGGAGTGGGCAAACAGCCGGCCGAAATGCGGGCGGCGCTTGCCGCGGGTATATTCTGTTTCAACGTGGAATCGGAAGCGGAGTTGGTCGTGCTGGACCGAGTGGCAGGCGGAATGAACAAAACCGCGCCGGTAAGCTTGCGTGTCAACCCTGATGTAGATGCGAAAACACATCCTTATATTTCCACCGGCCTCAAGGAGAATAAATTTGGTATCGCCTTCGATGAGGCGGAGAAACTGTATGCTTCGTCCGAAAAATTTGCTAACGTCCGCATTACCGGACTGGATTGCCACATAGGCTCACAATTGACCGAACTGGGTCCTTTCATCGAGACTTGCGGTAGGGTACTTGACCTGCTGAACCGCCTCGAAACGCGAGGATTACAAATCGATCATCTGGATTTGGGGGGTGGACTGGGAATTCGTTATTCCGGAGAAAATCCACCGCCCGTGGGGGATTATGTCACGACGTTATGTAAAGAAATCGGCCACCGCAGACAGCGTATTCTGATCGAACCCGGACGCGCGCTGGTGGGAAATGCCGGCATATTGCTTACGCGCGTCGAATATCTAAAACATACATCTTATCGAGATTTTGCTATCGTCGACGCGGCCATGAACGATCTTACGCGCCCGGCACTATATGACGCTTACCACGAAATCTTGCCCATTATGAAGAATAAAGGCAACGGTAAAACTTTTCAGATTGTCGGGCCTGTTTGTGAAACGAGCGATTTTCTGGGGCATGATCGGAAGCTGGCGCTGTCTCAGGGGGACCTGCTCGCAATTATGTCTGCCGGCGCCTATGGCATGAGCATGAGCTCAAACTACAATTCTCGCCCTCGAGCTGCCGAGGTGATGGTGGACGGCAATCGTACCTATCTTATTCGCGAGCGCGAGTCAGTGGAGCAACTCATTGCTGGTGAGAAAATTCTGCCCTAACCCGCTGGACGGGGGCCGTCAACCAGTAGGTTGGATACGAGAACTGGTCTTTGTCGATGATGTACCGAAAATCTCTACACTAAAAAAATTGTAGCAAGTCCCAGAAAAATGAAAAATCCCCCGCTGTCGGTGACAGCAGTAATCATAACGCTGGAACCTGCTGCCGGGTCACGGCCCAGTCTATGAAGAGTCAGTGGTATGAGCACGCCTAATAACGCAGCTAATAATAAATTTAACATCATTGCCAGTGTCATCACCAAGCTGAGAGGGACACTGCGGTAAATGAAGAAGGCGAATAATCCGACAACGCTTCCCCACACCAATCCGTTTACCGCGCTCACGCCAATCTCCTTGGCGAAAAGCTTGCGTGCATTGCCTGGGTTGAGTTGTCCCAGTGCAAGTGCGCGCACGATCATTGTTATTGTCTGATTGCCGGAATTTCCACCAATTCCGGCAATAATTGGCATCAGTGCCGCCAGTGCAACCAATTTCTCGATTGAGTCTTCAAATACACCAATCACGCGAGAGGCAATAAATGCAGTTACCAGATTGATAGCAAGCCATGTCCAACGGTTCTTCAGGCTTTTCCATACCGGCGCGAACAAATCCTCCTCTTCCCGCAGGCCAGCCAGATTTAGCGCTTCGCTTTCTGATTGCTCACGGATAAAATCCATGACTGCGTTGACAGTAACCCGCCCTACCAGCTTATCTTGCGTGTTTACCACCGAAGCCGAAACAAGATCGTAACGCTCGAATGCCTGCGCCGCCTGGTGTGCATTATCATCGGGGTGGAGCTTCACCATTTCGGTTGTCATCACCGATCCCACCGTAGCATTGGGATCGCTTACCAGCAACCGGTTTACCGGCAACACGCCCTTAAGATGCTCATCCCGATCCACCACGAACAACTGGTCGGTATGATCAGGAAGTTCGTCCAAACGGCGCAAATACCGCAGCACCACTTCCAGCTTCACTCCCTCGCGGATGGTGACGACATCAAAGTCCATCAGCGCTCCAACCGCATCTTCCGGATAAGACATGGCAGCGCGTAATTGCTCGCGTTCTTCCATCGGGAGAGACTGGAACACATCATCAATAACATAACGCGGCAGATCAGGAGCCAGATCCGCGATCTCATCGGCATCAAGCTGTCCGGTGGCGGCCAACATCTCATCGCTATCCATCGTGGCGATGAGGGTTTCGCGTACTGCATCTGAAACTTCCAGGAGGATCTCGCCATCGCGCTCCGCCTTGACCAGCTCCCAGATCATAAGACGCTCTTCGAGCGGCATAGCCTCCAGAATGTGGGCAACGTCAGCAGGATGCAGCTTGTCTAGCAGGTTTTGCAGTTCCGCCAGATTCTGTTTATGAACCAGAGCTTCAACCAGCTCCTGCCGCGGCATTTGCTGGGTATGCACGAGACTTGCCACCAATTGTTGCTTATGCAATAAATGGATCAGCCGCTGCAAGTTCTCTTGCAGGTTTTTGGTTTCCCTGACGTTGTTTGCTTTAGTCATAGATAATCGCCACAGCGTAGTGCGCCAGAAATATTGCTACTCTACGCAAGTTTATTCTTTGAAGCTTTATATAACGATATTTCTGAGCACTACACGATGGGCGCGATAGGATTTGCCTCTTCGTGGGGAAATCAGAAGGCGGGACGAATATTATGACAGGGAGGATGGGGAACGGAAAGAGGGCTACAACTCGCCAATGCAAATAAGCGTGGAGTTATTACGGGATTTGTGTAGAAGCCATTCGGCTGAGAATAATATCAGTCTTTTTCAATAACCACGGCGTACTGCGATTACGGTCGTAAAAGCGTGGGTTGGGAACCATGGCGGCGAGGCGAGCGGCTTGTTCCGCAGTAACCGAGGAAGTGGAAACACCGTAGTAGTAGCGGATGGCAGCTTCCGCGCCAAAGACTCCATTTCCCCACTCAATTACATTCAAATAAACCTCTAGAATGCGGCGTTTAGACATAACGTTTTCGATCATCAATGTGATAAAAGCTTCCTCGATTTTGCGCCACGGTGTTTTTTTGCTGGAAAGAAATAGGTTTTTTGCAAGCTGCTGACTGATAGTCGAACCGCCCGCGACCAGCCTGCCCTTTTTTAGGTTCTTTTCGTAGGCTTTCTGTATGGCCTCGAAATCAAATCCTTCATGCTCTAAAAACTTACTATCCTCGGCAGCAATAATCGCTCGCTTGAGGTTGGGAGAAATTCGCTCGTACGGCATCCACTGCGTATGCAACACTGCCTCAGGATTTTTTTGCCGTAATACTTCCAAGCGATCCTGCATGAACGCGCTGGTCGACGGGTTATGAAAGTTCCAATAGACAATATGACCAAAAATCCATGACTCATATATAAGTACCGCGCCGGCGAGGAGAAGGAGCGTGCGCCAGAAACAGCGCTTGATAAATTTTTGCATGAATTGTGAACTATGCTTTTAATTTTCAAGCATACGAATATAAGCAAGCTTTGAATAAGCCGTCGATTTCGCCGGCAGCGAGCCCATGGAGAAATTAGTCAAAGATTTCTTAACTTTTCAATCACCGGTTCCGTTTTCGGTCTTACCCCGCGCCACAAGAAAAATGATTCCGCCGCTTGCTCCACCAACATACCAAGGCCGTCAGCCAGATGCGCCGCACCCTGTTGCACGGCAAATTGCAGAAAGGGAGTATGCCTAACGCCATACATAATGTCATATGCCATCGATCCTACGGCAAAAAGGCGGGGGGGTAACGACGGCAACTTGCCATACAGGCTGGCTGACGTGGCGTTGATGACGAGATCAAATTTTTCTCCGCGAATATCCTCATAGTCACCGGAGATGATGTTTCCGTAACGGAAAAACTGTTGTTGTAACTCATGTGCCTTTTGTTTTGTACGATTGGCGATCACCAGGACGCGAGGTTCGTTCTCCAATAGCGGCAGTACAACGCCCCGCGCCGCGCCGCCTGCGCCCATTAGTAATATGTGCTTGGCCTTAAGGGGGAATTCCAGGTTGGTCATGATGTCGCGAATCAATCCAGCGCCATCGGTGTTGTCGCCGGAAATCCCGTCGGCACTGAAGAGAAGCGTGTTTACCGCTTGGGCAGCGTCAGCTCGATCAGTCAAGCGACTCGAAATGTGACAGGCCTCCAGCTTGAACGGGACTGTTACGTTTAAGCCCTTCCCGCCGCGCCGCCGGAAAATTTCCACTGTTGCAGCAAAAGCATCCATCGGCGCAAGTATTGCTTCATACCGCATATCCTGACCTGTCTGCCGTGCGAACTCGGCATGAATCCATGGGGATTTGCTATGACCGACGGGGTTGCCGATGACAGCATAATAATCAGCCATGAGGACAGTAGATAATGAGTAATGCCGCGATGTAGAGCAACAATACGAGGTGTGCCAGTGCTAAAGCAACTTCTGAACAAGCCCGGGTTTGCCAGCAGCGCGCTTCACGGAGAAAATATTCAGAAGTCCTGATTATTGGCTCGTCAGCTCGTCCGAGCGTGTAAACGCCCAGGTGCGGGTAATATGCAAGACATCAGTATCTCGACTGATATCGGGTGGAAAGGGAGCGAACCCATTTTGTCCTGCCAGCTTAACGATGCGGATCGCCGCTTCATCCAGAACTTTTTTCCCTGATGAGCGATTTATCTCAAGCGATTCCAGGCTGCCATCAGACATGATGCCAACAGTTAGCTGCAAATTACCATAGACTTTTTCGCGCCTCGCTGCTTCAGGATAGTTCAGGTTGCCGATCCGCTCCACTTTGATACGCCAATCTTCGACATAACGGGCAAACCGGTATTCCTGTGTGCGGGCCCCTATGAATTTACGTTTAGGGCGCTTTTGATAAGCTTCATAATCCCGGGAAGTCTGTGCTTCCAGACGGGCAATTTCGATGCCGCGCTGAACCAGGTCAGTGGCATCCATAACGTTAGGGCTTTGTTCAAACTGCTCTGAATGAGGCTCGGCTTGATGGATAGTTTGGTCGCCGTCGATCGCCGTCATCAGCCGTTTTGCTTCCTGTTCAAGCTGATCCGTTTTTTTCGCAGCGAGGGCTGCCTCATCCAGGCGTTTGTAATCTACCGGCGGGAGAACGGGTGCCTTAGCCCGGCGGTTGTTGTCCGTGTTGCCGCCCCCGTCCAGATTAGCCTGCGCCAGCGCATCCGCATGACGCGGTTTCGACGCGGATTTACTATTGACCAGCACCACTTCCAACGGCGTGGCAGTGTTGTCGATTTTCGGAAGGGGAAATTTGAACGTAATACCAAACAGCACCACTGCGTGAAAAATCACCGATATCAATATCGCCACGTTTAGACGTGACAAGGGATTTAACAGCCAGTCGCGGGATGTGGCTAAATTGAAATCCGATATATTTGGGGTGGCACTCAATGTATCAAGCGTGTGCAAATTAGGGTCGCAGAATGTCTTAAGGAAATCTTGGATAAGTCCTATCCATTGTAAAACAAACGAGGGACTCATCACATGGATGACAACCAATTTTTATACTTCTAACTTATGCAGAAATTTCGCGTTAAAAGTGAGCTCCAGCAAATCAATTTGAGAAATTTCAACTTCAATATTCGTTTCCGGGGGCATTTCCGGTAAAGAACTCACCCTCGACACTAATGGAAGATGGTCCAGTTTTACTAGATTCTCCTTAAGTACCTGCGCACCAATCACATTGATATTTTCCTGCAACAACCAGCGCAGACACCAGTAACGCTCCATGCTGCGCTGAATATCTCCGTAAACTTCATAAGCCGCTTCAAAATCGCGTATGGACGCCTGCAGACTTTCGCTTTCTCTGGTATAAGGTGGAGCTTCCCTGCGCAGCAGCGCAACCAGTTGCCGCTGGTTAATGAAATCAACATAGCGACGCATGGGCGAACTGATCCAAGCATACTGCGATACACCTAAACCCTGATGGGGGGCAGGAGAAGTGCTTATTCTAACCTTGCCGCCACCCTGGCTGCGATAGATGCCTGTGACACCACCATCAGCCAGTTGCTTACCCCATGTAGTATTAACATAAATCATGAGTTCAGACACAACTTTATCAATCGGGGAACCCCGCCGACGCTCGCTTATGGTAACGCGATCATTCTCGACGTTAAAACCGTAATCAATTTTCTCGTTATTGCTGTCATTGGTCTTGCCGCGGAAAGCTTCCATCTTGCAAGCAAAATTCCAAAGTACCACCAACTCCTTGCCAAAAGGATAATCAAAGTTTCCTGCCGCCAGGGTATGTTCGTTAAAGTGCTCCTCAAGCGCATCGTGTCTGAGATTAGCCGCAATCTGTACCTGCTCGAGACGACTATTGGTAGCGATAACTGTGAAATCGTCTGCAACGTCGAGATACATGGAAAGCACCGGGCATAATCGTTCTTCGCCCAACGTATAACGATGTATCACGGCTTCCGGGAGCATCGTAATTTTTTTTCCCGGAAGATATATGGTCGAAAGACGCTGTGCCGCTACCCTATCCAGTAACGAGTCCGGCGTGATTCCCAATGTAGGAGCAGCAATATGGATACCGATGCGGAAACTACCCAGTGTCAGCGGTGTCACCGAAAAAGCGTCGTCGATTTCGGTAGTGGAAGCGTCATCTATACTGAAGGCGACCACATTTGCTATAGGTAAATCTGTCGGATCTTGCAACTCGCCGGCCACGTCGAGGGCGCCGAAGCCTGTACCTTCGGGAAAATGCTCAAGCAGGAATCGGTCGACATGGTAGTCATATGTAGACGGTATCGCGCCACACTTTTCCAGAAGTCTGGGAACGCTCAGCTTGGTTGCTGTGCAAGCGGCATCGAGTGCTTTCCATTCCACCGTGCTCTTATCGGGCCGGTGGAGCAGATTGACCAGCGAGGGTTTAAATTCGTCCGGTAGAGTAAACGTATTCAGTAATTGCACATAGCGTGCCTGCTGTTCCGCTTGGTGGCGCTTTCTTTCTTGACTGGCAAGCGCCGCCTCGAGCGCTTTCGATGGTGCCGCCTTGTAGCGTCCCCGGCCTTTTTTGTAAAAATACATCGGTGCGCTGTGCAACCGCATCAGCACCGCCGCCGCTTCCTCCGGGCTCGCTGCATGACCAAAATAGTCTGCGGCCAACTCATGGCTGGCGAACTCGGTTTCGCTCTCGCAACACTCCCAAAGGAAATTTGCATCCAGATCATCCGCTGTTTTTTGTGCACGATCTATAAATTCGGACAGGGATGGGGCGTCAAACCGCAGCAGCACCGAAGCGGCCTTTATTTTTGCGCGCTTGCCGTGGGGCGCCTCGACTTGCAGCGACGTCGTATTGTCAGCGAGAATGGCGCCGACTTTGAAAGTACCTTCCTCTTCGTAGAAAACATTCATAAAATAGTTTTTTGCGGGCGCTGCCGGTAAAAATCAAGAGCGTCGCGAACGGAACATGATGTTTGGGAGGATTAACTATTTAATTATAGCCTGAAACGCACTCGCAATGAGACCAGACGACCAGACAGTGTGCGTCCCGGTTCTTATTATTTGAACCAGCCTATCGGGAAATGCGGCATTATGCGCAGGTTTTTTACAATGATGTTACTAGTGTAGTGCGCCATTCTGTTTGGAACTTAAGCGGCGATTGGCGCGGATGACTTTTTGCAGGATGTCATTAGCCTTGGCAGTCCAGACAAAAGGTTTGGGGGATTGGTTATGCATGGCGATGTATTCCTTGATGGCGGCATTGAGTTCCGGGACGCTGCGGAACACGCCACGGCGCAGACGACCGGTGGTAATGTCGC